>NZ_QUES01000041.1:0-53827 GCF_003478085.1 Eisenbergiella sp. OF01-20 | reverse complement strand
GCAGGGCAGCAGGCCGCACAGGGAAGCAGGGGCGGGGGACACCAAACTTTTTTTATCTGCCCCCATCAATTCTTCATGCCGGAATATACAAACGCATCGCTTACCTTGTTGCTGAAGAAGATATACAAAAGGATGACCGGAAAGCTGGCAATGACAAGGGACGCCCCCACTGGCCCCCAATCGGTGGAAAACTGTCCGTAAAATCCGGCAAGCCCCAGCGGCAGCGTTTTCAGTTCATTTTTGGTAATCAGAATCAGCGCAAGGCTGAATTCATTCCAATGGGACATAAACTGATAAATCACCAGCACCGAAATAGCCGACTTCATCAGCGGAAGGATAATGCTGAAATACGTTCTCATAAAACCTGCCCCCTCCAAATATGCGGATTCTTCCAGTTCCAGGGGAAGGGTGAGATAAAATCCATACAGTACCATCACACCGAACGGAAAACTCAGGGCCGTATACGGTAATATAAGCGACCATAAGGTATTGGTCAGATGAAGGTTCTTCACCATGACCACCAGAGGCGTCATAACGGCCTGTATGGGTATAAACATACCTGCCATAACCAGGGAATGCAGAGCTTTTGTCGTGCGCACCCGCACCCTGGCTACCACATAAGTAAAGGTAAGGCAGAAAAGGATCCCCAGAAACATAGCGGTGAGGGATACCACAATACTGTTCCTGAAATAAAGGGGGATATCAAACTGGGTCACCGCCTTCACATAATTGCTCCACTGGGGTACGATAGGCGGCCCGAAAGGGTTGGTGACAAAAATTTCTTCGTTATTTTTCAGGGAATAAAACCCCATCCAGATGACCGGATAGAGACAGACTACCGCATAGAGGATCATTAGCAAATAGACCGGGATCCACGCGGGCCTGAACCTTCTCTTTTTATGTTCCATTCTTACTTTCCTCCCTGCCAAACGCAGCCATCGATTCAGTATTGTCCGTCAAACCGTTCTGTGAGCTTATTGATCACCAGCATCATTCCCACGCAGATTATCACGATGACCACTGCGATTGCGCTGCCGTAGCCATATTTCTGCAGGCCGAAAAGGGCTTTATACATCATGATAGGCATAGTATAGCTGGAATTTCCGGGACCTCCGCCCGTCATCAGGAAAATCATTTCAAAAGCCCGGAAACCATAGGTGATGCACATAACCACACATACCTTTATTGTAGGAATGGTAAGCGGGAGCGTAATATGAAAAAACTGCTGCCGTTTATCCGCCCCATCAATATAGGAGGCTTCATAATAGACATCGGGCACGTTTTTCATAGCCGCATAAATAATGAGCATATGATACCCCATGCCTTTCCAGGACTCTGCCAGGACAATAGCTATCACTCCTTTTACCGGTTCATAAAGCCAGTTCTGTTCCCAGGCCAGCCCCAGATGCCTTGCCATCTGGTTGATAAGCCCGAAATCCCCGTGATACACGGAAATCCACAATTGTGCCACCACCGACACGGACAGCAGCACCGGGAAGAAGTAAACATCTTTAAAAAAACGTCTGCCCTTTATATTAAAATTCGCCAGAAAATAAGCGAATAAGGTTCCCAGCCCTATCTGGTATACGGTGAGCACCCCGGAATACAGCAGACTGTTACGGATGGAAACCTTCAGATCTCTCGATGTAAAAAGCCGTTTGAAATTATCCAGTCCCGTAAATACGGCCTCATTCACCCCATCCCATTCCGTAAAGCTCATTGCCGCCGATTCCGCCAGCGGTATAACGATAATCAGACAAAACAGGATAATTACCGGAGCCGTAAACAGGCACATCGCCGCTTTCTTTTTTCGAAATAACGGATTCATCTCTTCCCCCTTTCTTCCTTCTATTATTGGCCTAACGCTTCCGCGATCTGTTCCTCCAGATCCGCTATAAAATCCTCAGGGGTAATCAGTCCTGTTAAAAGAAGTTCGCAGGTATCCTCCAGTGCCACAATCAGCTCCTGATTGTTCAGCGACCATTCAAATTTTGTGGTTGACTGGATTTTATCCAGGTTATCCGCATAGTGCTGGTAGCTTTGCGCCCGTGCTTCCACAGGATCCACCTTTTCCTTCAGCACGCTTAAGGATCCGAGTTCCGCATTGGCAATGTCTCTCGCTTCCAGAAAGCTTAAAAGAACCTTTTTGGAGTATTCCGCATATTTTCCTTTGGCGCTTACCGCATAGCCGCCCATGGAACCGGTGCCGCCGGATTCCGTCCAGTGTGTATCCTCCTCTTTGCCGGCCACGGTAAACGGATTATATTCAAAGTATCCGATATTGTCACCGTAACCGCCTACCGCCGCGTCGTTAAAAAACCAGCTGCCGTTTATCAGCATGCCCGCCTGTCCGGTTTCCACCAGTTCAAAAGCCTGGCTGGCATTGGTATTCAGGGCGCCTTTGCCGATTAGACCCATAGAAGTCAGTTCACTCAGCTTTTTGGCTGCTTCCAGATATTCCGGATCCGTAATTTTGGTGCTTCCGTCCTCCAGCCCTGTAAGCCCCAGAGGCTGTCCTTCCCCTACCACAGCCATATCGAACATCTGCAGCCCCGGCCATTTCTGTTGGGCAAACAACGCCAGCGGGATAATACCGTCCGCATTCAACGCTTCCACCACGGCCTTGAATTCTTCATAATTTTGAGGTGCCGACAAGCCAAGCCTTTCAAACACTTCCTTATTGTAAAATACTTCACAGCACTCCGGTACCGTGGAGCTGATAGCATAGAAATGGCCGTCCGCCGATTTTTTTACATCAAAGTTCCCTTCCAGATATTTGTCAAAAAACCCCGTTTCTTCAATTACAGAATCCAGTTCCGCCAGATCCCCCGATTTAATCAGGATATCGGTCAGCTGTCCGGTACATTCAAAGATATCCGGCAGTTCCCCCACTGCCGCCCTTGTCTTAAGAACGCTGCCGTCGGAATCGGTCCTGTGTTCGATGTTGATCTTCAGATCCGGATATGTCTCCTTCATAATTTCCAGTGCCCTGTCCACCTGTGCAATGGCGCTGTCCGCATAATAAGTATAGATGGTCAGTTCCCCGGGAACCTCTCCCGTATCCGCCTGGGCTGTTGTCTTTGCCGGCCCGGATTCTGCACTATCGGTTTCCCCGCTCCGTGCTTCTTCTCCCGCCTCCTGGGACTGGGCCGCTTTGGATTCTCCGCCGTCCGCCGCCCCGCCGCAGCCTGCCAGTATTGTTGAAACAGCCAATGCTGCCGCCAGAATAGATGCTGTCAGTTTTCTTTTCATACCTTCTCCCTTCTGCACGCATGTACCGTGCCTGCCGGAGTGTAAAGCTGCTCCGGCGCGCTGTTCTGTATGGCTTTATTTTAGCAAAATACATAGATACAGGACATGGATTCAACGTGTCTGGAATGGAATATTTGCGCTTTTCCATTTCCTCTGATATTGACACAAAGAAGCCGGCCATATCCCTTTTCAGGCAAATGGCCGGCTTCTTTTCCAGACAGTATTAATTTGCTGCTTCCCCCAATTTTAATACAACACATTCTTTATTACAAAATGCAATCCCATAACAAATGACAGTTCGGTAACCTTTCACAAACTCTGCGGCATATCTTCTGTCATCAATCTGCTTTACCGCATCCCGGCAGCCGGCTTCCAGCAAATCCGGAGAATCAACCCGCTTCGCTTCTATCAGCATAACCCGCCTGTTACTCCTGTCTCTGATGACAATATCTGTCCGTCCTGTTCCATGCTCTCTGTTTGATTCCACGTAATAACCTGCGCCTGTAAAAACACCGGCTATAAACGCATGATAAAAATCTTCTTTATAATCATGGTAGCTTATGGTATCGAAAAGCAAATCCGAAAGAATAACAGTAGCTTTTTTGGCATTTCCTTCCCACATGGCCCGGAACAAATCACTGCGGTCTACTGTAGCTACCTTGTCCCGAAACCATTCCACCACTGTTTTTTTAAAAATCAGCTTCACTTCTTCATTAGGAATTTTCAGCAAATATCTGCTGTTTTCCACTCCCGGGCCTTCCTGCGGATCGGATTGTTCCGCCTGTGTTAAATACCCTGTTAAATATAAAAGGCTCCATAAATTTGATTCCGAAGAATGAAGGGTATCGTATGTCAAATTTTGTTCAATGATTTCCTCTATGCATCCGCCGTACAACAGGATTTCAAACTTATCATTGACTGCCAAATCCTGACGTCCATCGCTGTTCGCAAGTTCAATAAATGTCCGAAGAATCCCATTATGGCTGGTATCCTCCCAATAACTTTTCGGCTTGGTATTCGGATTATCCTGAAGTGCATTCACATGGTTCAGAACATCCCATGGACAATATATATCAATAGACCCAAAATGATATCCGTCATACCAATGTTTGATTTCCTCCGCATGATTCTCATATCCTGTAACCTGCAGCATTTTACGGACTTCGTCCTTTGTAAAACCAAAATATTCGTTAAAACGATCTCCTGTAATTGTATCAGATACAAAATTATTGGTACCTGTAAAAATACTTTCTTTCCCAATTCTTAAACATCCCGTAATTACTGCAAATTTCAGGAAAGGATTGGTTTTCAACGTTTTTCCAAGCAATCCCCGTATAAGGTTAAGCATATCATCATAATATCCACCTTCATTTGCTTTTGCAAGCGGCACATCATATTCATCGATAAATACAATTACCTGTTTACCAAAACAGGCCTGCATCATGCGCATAAGTATATATAAGGCATTCTGGATATCAACGGAATCTGCCTTCTGATATCGGATCTTATTAAAAAGTTCCACATCCGCCGGATCAACTTTATCGCTTTCCAGCAAATACGTATGTTCTTTATATAGATCGGAAATATTTACAGCTAATTTCTTTTCCGCCTGTTCAAACGTTTTGTCGTCTACTTCCTTCAGGGATAAAAAAAGAACCGGCCAATTGTTTTGCCACTTTTCACATAATTCTTTGTTCTTTTCAATGCACAGACCGGAAAACAGTTTCCCCGTATCCTTCCGGATATCAAAAAAAACGGCCATCATATCCATCGTCAGGGTTTTTCCAAACCTTCTCGGTCTGGTAATCAAATTAACTTCAAATGTTTTTCTCAGCAATTCTGCAATAACTTCTGTTTTATCTATATAATAATATCCTTCTGTACGGATTTTTTCAAAGCTGTCTATTCCCAATGGGAATACAATATTACTCATACTGTACTCACTCCCTTTCCGTACTATGTTTTCCAGATGCAGATACGCCAATAAGGTACGATCCGGGTAACTGTGAGGGTTGATCCGTTGTAACAGTCCGGATAGACCTTAACCGTTACGATTAGTTACCTATATGGTGATAATTCGAGTTTACCATGATATCGTCGTTTTATCAAGGAGCACCGATTATCGGGGTACTATATCTTCTTCTTTCTTCGCAGCAGCAGCTTAAGAAGTTCCCGCACCGTCCCCTTCATCGGCTCATATTTTCTGCCGTCCTTCACCATATATTCCGCATGGAGTTCCCCGAATTCTTCCGGCCCGGCCTTGAAAAAATCCTGTTTCAGCACGAAGAAATCCGCCTTTTTCCCAACCGTCAGCATTCCGCTGTCTCCTTCCTCCCCAAGCATCCTGGCCGGCTCCCTGGTATAGGTACACAGCGCCTGATAATTGGTGAGGGATTGCTGCGGCAGATAAAATTCCACCATGCCAAGCATTTGTTCAAAAGGGTTCATGGACTGCACAGGCGAATCACTGGATCCGCAGAGACATACCCCGGCTTCCAGCAGCTCCTTCAGGGGGATCTGCTGCTCTGCCTTTTCCTCCGGCAGGAACTGCTCATAGCTTTTCAGGTACCTCTTATCCAGCCAGGAAAAACCGGGCTGCACGGTCAGCGCCAAAGGCAGCTTCTTGATTTTCTCCACCGCCTGGCGGGAGGGGAATTCAAAATGATCAATGCGGGAGAGGGGGCTTTCTTTTTCTGCTATTCTTCCCTTTTCTTTTTGGACCGTCTCATAACAATCCAAAATCTGGTCGATAGCCGCTTCTCCGATAGCATGGCTGGAAAGCTGGATTCCTTTCTGTGCTGCTTCCCGGACTTTGCTTAGAATCAAGTCATTCTCATAATAGCAATGGCCCTTTTCTCCGGTATCGCGGAAAGGGGTATAGAAAGCGGCGCTGTGGGAGCCTACCGAACCGTCAAGCTCCCAGCTTCCGCAGCCGCCTGCCCGTGGATGCCTCTGCAGCCTTCGATAGGGCCTGGTGCGCTCCAAATCCATATATTGGGGGAACAGGCGGACATCGATCTCCATACGGGAAGCCAGAAATGCCAACAGCCGGGTGAGGAGATCCGTTTTTACATCTTCGTTTCCGTCCATGGCACACACACGGCTTATGCCGTAACGGGCGCATAAATTGGAGAAATTGGCAATTCCCCTGGCGAGAACCGCAGGGGTAACGTTTGCCGCAATGAGATTGGTCACCTTTCCCTGCATAAATTCATGCTCTTCCCCGGAAAAACGGCCGTCATGTCCTTCACAGGGCAGTCCCAGCTTTTTCATCAGAGCCGTGGAAATAGCGCTGCTGTGTCCGTCTATATTATAGATTATCATGCTTTTACCGCCGGTCCATTCATCCAGCTCATGGCGGTCGGGCAGCCGTTTCTCCTTCATAGCGGACAGAATATACTGGTTAGCCACGATAATTTTCTGCCCCGGATGGGAACGGCAGTAATCCCTGATTTTGGCTTCCACCCCCGCCATACAGTCCGGCGCGATCCCTCCGGCGGTCACCTCACACAGAGTAAAGCTGGAGGCCGCCAGGATCATGGTATAAAGCAGATGTACATGGGAATCGGTCAGCGCAGGATAAACATGCATGCCCTCCAGGCAGATGTAACGGTCATAACCCGGCAGGGTTTCCCGGTTCCCGCTGCCCACGAATACGATCCGGCCGCCTTCTGTTCCCAGTGCCGTAAAGGTTTCCTGCTCCCCGTTTTCCTGTTCCGTTCTTTTCTCCATGGTATGGATTGTTCCGCCATAATATAATGTTTTCATCTTATATTGCCACCACATTTCCCACCGCCATAAGAAGATAAGCGATAATAATCAGAACCTGCATCCAGCCGCCGCCCCATCTTCCCAGCAAAGAACCGCCCGGTTCCCGGGAAGCCTTGCCAAAGGCAGGCACCACCATAAGGGCGATGAGGATGGCAATAAGCCCTCCGGCCAGCCGCATAAATTCCATAAATCCTCCCAGTCCCGCAAAGGTAAGCGCCAGGGACGGCAGCGTGGCTATTACCCAGCATATCCTTTTGGAAAGCTTCAGCTGTTCCTCCACGATGTCCGCAAGCGCCAGGGAAATGGACCAGTAAGTGGTCAGCATGGCAAGAATGGTAAATAAGGATCCCACGATTTCCGCCCAGCTGCCGATCCCCCTGCTCCAGCCGATCATGGCAACCTCCGTCACCTGGGCAGAGGAAAGCAGGGCGCAGACCGTAATTACGGTAATCAGGATAACATTATTCAGAAGCCCCAGGAATACGGCCTTTCGTACTTTTTTTCCATCCCCGCCCAGGCCTGCCGCCGCCTGCGGCACAGAAAAAAACGCAGAAAAAGCAAACATCGCCATTCCGAAATAGGCCAGCCCTTCCGTCAGACTCCCTGCCTTTACAGGAAGCGGATTCCGGATATGCAGCAGGGAAAAACAGGCCAGCAGGCCGACCAGAAGGAAAATAATCCCCACAGCCAGTTTTTCGCTCACCCCCACAGCCTTCAGTCCAAAAAGGACTACACTAGCCGCCGCCACGTAAAACAACAGCCGGGAAAGCCACAGGGAAATGCCCAGCAGTTCACTGATAATTTCCGCCGCGCCGGATATGTATGCGGCCAGATTGGTAAAGAGCACCAACGCCATAATCACAAAAAAAGCCAGGGTCAGCAGCTTTTTATACTTTCCCCGGAATAAATACCGGGAAAACACCTCAATAATCTGGGAACCTCCGCCGCTTTTTACCACCAGTTCCGCTATCATCACATGAAGGACGAAGCTTGCGAGAAAAGCCGCCGCCAGAATAAAAAGGCTCACAAGGACGCCGTTTCTTTGGGCCAGATAGGGCATGGCCATGACGCCTCCTCCGATTCCATAGCCTGTAATGATACAGGCGCTTTCCGCAATTGTCAGTTGTTTATTTTTCATGATTATCTTATCCTTCTCCATTCTGTCCATATTGGGAAAAATCTTTGGGCCACAGCATAGGACTCAGCCCGATTTCATTCACTTTAATTCCCGCTTTTTTCAACTCATCAGGCGAGAGTAACGCCTTGTTTGTGTAAATGGGTTTTCATGAAACGGCTGCCATGCGGAATCTTCTATATATATCACTCTGTTACCTCCCCTGTTCTCTTTTTTAACACGAATGCCTGCCGATGGAAAGCCGGGACATCATGGGAAAAGCCCCATTGCTTTCTGTTATCAATGCATTATGTTATAAATTGTAACATTACGTGCATGGAAATAACAAGATCTATTATCCTGCGGATAACAAAGGATACAAGCGTATCGTAATTTACCGTCACTCATAAGGATCCCGCCCGGTTTGTACGCGGCCATGCCGCTTGCGGCCGGCCGCTCCTTTTCTCCTCTCCCTGTTCCCATCCGTCCGCAAATACAAAGCAAGCCAAACCCCGCAGTGGATCGCTAACAGCAGGATATATTCCCCCGGAAACACCCCGCCCTCAAGGAGTTCCATGATTCCCTGAAAGGCAGGGACCGAAGGGATAAGGCAGGTCAGCCCGATCCTTCCGCCTCCGGGAGCATCCAACAGCCAGAACAAAATGGGCGGAGCGATAAAACCGATCATCACCAGCTTTAAAAGACCGATTCCCGTCATCAGGCCCTCCGCGGCTCTCCCGATAAATGCACCGGCAAGGGAGGCCAGAAACGCAGACAAAAAAATGACAGCGGCCAGCCCCGGCAACCGGCTTAAACGGACAGGCCAGATACAGATAACTGTGGTAAGCCCCGCAGACAGGACACCTCCCAGCAGGCCAACCCCTATTTTCTGAAACAGATAGGCCAGCCTGGAACAGGGCAGGATATCATTCACCAGCAGGATTCCATCCTCCTTTTCTCCCAGAATGTTCATCGCACTGAAGGTTCCTCCCATAAACATGGCTGTAACTATACTGATGGAAAGTAACAGCTTTTTCATCCCCGTATCGGCCTCCCGTACATCCAGCGTCACCTGTACCGTCTTTATTGCCGCCCGTTCTTCATAAAGCAGGGGAAGGCGATCGGCAAGCCTCCGGTACAGTTCCTGCTCATCCCCTGCCCGTATGACGGAAATCCCATCTTCCCGGGGAAGGATTCCTATTATATTGGTGGATGGTTCCAATACCGCCTCCTCCAGCGCCTCCTCCGACGGATACACCCGTACCGTACCGATTTCTTCCAGCCAGCTTTGGATATCCGCAGCAAACAGGCTTTCCTTCACCACTCCGAATTCCGGTTCCGCCAGCTCCAGTAAATCCACCTCACCCAGGAAATGCAGGGCAATCCCGGCAGCCACCGGCAGCAAAAAAGACAGAACGCACATTTTATCCCGGAAACAGCTTTTCAGCTGATATAACAGTCCCTTTCCCACCTCTTTACTCCTCCTTTTTCATTTCTGCATTCCAGGCATACAGGGCCAGGGCAAACAAACCTCCCACGGCAGACGCACTTCCCAAAAGAGAAAGCCGGCTGCCCGCCGTTCCCTCAAAATATGCCTGCTTCATACCCATAAAAAGACGGTAAACCGGATTATACGCCATCCATTTCCATTCCACTCCCGTCTGCCCCGCCAGGAATACCGGCGTACAGATAAAAACAGCCAGCACAAGGTAAAATAGGGAAAACTGTTTGAAATCCTTCAGCCAAAGAGCACACAAAAATCCCACAAGGGCCATGATCCCCGAAAGGATTCCTGCCTGTACCAGCACAGCCGGAAGTACCTGCCAGGAGGTTTTTATACCCAGATTGATTAAGGTAAACAGTGCGGCAAATAAAAGATCCGCCGCCAGACATACCGTAAGCTTTGACAGCAAAAAGGAAATACGATTCACCGGAAGAACCGCAAACAGCTTTATCACTCCCATCTTTTTTTCTTTAAAAAGCAGGGCCGCCACTCCCAGAAAACCAACGGCTGTTAGTTCAAAATACAGGAATTCACAGGTAATTTCCCTTCTTTGTTTCATTTCCTTATTGTTTTTACCTATCACCTGTGCAGGACGCGGGCATTTCCCTGCAAGCAGGGAGAGCGCATAAGCCTTCCGCACTTCATCCAGCTTCCGGCTTCCGCTGCTTTCCATATAGACTGCGGGGGTTCCTCCCCGCATATAGATTCCCACCCCATAAGCATCCCCGCATTTTTGCTTCAGTTCCTCCAAAGAAGCGGTTTCTTCTGTTCCCGCAGGAACGGCGGCAGCAGCCGGATTATAAAAATAAACGGGAAATACAGCCTGATCCGTTTTTACATACACCATCTGGATATAACAGGTGTAAAAAAGCAGCGAGATAAGTGCCAGAAGGAAAAAATGACCGGAAGCCATAAGCCGGATATCCTTCCGAAGCAAAGCCGCATATTCTTTTTTCATCCGTCAAGCCCCCTTCCCGTTGTTTTCAGGAACACCTCCTCCAGGGTCGGCTCCTGTGAATGGATGCTCACCATGCAGTCCGCCGGAAACGGAAGTCCCAGCATATCCGGCATCAGCTCCTTTTCCGTGCGCTCCCCATCCTTCTGGTATATAACCTTCACCCGCTTTTTACTATACTGCACCTTCAGCCTTTCCGGGGTATCCAGAGCCGCAATCCGGCCCTCCGCCAGAAAAGCCACCCGGTCACAGAGCAGATCCGCATCCAGCATATTATGGGTGGTCAAAAAAATAGTTGTCCCTTTTATTCGCTCCTCTTCGATAATTTCCCGGAATAAAACGGCTCCGTTAGGATCCAGCCCGCTGGTGGGTTCATCCAGAAAAAGGATTCCCGGATTTCCCAGAAGTGCCCTTGCCATGCTCACCCGCTGACGCATCCCTTTGGAATAGGAAGCCACAGGTTTTTTCAGATAATCCATTTTGAATTCCAGCCGTTCCAGAAGCGGCAGGATCTCCCGCCTCCGGCCGGGAGAATAAAAGGAGGAAAAGAACTTCAGGTTATCCAGGGCGCTCAGATTGGAATACAGATAGGGGAATTCGAACAAAACACCGATTTCCTGATAAAACACCTTCCGTTCCGCCTTATCCGGAATTTTTCCCATCAGGCGGACTTCCCCCTGATATCCGCCCAGAATCCCCGTCAATATCTTCTGGGTTGTGGATTTCCCCGAACCATTAGGACCAAGAAAACCGAAAATTTCCCCTTTCCCCACCTGAAAATCCAGTCCCTGCAATGTCCTTTTCCCTTTTCCATAAGAAAAAAACAGTTCCTTAACCTCGATCATTTTTCCTCCCCCATTCCTTTTCTTTTTTATCTGCCCTTTTTCTTTTATCCCACCACCGCATGAACCATATTTTTCCTGCAACAATCGTAAGGACCGCCGCGGCTGTCCCTGCCCATTGGATCCATTCCCATCCCTTTCCTTCCATAGTTTCCACCTTTCTGTACGAAAAACCCTTTGTAAGCTTCCGCTGAAAGTATACCTCCCGCCCCAGAAATCCCTGTGAGGGCGATGTGAAATCCGTGTGAAACCCGGAACAACGCGGATCCAAAAAGGCTTACCCTGTTCTAAAACAAGGTAAGCCAATCTCTAATTTACGCAAACATTGCAGGAGCCAAATGGCCTCCCCCGCTGTCTGCGCCGCGCATCCGGGATGGAAAAGGATTTTCTTCAGACCATCAGATCGGACATTTCGACGAGCCGAGGGCATGATGCAAAGGCGCATAAAAATAAAACTCCACACCCTCCTCCCTATTCCGTGCTCCATATTGCCAGCCATGCAGCTTGAGTATTCCGGCAGCGATAGCAAGGCCAAGCCCGGCCCCTTGTGTCCGCTTTCCTCCGATACGGTAAAACTTATCCCAGATCCTGGACAGCTCCTCTTCCCCGATGCTTTCTCCCTGGTTATACACCCCGAAACGCAGATATTCCTCTTCCTTATCCAGTGTCACGCGGATGATTCCTCCCGGGCACACATGCTTTCCGGCATTTCCGATAAGATTGTCCAGAACCTGTTCCATTTTGCCTTTATCCGCCCATACCTGGTATTCTTCTGCGGGCAGACGGTATTCCAGCACAAATTCCTTTGAGGGAAGATCCATCAGGAGCCTTCCCGCCTCCGTTTCGGTGAACTCCACAAATCCAATCAGCCCGCATGTAAGCCGGGCCGCGCCGGCCTCCATGGCGGACAGCTCCAGAAGAGAGGTTATCATACGGTTCATCCGTTCCGTTTCCCCTATGATAACCTGTATATACCGATTTCTTTTTTCCTCTTCCCCCGTATCCTGCAGCCCTTCCGCATACGCGCGGATAATGCCCAGGGGCGTTTTCATTTCATGGGAAAGATGATCCGCCAGATCCTTGTGCTCCGCCACTCTTCTTTTTTCCTGATCCACCTCCGCTTCCAGACGGCCGTTTGCCTCCTCCAGCTGGGAAAGCGCTTTCTGCAGATTATCCGCCATCGTATTCAGGTTATGGGAAAGCATACCGAACTCATCGGTACCCTTCAGCCCGCAGGGCCTGGAAAAATCCAGCTCCGCCATATGGGCCGCCGCCTCATTAAGCTCGTCCACCGGCCTGGTAATAAAGCGTCCCAACAGATAATCCACCAGCAGAATCACTCCCAGCATCAGCAGGAACCAGATCAGAAAAGCGGCACCCTGCCCTACCGGCAGGCCCGAAGTCAACAGGTAAAAAAGGACAATAACACCGCCGCACAGTTTGGAGAGGAGAAATATCCTCTTACGGATAGTCTGAAGGCCAAAATTCTTTCTGCACCACATCCAAAGCTTCATCTGCGTACCTCGAATTTATATCCCGAACGGATCAGCGTCACAATCCACCGGCCTTCACTCCCCAGCTTCTGGCGGAGCGTTTTAATGTGGGTATCCACCGTACGGCTGTTCCCTGCAAAATCATATCCCCATATCCGATCCAGTAGCTGTTCTCTGGTAAAAACCAGTCCCGGATTGCTTAAAAAGAAGAAAAGGAGTTCATATTCCAGATGGGTCAGGACTGCCTCCTGCCCATCCACATAGACCTTGCGGGCGGCCGGCATCAGGGTGATTTTACCGGCACTCAAAGCCTCTGCCTCCAGGGCTGAGGCACTGGTCCGCCGGAGAAGGGCATTCACCTTTGCCAAAAGAACCCTGGGGCTGAACGGTTTTGTCATATAATCGTCCGCGCCGTATTCATATCCTTTCAGCTTATCCTCCTCCTCTGCTTTTGCCGTGAGCAGGATAATGGGGATACCGCTTCGTTCCCTCACCAGCCTGCATACCGTAAACCCGTCCAGATGAGGCATCATCACATCCAGGATCAGCAGATCCGCATTTTCCTGCTTCAGCAGCGCCAGCGCTTCCACTCCGTCCTCCGCAGTCACGCAGCTGTGGCCGCCCCGGCGCATGTATTCCGCAAGGATATCCTGCATCTGCTTTTCATCTTCCACCACCATAATCCTTGCCATACTGCTGACTATCCTGTCCTTTCTCCCCGGTTATTTCCCGCCGCTTTCCTCCTGTCCATACCGGTAAATACAATTTCTTCCTGCCGATTTTGCATGGTATAACGCCTTATCCGCATACCGGATTGCGCTTTCTACGGAATCCAGCTCTTTCATAAGACCCTTCCAGATACCCATGCTTACCGTTACTCGTTTCCAAACCGTGTCCTCTCTGGGAATATTAGCCTGTTTTATCTGTTCCATCAGTTCCTCTTCCGGCCGGTAAGCCCCCTCACGCTGTCCGGTTATCCGCACAACAAGAAATTCTTCCCCGCCATATCGGACAGCCGCAGTCCCTTCCTTCCGGTCATATTCCTCCAGAATAGATGCGATCTTTTTCAGGCATACATCCCCTTCCAGATGTCCGTAGGTATCATTGAACTGCTTAAAAAAATCGATATCCACCATTATCATTTCCAGAAAATAATCCTTGCTTCTGAATTCCTCAAATTGCCCGAATACCTGTTCCATTAAATAGCGCCGGTTATGAAGCCCGGTCAGCTGATCCGTAAAGGCAAGCTCATGCAGCTGATCATTTGCCTTCCGTATTTTCTCATACTGCATGGCAATGATTTCCCTGTCCCGGAATTCTGTTTCCACACTCCGGTTATAGCGGATGGAAATAAAAACAGACAGGAAGGTTACAAAGGTGCCGTTGATCACATTGCTGAACAGATTTTCCGGATTCACACCCGTGACTACCAGAATAAGGACCAAAATCCCCCAATTGGTACAAAAAACCACAATGCTTTCCACCGGCTCAAGCAGCAGCAGCGCCGCAATGGTAGGTATCAGATAACAGTAAACCCCAATTGTATTACCGCCGATCTGATCCAGCACAGTAATCCCCATCCCCCAAATACACATAATACCGATATATATCCGCCTCAATATAACGATGGAATGATAATTTTCTTTTTTAAAACAGGTAAGATAGGCTGCCAGAAAGCAAACCGTTGCTGCCATCAGAAACCCGTAAAGGGAAAAATAACCGGTTCTTCTGGCTGAAAGAAAGGGGCCTCCATCACGGAAGATGAAAATCAGCATCATACACGTCTGCATGATAATAATAGCCGCGGCCATGTTACGCTCTATCCGGAACGCCTTTTTGGTGTAATACTCCTCAAACCGGGACTTCTGTTCCGGTAGCAGTATAGGCTCCATGGCCTGTTTTACTCTTTCTCTGTATTTCCCTATATTCATGCACTATTCCTCATTCCGCTGTTTCCGCCTGTCTCTGATTCCTTAACGCACTGTTAACTACATAATTATTGTTTTATCTGCAATTTAACAGATAAATATACTGCAGCATGGTCTTCCCACTTGAAAATTGCCGTATTACGATGTATAATTTTACAAATGCATACTTCTGTTATTCCTAAAATTAAGAAATGAAGTATGTATTGCCATTCCATTTACATACTTCATTCTCCGTTACTCATTTTCCGCATCATCTGCGGTATCCTGTCTGTCTTCCTTTAGCACCGTTATCTCGGAAAGCCCTACGCTTTTTATGCCTTCCCGCACATGAATGACGATCTCCATTTCTCTTACTTCAATTGTCTGAAACGACAGAATGAGAGGGATCTGATGCGCCCTATTTAATTCATATATATCAGACAGCATTTCCCCATTCACCATAAGCTTCAAGGATACCATCCCCATAAATCCGTCTTTGCCAGGGAAAACAGCAATACCGTTCATCTCCACCGGTTCCGCCGCCTTAAGGATAACCGTCACTTTCCCCTCTTCTGCCGGTAATTCCAACCCGCTGCCATCATTTCCTTCATATACACATGCAATCCCATCTGTCAGGCCCGGCATCTTCCTTCCCCCTGCTTCGGCCGAAAACCTACGGGTAACGTTTACCATTCGGGATCCGGAAGGCGCCGGCTGTAAAGAGGTCAACGGACCGTTCACATATAATTTTCCTTCTTTTGAGAAACCTGCCCGATCCATATTCACCTTCCGGTCACCGCCCCCCTGTGCCGGATCCGTATGGGAGTGATATACCACCCAAAGTTCCGTGTCATCCGGTGACCAGGTAAAGCTGTGATGTCCCGTTCCCGAAACATCCGTTCTAAAGTAAGAGCTTAGGATCGGGTTTTCCTCCGCCTTCACAAATGGACCCAGAGGATTCGTTGCGACCGCATATCCCAGCGAGTACGAACCGTCGGCAAAGCAATTGGCCGAATAAGATAGATAATAATTCCCTTTATATGCTATCATCTCCGGCCCCTCATTCCACAGAGGGTTCCCGGATACAAGCTCCCAGTCCTGCTCCGGCGTAAGAAGCCTGCTTTCCCCGCCCTCTGTTGCAAGCAGATCATCACGCAGCCGAACGCCATATATTTCACTTCTGTGAATCCCATCCGATCCCACATTTTCCGAACAATCCCTGGAATAGTACAAATACTTGGAACCATCCTTATCTATCAGGACATTGGCATCAATGGCTGCATAGCCGAAATCAAATAACGGTTCCTTTGCCCTGTCCCGAAAAGGCCCTTCGGGCACATCCGATACCGCCAACCCGATACGCAGGCTCCCTTCCCTGTTTCCGGCCGTATAAAACATATAATAGTTTCCTTCATACAGCACCACCTCCGGGGCCCAGAATCTGTCTACGCCCCAGCTGTTATCATCACGGCTATAGCACTTTTTCTTATCCGTCCAATGCACCATATCCCGTGATTTCCAGCAGAAAAAGCCATCCGGTGCCGATGTACAATACAGATAATAACAATTTCTGTCTGTTTTCAGCACAAAAGGATCCCCTATACCGGTAATCCCCAGGCTATTGGTGAAACAGCCTCCGCCCGCATGGATAAATGAAAATCTTCTCTTTCCTCTCTCTTCCATCCCGTCCTCTTCCCAATCTGTACTGCGCCCTCTGTTTTAAGAAATATCCCCGGGAATACCTGTCCCATACTATTCCTCTTTGCCCTTTGCATCAAGAAGCTTCTGCTGGGTTATCAGAAGTTCCCTGGCCATCAGCATAAGGAACTGTTGTGTTTCCGGAGCCAGGCGGCCGAATATTTCCGCAAATTCCTTCTCATAAGGGGAAGCCAGGAACATATCCCCCTCCCCATTCAGAAACCACTTTTCATTCACATTAAAAACAGAACATATTATCTTTACATATTTATCAGCTAAAGGGCGGTTGCCGTTCTCAATCATGGAATAAGCCGTCTGAGTAATCCCCAAATGTTTGGCAAAATCTGTTTGGTTAAACCCCAGCCCCTTACGGATTTCCTTTAAACGGTGAATCATAAAATACCCCCTATGTATGTTGTAACATAAAACTATCACAAACAATATAAAAAGGCAAGATGTAATATTGATCCATGCGCCCGGGATAATTACGGTTGAAACAATACAGACAGATTTTGGCTGTTTCTAACGCTCACTCCCTGTTTCCTAAAAGCTGTTCCACCTCTTTCAGGGAGTTAAGGAAGGCAAGAACCGCTTGTGCCTCCTCCTCATTCAGCCTGTCTATCTGCATAACTGCCTTCTGTTTTACTTCTGATCGTACATCAGCCGGATCCCTGTCATTAATCCAGAAGTCAAGGGATACTCCGAAAAAGCACGACAGTCTGCGTAACGATGTGAGCTTCAGCCCCTCATACCCCTTTTTATACCAGCCGTCAATGGTAGTATAGGGGATATTACATGCCTTAGACAATGTATGTTTATTCAAATGATTTTCTTCCATTAAATAATTTAACTTATCTAAAAATTCCACTGCTTTTTACCTCCGTCCTTGATGCATTCTATCATGTCATGGTAAAAATAGCAAGAACAAATTACCCTTGGTCGTAATTTTAGCTTGTAAAATTATGTCCAAGGGTATATAATTAAATAAAAATTACCCTCATGGGTAGGAAGGAGCCTTTATGTTAACTAATCTGATAACTGTACTTCAGCAAAAGGGGATATCAATGCATCAATATGCAGACTTTCTTGAAGTCAATGAAGCGACAGTCAGGAATAAGCTTAATGGGATTACCGACTTTACCTATCCGGAATTGCAAAAAACCTGCACACTGCTGCTTCCCGGATACAATGCCGATTTTTTGTTTGCCGATATCTGTCCCGGCAGTCTCGGGATAAATATACCATTTCAAGAAAATGTCTGCGCAAATATCACAGAATTAATGAAATAACTTGACGAATTATAATTTTAGTGTTATTACTTTATCACATAATTAATAAATTGAGGTGATACATATGGACACAATGATTATCAATGAAGCCATCGATATTTTCAAACGATTGTCACCTGAAAATCAGGCGTATTTCATGACTTTGGTAAGAGTCGCGGAAGCCGCGGAAAAGGGAGCGAGAAATGCTGCCGGGACACCCCTGTGCGACCCAAACGTAACTTCTCACGGATAAGGATGGAAAGAGGGGAACCGCCCTCATGACTCCATATAACAAACATATCTATTCCATTAAGGAGGAAACACTATGAAAAAGAAACTCGTAAGTCTGCTTCTTGCAGTCGGATTTGTATGTTCCGTTCTGCCCGGATGTGCAAAAGCAGACACTGTTCCGGCAGAAACAGAACCCATCGGGACAAGCGCCGGCAGCAGTCCATCCGCGAATGGACAGGAAGAGGAGAGCCTTGGCACCCTGCGCGGAAATAAGGCGCCCACGGAAGAAGAAATCCGTATGGTGAACACCACATTGAATGATTCTTATCTGGGAGATGTTTTTGAAGAGACAATCCCCAGTGATTACGCCGCGTATCCCTATAAGGAAGACGTAACCCTGGATATCTGGATGCCCAGCAATTCTATTCTGTCTTCTGTCTGCCCCGATATCAATGATCAGCGTGTATTCAAGCAGGTGGAAGAACTGACCGGTATCAAGCTTAACTTCATTGTTCCAACATTGGGTGAAGAATCCACAGACTTTAATCTCATGATCGCCAGCGGCGACCTGCCGGACATTATCATCGATGCCGGACGGTATACCGGAGGAATTACAGCCGGAATAAGCGAAGGTGCTTATCTTGACTTAACAGATCTCGCAGATAAATATATGCCTAATTACTCTGCATGGAGAAATTCTGACGAAGAACGACGTAAAACAACGGTTTCCGATGAAGGCATTATCGGGGCGGTTTATGGGATTGCGCCATACAATGAATGGTGCTGGTTTGGCCTTCTTATCAAACAGGAAGCCCTGGACAAGACCGGTCTGCCTGTTCCGGAAACCGTGGACGAGCTGCACGATTTTCTGACTGCCTGCAAGGAAGCCGGCTATTCCCAGCCGCTCAATTACGGTTCTACCTACGGGCAGATTTTCACCGGTATTATTAACGGAGCCTACGGCGTATGGGACTGGACCTTTGTGGATGAAAACGGTAAGGTAGGCTGGGGTCCTGCGCAGGAAAATGCAAAGGAATACCTTTCTACCATGCAGCAATGGTATCAGGAAGGTTTGCTGAATACGGACTGGGCTACCGCGGATTTTAACCAGCGGATGGCGGAAGCGGTTTCCGATGACTGTGCGGTTATGATGGACTCCCCCGATACCATGTGGGGCTATTGGAAAGAAGATAACGGCATCGATTTCGTAGCCGCACTTAATCCTGTGTTAAACAAAGGCGACACCTCCCGTCAGACATACCGTAATTTCAAGCGTTCCGGCTCCAATGCCGCCATAACCACGCAATGCGAAAATGTGGAAGCAGCCATGGCTTTTCTGGATTTTGCCTATACGAAAAAAGGATGGGAAATCTATAACTTCGGCTCCTACGGAGATGTCCATCTGATCGATGAAAACGGTATGCCCTATTATAATCCGGATGGCCTGATGTACAATGATCCCGATAACCAGCCGGTAAGCAACCTGATTTGGAAATATCGTATTCACGATTTTGCAGACATACGAGACGAGCATCATTCTAACCCTCTGATTACCGCAGAAGGCAGTTACTCCGGTGAAATACGGCAGTATTGGACGGAAAATATGGATTCCTCCGTTACCATGCCGCCCGTAACGCTGACTCCGGAGGAAAGCGCACGGGAAGGCGAACTGGGGACCGTACTCTCCACCATGCGTAATGAATATTTCTCGAAGATCATTATGGGCCAGCTTCCGGTAGATGCCTATGACGAATTTCTGGAAAAGGCAAAACAGCAGGGAATGGATGAATTTATAAATATCTGGCAGAACGCATTGGATCGTTACAATGCAAGATAAGAACTGATTTTTCGAACCATTAATCTTATCATGAGTTGGAGGAAATATGAAAAAAACAAAGAAACAGTCCTCCGGTTCCATTCGGCCCTTTCCCTCCGGGGCCGAATGGAAAAAGGACTTTAAGAAAAATTACTTTGCCTATCTGCTGATTCTGCCCGTTCTTATCTGGTATCTCCTATTTTGCTATGCCCCCATGTGGGGTATCCTGATAGCCTTTAAAGACTATAAACCGCTTCTGGGATTTTCCGGCAGCAAATGGGTTGGTATGAAATATTTCACAGAATTTTTAACCGGCCCCTATTTCTTCCGTACCGTAAAAAATACCTTTATGCTTAATCTATGGGGAATTGGATTCGGTTTTACCGCACCGATCCTGCTCGCCCTGCTTTTAAATGAAGTGAAGAATATGAAATTTAAAAGGCTTGTGCAAACTATAACGTATATGCCCCACTTCATTTCTCTTATTGTTATCTGCGGGCTGATACATATTTTCACACAATCCGGCGGTATACTGACACAGCTTGTAAACGTTATTACCGGAACGGAACATGCGTCACTGCTGGGATATACCCATATGTTCCGGCCGCTGTATACCTTCTCCGGAATCTGGCAGAATATCGGCTGGGACAGTATCATCTATCTGTCTGCCATGAGTTCCATCGATCCTGGCCTTTATGAAGCTGCCGATATAGACGGAGCAGGCCGCTTTCGAAAAATGTGGCATATTACCCTGCCGCAGATCGGCCCTACCATCATTATCCTGTTCATTTTTGCCGTCGGCGGATTAATGGCATCCGGCCATGAAAAAATCATTTTGCTTTATAACCCGCTCACCTATGAAACAGCCGATGTGATTGCATCCTATATTTACAGACGGGGGCTGCAGGAAGCCAGCTACAGCTTTGCAACAGCCGTGGGGCTGATTAGCTCTGTCGTCAATTTCCTGCTTTTATGGACCACAAATAAAATATCCCGGAAATATTCCGAAATCAGTATTTTTTAGGAGGTAGGGGCTTGAAAAAGAAGAAACAAAGACGTTCCGCGGGCAGATGGAACCCGGCAAATGTGATTTTCCATTTTTTAAATTATTCCTTTCTAACCTTTCTGACTATAATCTGCCTGTATCCCATGCTGCATGTTCTGTTTGCATCCGTAAGCAATCCAACGGAACTGATCGCTCACAGAGGGCTGCTCCTGAGGCCGCTGGGATTTACCCTGAGCGGCTACCAGCTTGTATTCAGGGATAACAGTATACTGATTGGATTCCGTAATACTTTCGTTTATGTGGGGCTGGGGACGCTCCTGAATATGGCTTTTACGGTGATGGGCGCTTACACGTTGTCCAGAAGAAATCTTCTCCTGAAAAAACCGGTTATGATCTTTATTACCATCACCATGTTTTTCGGCGGCGGACTGATTCCCTGGTTTTTAATGATGAAAAATCTTGGGCTGTATAATAATATGCTGGCTATGATCCTTCCAACCGCCCTCAATACCTGGAACATGATTTTGCTGAGAACCGGTTTCCAGTCTCTTCCCTATGATTTGGAAGAAGCCGCCGTCATTGACGGCGCGTCGCAAGCCAAAATATTATTCCATGTGATTCTTCCTCTTTCCAAACCGGTGCTGGCCGTCATTTTTCTCTACTATATGGTGGGGAACTGGAACTCCTGGTTCAATGCGATGGTATTGCTGAAGGACAGGAATCTGTACCCTTTACAGCTTTTATTAAAAGAAATCCTCGTCATGAACGATTCCACCATGTCATCCGTGGGAAGTGCCGGCGGCGTATCCATTAACAGTGTCCAGGGAGCCGCCGCCTATCGGGAGCTGGTAAAATATTGTATTACCGTTATTGTAACCGCTCCTATATTATGCATTTATCCTTTTCTTCAGAAATATTTCGTCAAAGGGGTATTTGTCGGTTCTATAAAAGGATAGCGTGCCTTTTCCCATATTCCCGGATCAAATCACAGGTCATCCCGATCATTTCTTCCGTATGGGCTGCCGAAACAAACATAGCCTCGAACTGGGAAGGAGCCACATAGACACCCTTTTCCAGCATCCACCCGAAATACCGGGCAAACGCACCGGTATCCGCCGTCATAACGCTGCGGTAATCCCGTACTTTTTCCCCGGTAAAGAAAGGGGAAAGAAGGGAACCCACCCGGTTCACCATAAGGCCAATTTCCCGGTAGGCTGCTTCCAGACGGGCTGCTGCTTGATCGATCTGTTCATATATTTCCTGATGGGCAATCAGCAGCTTCAGCATTTCCGTACCCGCTGTCACGGCTACAGGGTTTCCGGACAGGGTCCCGGCCTGGTAAACGGCTCCGCAGGGAGCCACACAGGACATGATATCCCGGCGTCCGCCGTAGGCCGCAAGGGGCATCCCGCCTCCCACAATCTTTCCAAAGGTGGAAAGATCCGGTGTCACACCATAATACCCCTGCGCACCGCTAAGACCCAACCGGAAGCCGGTGATAACCTCATCGAAAACAAGCAGGGCGCCATGTGCGTCCGCGGCTTCGCGCAGGGAAGCGAGAAAGCCTTCTTCCGGGGGGACCACACCCATATTGGCAGCCACCGGTTCCACCACGATACAGGCTACCTGCTCTTTATTTTCTTCCAGCAGCCTGCGTACCGAAGCTATATCGTTATATTCTGCCAGAAGAGTCGCCGCCGCATAGCCTGCGGGAACGCCGGCACTGTCTGGCACGGAACCGGTCATCAGGCCGGAACCGGCTTTAACCAGAAGGCCGTCGGAATGACCGTGATAACAGCCGGTAAACTTGATAATTTTTTCCCGTCCGGTAAAGCCCCTGGCTGCGCGGACTGCGCTCATCACGGCTTCTGTGCCGGAGTTGACAAGACGCATCATTTCCATAGACGGCACACAGGACTGTATAAGCTGCGCAAGCTCCACCTCTTTTTCCGTAGGGGCACCGAAGGTCAGGCCGTTCTCACAAGCCTTCTGTACCGCTTCCACCACAGAAGGCACCGCATGGCCCAGGATTCCGGGTCCCCAGGAACATACATAATCCAGATACCGGTTGCCGTCCGCATCGAAAAGATAGGCACCTTTTGCCCTTTCCACAAAAAAGGGGGTTCTCCCCACGGCCCGGAACGCCCTTACCGGGCTGTTCACCCCGCCGGGCATCAGCTTTCCGGCGCGTTCAAATAATTCTTCCGATTTTGTCAATGTTTTTTCCTGCCTTTCTATCAAGGAACGTAACCGTTCCTAAGCCAGCCATTTTGCCATATCCAGCGCATGGTACGTGATGATAATCTTGGCCCCGGCCCGTTTCATTGCCGTCAGGTTTTCCGTAACGATCCGTCTCTCGTCAATCCAGCCGTTTTCCGCAGCCGCCTTTACCATGGAATATTCGCCGCTCACATTATAAACCGCCAGAGGAAGACTCACCGTCATAGCCGCTTCCTTCAGCACATCCAGATAGGCCAGCCCCGGTTTCACCATAACCACATCGGCGCCTTCCTGGATATCGGAATATATCTCCCGAAGGGCTTCCTGCCCGTTGGCAAAATCCATCTGGTAACTCTTCCTGTCCCCGAAGCCCGGCGCAGAATGCGCGGCATCACGGAACGGTCCATAATAGGCAGAGGCGAATTTCGCGCTGTAGGCCATAATGGGAATGTCTGTAAATCCGTTCTGATCGAGCGCTTCCCTGATAGCCGCCACCCGTCCGTCCATCATATCGGAAGGGGCGATCATATCCGCTCCGGCTTCCGCCAGGCTGACCGACATCTTTGCAAGCAGCGGGAGTGTCTCATCATTCAATACCCTGCCGTCCTTCACCACACCGCAGTGTCCGTGGGAGGTATATTCACAAAGGCAGACATCCACAATACAATAAATATCCGGATAGTTTTCCTTAATATACGCTACCGCTCTCTGGGTAATCCCGTCCCTGGCATAAGCCTGGGTTCCCAGCTCGTCCTTGCATGCGGGAATACCGAACAAAAGCACACCGGAGATACCGCTGTTCTTCACTTCCTCCATAATTTCGCCCAGCCGGTCAATCGAGTACTGGTAAATTCCCGGCATGGAGGCCACCGGATTTTTTATGTTATCTCCCTCCATTACAAATATGGGGTAGATAAAATCCGAAGGATGCAGCCTTGTTTCCCGCATCATAGAACGGATTGTTTCATTTTTCCGAAGTCGTCTGAATCTTTGCATCCTGCTCTCCTTTTCCTGTTAAGCTTCGCTTCCACTGCATTGATGGCCGTTCGCCCTGTCTGCCACGCACCTTATCAGGCCCTCCGTGGTGAACTCCTCCGCCACAAGGATATCGCCGGAAAGGGAATTCCGTTTTTGGACTTCCCGAAGCTTCCCCGCACATTGTTCTCCGATACAGGCCAGCCTGACATGCGCCGGCAGTTCCGCCTTTTCTTCCAGAAGTCCTTCCCAAAAGGTATCCACACCGGAAGCGCTCCCAAACAGAAGATAATCCGCTTCCATGGCATTTGTAACCGCTTCCCGGCGTTTCTCCCTGTCGGCCTCCAGCTCATACAGGGGGAAATCCGTATAAGGGATCCCCGCCTGTTCCAACCGCCCTGGCAGAGAGGGGCTTCCCTTTTTCGCCCTGCACAGCAGGATGTTATCTGTTTTTTCCGTACTTTCCGCAAGTTCCATTCCCAAATGATCCGCATCATAAACCAAAGGCATGAGATCCGCATAAAAACCATAATCCGCCAGACGGCTCTTCGTCCCCGGGCCGATCACTGCCATACGCATACCCATAAGGGTACGGAGATCCCTTTTTTCCTCCCGCATTTTATGGAAAAAATGATCCACGCCATTTGGGCTGGTAAAGCAAAGCCAGGAATATCCTTTCAGCTCCGGGAGGCTCTCCCGCGTGGGAACCGCCCGCAGGAAGCTGCAGTCTATGACCTGCGCTCCCTGTTTCTCCAGCTTTTCTGCAAGCCGGGAGGAAAACCCTTCCGTACCGGTCACCGCAATGCGCAGACCGGACAAACTCCCCTGCGTTTCCCCGCTACTGTGAAAGCTCCTCTTCCACAGTCTTGATGGCCATTCGGCCCGGCTGCTTTCATGCATGGTGTTGCCCGGCGGACCGGGCATGAAGGTTCCTGTAAGGCAAAGGGCGGCCACTTCCCCGATTACAATGACTGCAGGCGGCTTCAGGCCGGCTTTCTCCACCGCATCCGCCAGAGTGGCCAGGGTGGCACGGACACTGCGCTGCCTGTCGGTCGCGCCATCCATGATAACCGCAGCGGGCGTATCCCCGTTTTTCCCGGCATCTATCAATCTGCCAGCAAGGTCCCTGAGATGATGCATGCCCATCAGCACTACCAGCGTACCCTGAAGCGCCGCCAGCGCCTTATAATCCACCGGGGTGAGTGACTCCTGCTTTCCTTGGCCGGAAATGGAAGATGCCGTGAGAATCGTGACCATTCTGCTGCACTGCCTGTGGGTGACCGGAATCCCGGCGGAGGCCGGCGCTGCAATAGCGGAGGTGATGCCCGGGATTTCTTCACAGGGGATCCCCTCCTCCTGCAGCACCAGCATCTCTTCGCCGCCTCTTCCGAATACGTAAGGATCCCCGCCTTTCAGGCGAACCACATCTTTTCCCTCGTTGGCTTTTTCCACCAAAAGCCGGTTGATTTCCTCCTGGGGCATTGCTTTTCCGGCATAACGCTTCCCCACATTGATTTTTTCACAGGCCGGAGGAACCTGATCCAGCAGCTCCTTTGCCGCAAGGCTGTCATATAGTACCACATCGCACCGGCGCAGAAGTGCAAGGCCTTTGACCGTTATCAGATCCGCTCCCCCGCAGCCTGCACCTACCAGATATACATTTCCTTTTTTCTTCTCCATCAGGGTTCTCTCCGCACTTGTGAGGAAAGGGCGTCTGCCAGGGCATACCGCTCCTTCACTCCCCATTCTCCTTTTACCTGACACCCTCCGTACATCACCGTCAGCCGGAGTTTTTCCGTTTCTTTCGTTTTTTCAATCACACTGTATGCCGCAGCGGGCTGGCTGCAGTCTGCCTGGAGAGCCTCCAGCACACGCCGCTCCGCCTCAAAGGAAAGCAGGCTCTCTCTGTGGCTGATCCGGGAAATCTCCTCTAGGTACTCCCAGTCCTTACGGCCCTCCACGGCTATAATTCCCTGGCAGGCCGCCGGCAGAAAAAGGGAAGGCTCCAGCGGCGTAAAGTGAAAACGTCCCTTTTCCCTCTCCAGGATCCCCAGCCGGTCCAGTCCGGCCTTGGCAAGAATAATCCCGTCATACAGCCCTTCTTCCAGCCTGGAAAGCCTGGTTTCCACATTGCCCCGGATCAGCTTCACCTGTGCGCCCGGACAAAGCTCCTTTACATATAGCTCCCTGCGCTTGCTTCCCGTCCCGATAACCGGATTGGCAGGGAGGCTGGCAAAGCCTTCTTGTGCACCTTCCGGATCCGAATCCTTCTTTCTCACCTGCACCAGCACATCCCTGGCATCCGCCCTTTCCGGCACAGCCAGAATTTCCAGTCCCTCCGCCAGGCTCATAGGCAGATCCTTGGCGCTGTGCACCGCCAGATCCACTTTCCTTTCCAGAAGAGCGGTCTCCAGTTCGGACACAAACAGACCTTTATCCCCGATGTCTCCCAACGGTTTATCCAGGATTTTATCTCCTTTTGTTTTGATAATTACCGTTTCAATCTGTGCATCCGGCAGGCAGGCATGCAGGGCCTGTGCCACCATGCCGGTCTGTACCAGTGCCAGACGGCTTCCTCTCGTACCGATTCTGATCGCAGTCATTGCTCTCCCTCTCCTGTCAGATATTCCTCCAGCTCCTTCTCCCCGACCCGGAAATCCCGTTCCCTGCAGTAGAGAAACAGGCGCTCCAGACATACCGCCCGTTCTTTCTGACCCGGCAGCATCTTACGGACAACTTCCCGTAACCTTCCTAATATTTCTATGGTATTCCCCAGACCCTCCGGCAATTCCTGTTCTACCGTTTTTCTTACATAGGATGCGGCCGCCGGACTTTTCCCATCCGTAGATATTCCGATGGTCAGCGGCCCTTCCTGAATTAACGCGGGGAAAAAAAAGCCGCATTTTTCCCGGTCATCCACCACATTTACCGGTATGTTCCGCTCCCTGCACCATCCGGCCGCCCAGGCGTTTACCTCTTCCTTATCCGTAGCTGCGATTACGAAGCAGGCGCCAGCCAGATCTTCCTCGCAGGCTTCCCGGTACACCAGGGTAAGCTTCTTGTCCGAACGGGACAGCTCCTGAATTTCTTCCTCTATAGACGGTGCAATACAAGTCAGGAGAGGCCCGAAAGGAAGCAGCTTCTCCACCTTTCTGGCAGCCACCTGTCCGCCGCCGAGTATGACTCCCTTTTTTCCCCCGATATCCATAAAAAACGGAAAATATCCCATGGTTTCCTCCCTGTCCGCAAAAATGCCGCCTCATATGCCGGCCCGCTGCGGGGTATTTATCTCCTGTGTATGACTGCCCTGTCACATTTCCCCTAAAGCCTTGAGAACAGCTTCAAAGGAAGCGGCATCCAGTCTGTCTCTTAAGAAAAACAGGATTTTATCCGGGCCGCAGCCGGTAAATCTTTGCTTCCAGATATCGAGCATTCCGGCTGCTTCATGAAAAGCCAGGGTTTTATATAAGGTATCCAGTTCCTTTGCCAGCAGCTCACCGGCATCCAGGATGGCCTGCTGCTTGCGGATATTGTTCCTGCTTGCCAGCCGTTCGAAATCATCTATGGATATCACCCGGCAGCCGGGAAGGGCACCGATCTCCTTATCCATATCCGCCGGCACCGCAATATCTATAAAAAGACGTTCCCTTCCGTCCTTCAGATACCCGGCCGCCTCTCCTGCTGTCAGGGTATAATGAGGGCTTTCCGTAGCGGAAATGATCACATCGGCCTGCTCCAGATACGCATAACGCTCTGCATAATCCACCACAGTCAGCGTCCCTCTGGATTGTCCGGCCACCGCATGGTTCCTTTTCGTTGCCAGCACATGGATGCTTCCATGATCCAGCAGGTTCTTGAGGATAATGCTTCCCATTTTTCCGCTTCCGCCAATAAGAAGCACCTGTAATTTCCGTTCCTCCCCGCCATGTTCTCCCCGCGGTATCCTGTTCTCCGCCTTAAATACCTCATTGGAAACCAGCGTGGCAATGGATACGGAAGATTTGGAAATCTCTGTTTCCGTCTTGATCTTTTTTGCACAGGCCAGGGCGCCCTGGAAAGCCGTATTCAGCTCATAGCCGGGTTTGCTTTCCTTACAGGAAAATAAATAGGCCTGACGCATCTGCCCCAGGATCTCATCCTCCCCCAGGACCATGGAATCCATGCCGCAGGTAACCCGGTATAAATGCTCCAGCGCTTTTTTCCCCTGAAACCGTCTGGATATCCGGCGCAGCTGCGTCTCTTCCATCCCCGCCTTCTCCGCCAGCAGCTTCTCCAGCAGGTTAAAGCAGGTTTCTTCCCCCGCCGCGTAGATCTCCGTCCGGTTGCAGGTATTCAGGACCACCGCCTGCCCTGTCCGCTCCAGGATTTTCTTTTTTTCCTCTTCGGAAAAAACAAAACATTTTCGCACATCCTCCGGTGCGGATTTGAAGCTGATGCTAATACATTCCATCTTTCCTCCGTTATACCTCACAAACAGCACATGAACCAAGGTCAAGCAACCTGAAGTTGGCTTGACCCTGGCAGCTGCCTTTTCTCTTATTATCACTGTTTTGGTATGTTCACAGTCATTGGTAAAAAGCCATTTTCAAACGGCCTGCGGCAATGAAAGAATACCCGCCGGCTTCTTATTTAACAGGTCGCTCCGCCTTTCAGGTGCAGTTTTGCACCGACGATGTTCTCTTTTCTGGAAAGAAGCTCATCCCCCAGAAGCTGCTCCTGTACGTTTTCAAATCCGATTCTGTTTACCGTATCTGCAAAACGTTCTCCCGTATTACCCTGTTCCCGGAAAAGAAGAATCGCTTTTTCCAATACGGAAAGAACTTCTTCCTCGATGGTAAATATTTTGTCCAGCGCCTGGCCGTGGGCAGTTTTCTTTCCCCAGCGTCCGCCTATGTAAACCTTGTAGCCATAGGTCCCTTCATCCGCCGCATGGAACGGGCATTTTCCGATACAGCGTCCGCAGTTATTACACGTATCCCCGTCGATTACCAGCTTTCCGTCCGTAACCTGTGCCGCTCCCATGGGACAGATATCCGCAATCTGGCATTTGCCGCAGCCACGGCAGATATCTACATTATAAGAGGGAATCCGCTGTCCGACAATACCAAAATCATTTAAATCCGGTTTTACACAGTTATTCGGACATCCGCCAACCGCAATTTTGAACTTATGAGGAAGCTTTACCTCATAATAGCCGTGATAAAAACGTTCATGTATTTTTTCAGAGAGCGCATAAGAATCCAGCTGGCCGTACTGGCAGGTCGTACCCTTGCAGGCAACTACAGGACGCACCTTGGATCCCGTCCCTCCGGTTTCCAGTCCCGCTCCGGCCAGGAAATCCCGAAGCTCGTCTATTTTATCATAAGGGACTCCCACGATTTCCATGGTGAGCCTGGTGGTCATCACCACGTCACCGCTTCCGTAAAGAGCGGCGGCATCCGCAATACACCGGTTCTCTTCCGCTGTCACCTTACCGTTTCTGGTGATGACACGGACGTTGAAATTATTGGTACCCTTGTTGTGCAGGCAGCCCAGCGCTTTCACCCGTGTGATATCCTCAGGCGATACCGTCACCTTACCCGCCGCGCTTCCGGTGCGGATCACATTGAAGAAAGAGGAACCTTCCAGAACCTTTGTGTTGGTATAGCCATAATACTTCAGCCTGTTCTGCAGAAGGTAAGCGCGCTTTCCCTTCGCGCAGACAAGAAGCAGTTTTTCTTCCTTTCCCATTCCAAAGAATCCCTGTTCCGGCATTTCCCCCTGTACTTTGTTCAAATCCACATAGGTAACCCCGGGAATAGTAGGCCCTGCCGGATTCACATCAATCACCCGGTACCCGGCCGCTGCACCATCCATATATTCTGCAGGCGTAAAGCTGTCCATCACGCCGTCCAGCTTATTCAGCAGAATCTGCACTGCCGTTACAAAGGGATGGATCGCTGTGGAAAACGGCGGCGCGTATGCCAAATCCAGGGAGGTCATCTGATCCAGCGTGCCGCCGAAGGTCACGGCCATCACACCGATATCCGTCATCTTATCCACCGCGCCAGGCCCCAATACCTGGATACCCAGCAGACGGCGGCTTTTCCTGTCCGCAATCAGCTTTGTGGCGAAGAAAGAAGAATCGGGATAATAATGTGCCTTGTCGTCGGTAACCGCCAGAACGGTTTCCACATCATACCCGGCCGCTTTTGCCGCCTCCTCGGTCAGTCCGGTACGTCCGCCGTTCAGCCCGGGAAGCTTTACCACTCCTGTACCGAGTACACCGGGATAGCTCACCGCTTCCCCTCCCAGCGCCAGAGCCAGCGTACGTCCCTCCATATTGGCGGAAGAACCCATAGGGGACCATTGCCGTTCACCGGTCATGCGGTTCGTTACCATAGCGCAGTCTCCTGCGGCATAAACGTCCGGAAGATTGGTACGCATTTTCTCATCTACGAGAATAGTCCCCTTAAACATCTCCACACCCGCATCTTTACAGAAACCCGTATTAGGACGGATACCGATAGATAAAATCACCAGCTCTGCCGGCAAAAAGCCTTTATCGGTCTTTACTCCCTCGGCCTTTTGCGCACCGGTGATTCCCTCAAGTTTGGTAGAGGTCAGTACCCGGATTCCTTTTTTTTCCAGATGGCGCCGGGCATAATCGGCCATTTCCCGGTCAAACCCCGGCATTATCTGCGGCGCCATATCCATTACCGTAACGGAAATCCCCTGACCCAGAAGGTTTTCGGCTACTTCCAGGCCGATAAAACCTCCGCCAACAACCACCGCTTTTTTTACCTGGTTACTTTTAAGGTAATCCCTTGCTTCTATGGCATCGTCCGGTGTACGCATGGTAAATACCCCCGGCAGCCTGATGCCTTCCAGCGGCGGAACCACCGAAGAAGCACCCGAAGCTATCACACAGGTATCATATTCATAGATCTCCTCCGCTCCGGTACGGAGATTCCTGGCCACCGCCTTTTTCCCCGCGCTGTCAAGACCGGTAACCTCCCTTTCCGTCTGCACGAGAACCCCTGTCAATGCGGAAAACTTGGCCGGTGTATTGACAATGAGCTGCTCCTTTCCTTCTATTACTTCCCCAATGTAATAGGGCAGACCGCAGCCCGCATAAGAAATATCCCTGCCTTTGGTTACGATTGTAACCTCCGCTTCCGGCATCACTCTCTTGCATTTCGCCGCGACTTTGGTTCCGGCTGCGACCCCGCCGATCACTAATAATTTCATGCTGATTTCTCCCTGTTTTCTGCTTTTGTGCTGTTTCCCGCAGGCCCCGGTTACGATCAGGCCAGGCTTCAGGCCGTCCTGCCCTAACTAGACGCAGTTCTTTAATAATAATCTATTTTTCAAGTAAAGTGAAATAATATATTTATTGGTATGTATAAGATATATTTATTCCCGCGCCGCTGCACCCTGCCCAAAACTCCCCATTGAATATCCTCCCCGGGAATAGTAAACTGGTTGCATAGGAAAAAACCCCATACAAAGGAGACAATACCATGAAATACGACTTTACATCCATTATTGACAGACAGGGAAAGGATTCCATCGCCGTGGATGTCATCCCCTTTGACAATGCCCAGGTAGCGGATGGTTTTACCAAAATTCCCATGTGGGTAGCGGATATGAACTATGCTACGGTTCCCACCATACAGGACGCCATCATAGAACGGGCAAAACATCCCGCCTTTGGCTATTTTGATCCCAGGGAAGAATATTACGGGAAAATTATTGAATGGCAGAATAAGCGGAATGGTGTGGAGGGCCTGACAAAGGAGGCAATCGGTTATGAAAACGGTGTTCTGGGCTGCGTATCCTCCGCCGCCCAGGCTTTCAGTGCCCCGGGCGAAGCCGTGCTCCTTCATTCCCCTACCTATATCGGTTTCACTCATGCGCTGGAAAGCATCGGACGCAAAATCATCTTAAGTGATCTTGTGCGTGATGAAGAAGGGGTATGGCGCATGGATTATGAAGATATGGACAGGAAGCTGAAGGAAAACCACATCCACTTTGCCGTATTCTGTTCCCCCCATAACCCCTGCGGAAGAGTATGGAGCCGTGAGGAAATAGAAAAAGCAATGGATGTTTATGCCAGAAACAACTGTGTGGTGGTTTCCGATGAAATCTGGTCCGACCTCACGCTGGCAGGCCATAAACACATTCCCACACAAAGTATTTCAGCCGATGCAAAGAACAGGACTATTGCAGTATATGCACCCTCCAAAACCTTTAATCTGGCAGGCCTGATTGGATCCTATCATATTATTTATAATCCTTACCTGCGTGACCGGGTAAGAAAACAGGCGGAGCTGTCCCATTACAACAGCATGAATGTCCTGTCCATGCATGCATTAATCGGCGCATATCAGCCGGAGGGCTATCAATGGGTGGATGAACTGCGCCAGGTACTTACGGAAAATGTGGAATATGCTTACCAATATATTCTTACCCATTTCTCCGGCGTAGCGCTTGCCAAACCGGAAGGGACCTACATGCTGTACCTTGACTGTGAAAAATTCTGCCGGGAACATCAGTTGTCCATGGATGAGCTTATCCGCGCCGGTATCCGGGTAGGCGTTATCTGGCAGGACGGACGGCCGTTCCACAGGCCTTATGCCATCCGCCTGAACCTCGCCCTTCCCCATTCCCTGGTAGTGGAAGCTATGGAAAGACTTAATGAATATGTCTTTCATAAATAAGGTTCGCAACAAGTCAAATACCCCGCAGCAAGCCGCTAGGTATTTAATCCCCGCGGCGGCACCAAGTGGATAATAGAACCTTCGGTTCTATACAAGTGCGTCCGTTTGACTTGTTGCCCGCGGGAATAAACGGTTGATTCATAATATTTTATAGTTTATAATTGAATCAGGAAAAGAATATTTTAGTGATGCCCCTGCTGACATACAGGATATTTCATCGGAAATATCGCGCTATGCGCAGAAGGAGCAGTCATGAAAACAAAACAGAGCTTTAAAGATCTGAATCTAAGCAATGCCTTTCTTTTCGCCCTCGCCCTGAACGATCCGGAGCTGTGCCAGATCATACTGGAACTGATTATCGGGAAACCATTAGGGCCGGTAAAAGTGGAAACGGAAAAAAGTATTTTGTTCAGTTCCGATTTCAGAAGTATCCGTCTTGATGTCTATGCCGCCGACCAGTCCCATGTCGATTATGATTTGGAAATGCAGAATGAAGGGGACAAATACAGCCTTCCCAAACGAAGCCGTTTATATCAGGCGGAAATCGATGTAAAGTCCCTGAAACCTGGAGATGATTTCAAAAGCCTGGGAAGCAGTTATATTATTTTTATCTGTACCTTTGATCCTTTTGAAAATAACCTGTACCGCTATACCTTTGAAAACAACTGTCAGGAAACGGGGAGACCGCTGGGCGATGGTACCTGCAAGATTTTTTTGAATACTAAAGGAAGCAATGGTCCGGACGTACCTGCAGTATTAATTCATTTTCTGCAGTATATTGAGAATTCGACGGACGCCGCTGTGGAGAAAATGCAGGATACTACGCTTGTACGAATCCATCAGAGGATTGGTGAACTGAAAAAGAGCCGTGAATGGGAGGCGAAGTACATGAAATTCGAAGAACTGCTGCGACGTGAGCATGAAGACGGGGAATCGACTGGTGAAAAAAAGATGGCAGATTTGATTACATTTTTACTGCGTGACGGTCTGGAAACAGAGATTCCCAACATTGCCGCGGATGAAAACTTGCGGAAAAATTATTACCAAAAATATAATCTGTAAATTATCTGTATAACTTCTGCAGGCCGGAATCAAAACACCGGCCTGTCAATTCCATTACTTGATTCTATGTAACTGTTCCGTTCTTTCAAGGTTACTGCCTAAATCGCCTTCGGCGATGGATTTTGGCACTCCTGAATCACTTTCTTACAGTCTGTGCGGTCAATGCGCAGTCCTGACTGAATAGTTACAATTCTATTTCTTATACAAAATCCATAATTGGTGCCAATGGAATACTTTGTTTATTACGGCAGGTGTATCAGAAATATTCTTTTCCCATTCTGCGCGCTGTTATCACAGTTCATTATGCAATGCAATACTAATATATTGATTTCTTATCTTTTATCTCACTGAAAGTAACAATTCTTTTAAAGCACAGAAGTAATATCACACCGCAGAAGCTCCTGTGCCTTTTCCAGGTTCTTCTCACATAAAGCCTCATAAATCCCCACATGGGGCGCCTTATCGAGCTGGTCGTCCATACTCTGTTTTTTGTTCCAGGAAAACTGGGCATAAATACGCTTCTGGATCCGGAGGCTTTCCTTCAGGAATTTAATCAGAAGCTGGTTATCCGCATAAGAAGCCAGCAGCAGATGGAAGGCTTCGTTGTCCTCCCATACCTTCCAGACATCCACAGGTTCCTGCTGCATAAGTGCCGCATTATCGATATGCCTTTTGATGTCATCCAGGTGGTACTGGACTATTGTTTCAAAGCCGTCCTTCAAGGCCTCAAGCTCCAGTATGCAGCGGATCTTTAAAATATCCCTGGCATCCTTTTCCTTCATTTTAACCACCACATACCCGTAACGGGGAATATTCTTAAGCACGCCTTCGCTGCAAAGCTTGATTAAAGCCTCCCGTATAGGGGCTTTGCTAACCCCGAATAATTCCACAAGACGTTTTTCATTCAGGACCTGCTCTTCTTCCGTCGCATTTTTTATGATAAGCTCCAGGATCTCATCGTGGATTTTCTCTGAAAGCAATTCCTTCTTCTCCGTAGTAAAGTTTACTTCTTCCGCCATCTGCATAGTATTTTCTCCTTTAATCATACCAGTAATATATTAGTTATATCTTATCTTTTTTATTACATTATTTCAAGTCTTTTCCGCTTTTTTATGACTTTCTTCTTCCCGCGGCTGCTAACGGCCGCAGGAAAGAGGTATCCGTTTGTCTTGTTACCTCCGGAATAAACAACGATTGACTCGCTCTGCCGCCATACGATTCCCAAAAAAATCCCGGACCGCTTTCTATCCTCTTTCAGGATACAGCAGCCGGGATACGGATTTTCATTTTCTAATAGGGTATGCTTTACGCCCTCTTTTTTGTTTTTTCCAGCCGTTTGCGGCTGATTTCCAAATATTCCTCTTTCCTTTCCAGGCCGATGAATCTTCTTCCAAGCCGTTTGGCCGCCACTCCCGTAGTTCCTGAGCCGCAGAAGGGATCCATTACCAGCATCCCTTCTTCCGTGGATGCCAGGATAATCCGTTCCAGCAGGTATTCCGGCTTCTGGGTGGGATGCTTTCCCTCCTTCTTTTCCGTAGCTTTGGTCAGGCTCCCTGTCCACACATCCTTCATCTGCTTCCCGCCGTTTTCCGCCTTCATCAAATCATAGTTGAAATGGTGGCGGGACTTCCTGCCGTCCTTCTGCGCCCAGAGGATCGTCTCTGTGGAATGCGTAAAGCAGCGGCATGCCAGGTTCGGCGGCGGATTCGTTTTCTGCCAGGTTATATTGTTGATGATTTTATAGCCTTCCTGCTCCAGGGCAAGGCCGATGGAATAAATATTATGGAGGGTTCCCGATATCCAGATAGAGCCGTCGGGCTTCAGGACTTTTTTACACAGCCGCAGCCACTTCCGGTTAAAGGCGTGTTTGGAATTGCAGTCCATTCCCTGATCCCAATCCCCTTTATTAACGGATACCATCTTTCCGCCCTGGCAGGTCACCCCGTCATTGCTGAGAAAATAGGGGGGATCCGCAAAAATCATATCCACGCTCTCCGGCTCCATTTTAGGAAGAAGTCGAAAGCTGTCTCCCAGATAGAGCAGCTCCTTTTCGGTTTTATAATAAGGCTTACGCCTGGTGTGCAGTATTTTATCCATATTTCTACTCCGGCAGCCGCCCATACCGCCGCAGGGCGCTGCGGGAGTATGGGCGGCTGTCTCTCCTAATAATTCGTTATGATAATTTCTTCGCCCACCCGCTTGCTGGCGTCGGAATTAATGTTACGCTTTACCACGACCACTTCTTTGGAAAATCCTTCATACAGTTCATTTATAAAATCGGTATTATGATTGGTCAGCATACAGCAGCAGCCTCTCTGTGTGAGTTCCCGGAACAATTCCGCCAGCCTCCTGTGGCTTTCCACATCAAAGCCCTCCTTGGTATATGACTCAAAAGAAGAGGGATTCAGCGGGGCATAGGGACTGTCAAAGAACACAAAATCCCCCTCTGCCGCCCCCTTGCAGGCTTCCTGAAAATCCCCTTCCAGAATTGTCACCTTCTTAAGATATGCCGATACCGCACGGATATTCTCCGGACTGCAGGAACGGGCCTTGCTGTTATTATAAGGGACGTTAAAATACCCCTTTTCATTCACCCGGTACAGACCGTTAAAGCAGTGCTTGTTCATATATAAAAACAATGCCGCCAGTTCCACATCATATTCATTCTTCTTCATCTTGCCGTTGTATATTTCCCGGCGGGCATAGTAACAGGCTTTCCTGTCCGCAGCTGCTTCTTCATCCAGACGCTCCACCAGGGCAATCATCTCTTCCGGATTTGTTTTGATCTGTCTGTATACATTGACCAGAGCCGGGTTGATATCATTAATGACAGCACGCTCGGGGCAAAGGGCGAAAACCACCGCCCCTCCCCCTACAAAAGGTTCATAATAGGTATTGTATTTGTCCGGCAGCTTTGCGCATATCTGCCCAAGCAGCTGCCTTTTACCGCCCGCCCATTTAATAAAAGGCGCGATGGGTGTGTTATTCATGCTGTATTCCTTCGTTTCTTCTGATGCCGCATGATTAGATAGAGTAACGCAATAATGCTCCTCTTTCATAATATAGCTCGCATTTACCTCTGCTTCCTTCCCGCGGCCGGACGCAGCGGGGTTATTCCCTGACGCGCTTCATGCAGCGCCTTTTTATTATAGAAGAAAGCGGGAAAAATAACAACCCATATCCGTAAGTATGTTCGAAAATTGCTATCCGCAAGATATGCGTCTAGTCTACTGCATTCTGAAATGGAATCCTATTTTACGTTTCTGTATCATTCTTCCGTTTGGAGCGCGCCTCTTCCCTGCCCGGCTGCTGCCTTAACCCTTCTGATCCAGTAAAAATAACTGAATGCCAGCAGCAAATCAGCCCCCAGCCATGCGCATACCTCCCCATAGAAAACGCCGGATTCCCCGATCAGGGACGGGAGAAGCAGTGCGCAGCCGGTACGCATCAGCAGCTGTACCATACTGGATATCATGGGAAGAAGGGAATTTCCCATTCCCTGGATGCAGGAACGGGTAACATAAAGGATGTAGAGAAACGGGAAAAAAACAGCCAGCACCAACAGGAAATGATAACCTATCCCCATCGCCGCCTCCACCACATTTGTGTCCCCGGTAATAAAACAGGACAGTATCGGCTTTCCCAAAAGGACCATGACAGCCGACATGAGAAGCGCGGTGACCGCACCTATGATATTGGCGGCCCGCAAGCCTTTTCCAATTCTGTCATACCGTCCGGCCCCCAGATTCTGTCCGGCATAGGTGGACATGGCGTAGCCGTAGGAGGAGGCGGCGGTTTCCAGCAGTCCATACAGCTTATTCGCCGCCGTATAGCCTGCAATAAACAGAACGCCGAAGCCGTTAATCACGGACTGCACGATGAGGCCGCCCATAGCCGTGATCATATTTTGAATCCCCATGGGAAGGCCCAGCCTAAGCTGTTCCTCCAGCATGGTGCGATCCGGCCGGCAGCGTTTGTCTTTCAGGGATATAAGCCCGCTTCCTTTCAGCTTTATGAAGCAGAACAGGGCTGCCAGCACCTGGGAAAGCACCGTAGCCGCCGCGGCTCCCTGAATCCCCCAACGGAACACAAAGACGAAAAGAATATCCAGAAAGATATTGCAGAAGGAAGACACCGTCATAGCCTGGAGGGGCGTCCTGCTGTTTCCCAGAGAGCGCAGGATGGCCGCCAGCAGATTATAGGCAAAGGCCGCCGGAATCCCTCCATAAAGAATCCGCAGATAAATAAGCGTCATTCCTGCAATTTCATCCGGTGTGCCAAGAAGGAGCAAAAGGGGATGAAGTATTATCTGCCCCATCACCAGAAACAGGCAGGCGGCGGCAAGGGATAAACAGATACCTCCCCCCAAGGCTTTCTTAAGCCCGCTTTCGTCCCCGGCTCCGAACCGCTGTGCAATTACCACGGAAAATCCCTGGACCAGCCCCTGGACCAGTCCGAACATGAGGAAGGTCAGCCATTCCGCCGCTCCCAGTGCCGCAAGGGCCTTGACCCCCAGCGCCTGCCCCACCACCATCGTATCCACAAAGGTATAAAACTGCTGAAAAACATTTCCCAGCATCAGCGGCAGGGCAAACTGTAAAAGCAGCCTTGCCGGGGAACCGGTTGTCATATCTTTTGTCCGCATGTTTTCTCTCCGCATTTTATAATTATTCCAGTAACTGTTCCGTACTTATACAGTCACTTATATTTTTACCAGTTTACCATATGTGTATTTGAATAGACAGTATATTTTAAAAGAACTGCCGGATCTAAATCTCCGGACGTAAAGGGCCGTCCGAACTGTTACCTCCGGGCAATAGTAAGGGCGTGCGGGATTTCTCCGCACGCCCAAAGGGGACAGGATAAGTATAAGCTGCCTGCTTATCCGATTTTCTTTTCTGTATGAGCTAATTTATCCGGCTCCACCATGGTTTCTTTTTCTATTGCCATAATGGCGTTAACCTTAGGTGTGGAGCTTCCGTCTGCAAACTCAAGGCTGATCCATGTTTCCACCATTTTTTTTGCCAGTTCTTTTCCTATCACCCGTTCTCCCATACACATTACAGAACAATTATTGCTGAGAATGGAGCGTTCCGTGGAAAATATGTCATGGCATACGGCCGCCCTGATACCGGGGAACTTGTTTGCGGATATGGCCATTCCGATTCCGGTTCCGCAGATCAGGATTCCCCTGTCCTGATAGCCGCTTTCCATGATCCTTTCGCATACCCTTCGTGCTATTTCAGGATAAACGGTTGGATCCTTCGGCGAGTCACACCCCATGTCTTCGTAAGGGACCTTATTTTTATCCAGATATGCTTTCACAACTTCCTTCAATTCAACAGCCGCATTATCACAGCCTATGATAACTGTAAAGCTTTTCATGTACACAACCGCCTTTCTTCGTAACAGTTCAGACAGTTCTGAACTGTTACCTTATCAGAACCACCAGTTATTGCATACCAGCGTCATTGTATTGGCACAGGCTATGATGGCAAACATAATGGTATTAATCAATGCTCCTGTGTATACCTTGCCTGTTTTTATATAGAAAATTCTGCTTACTATCGTACAAATACACAGGTTAATAAACAGAGGCCAACTGAGCATAACCCTGGTCCCGTTCAGTTTCAGCACACCTGTACCAATAAATACGGAATACTGGATAATCCAGATAACTGCCAGACCGGCAATATTTGCCACACAGCAAATCAGGATGTTCAGCCATTCTTTGCGTCCGGCAATCATGTTGCTCAGGTTCTGGCACAGGGCATTCGCAAAAAAGAAGATTGCGAAAAGCGGCATAAACCGTAATGCAACAAGGAAATCATCACTGGAAGGCACCTTTACGACATAGCTCATCAGCCGGAAGTCCACCTGGAAAAAATACTTAGCAAACAGCGTGATCGCATATCCCATTCCTACTGCTGCCGCAGCCAGGAGTACGGTCTTGCCAGCTCCGCCCAGGCTGATTTTCAGATTCCACTGTTCTGGTTTCACCCCATTTTTCTTTCCGATAAGCCAATATCCCAAAAGGAACAATGCCAGTCCCACAAGACCTGCGCTGGCTGTCCACATCCCCTGCTCCAAGGTCAGGCCCTGAGGCCATATTTTGGTACCGAACAGACATCTTGAGATACCCATTTCACCCAAATGCCCGCCAATCCAGGATTCCAGTTTCAGCATAAAGGAGGCCGGAACAGCCGCACCCGCTGCCAAAAGAATCCAATATAATGCCGTATTTCCGGCTCCTTTGGGAGCTGCAGGCACATATATTTCTTCCTCCTTCTTTACGGTAAGTGTTCCGAAGTATTTAGTTGTAAGCAGAATACATCCGAAGGACACCACCGCCATGAAAAATCCCGCCACTCCAAGCGTATTAAACATCCATTTAAACTGTATTGTCAGATTGGAATTCGAAATCGGGTTGGGTGCCTCAAAAGCATTCTGGAAAAAATCTACCAGGTTTGCTGTGGTCGCCAGGGAATAATGGTTGAGTATGTGTGTCTCCGTGGGTGTGTATAGAACACGGATGAATTCTTCATCGCTCCCCTGAACGGTGCCTTTATATATTTTATCAACCTCTACCGCTTCCCCTTCTCCCAGATTATAGTTATCCAGCTCATTGATCATCGTGCGGGCATTATTGGATTTGTAGAAATTCTTGGGAGCGCCGGCGTCCGGTGTGGAATAATTGTTTTCATCGTATTTACCGGCGTTAACACCATAATCCACATCATAATACAGAGGGATTTCATCCCCGCTGTCCGGGGTGTCATCCGGGTCGTAATTCAGATGATCCAGCCATACCCCATCCACGGCCAACTGCTGATTTCCCATAAGGAATACCGCCGCCACCTGATTAACGCCGCCGTAGTATTCCTGGATTTTATTGTATGCCAGACAGGCATTTGCCATTTTAGCCCCCAGGGAATGGCCCGTTATTCCTATCTGGGAATTATCAACAAAGGCCAGACTGTTATACACATAATTGACCACATCACACATACCGGAACCGGGGCTGGTGGTTATATCCTCAAAATTGCTTCCCGGATTTGCCGTTACCATAAAAAATGCATCCATGGGATTTGTTTTGTAATTTGCCGAATCCCCATGACCGTCACAATCCATGGTAATCGCTACAATCCCTCTGCGCGCCAGTTCAAGGCAGGTATAATCCTGAGTTTCCTTGCTGTCGTAGCTGCCATGGAGGGTAACTACACAGGGGGCGGGGTTGTCAGCAGTTGCCGTTTTCGGCCGGTATATCGTACATGCTATGTTATTACCGTTGCTGTCATCAATATTCAAGTCCATAACTTCTATTGATCCGAAGTTTGTATTTACCACATTTGCCCCAATCATACTGATAAGGCAGATAAGAACTGCGATTGCAAATACGCGGACATAGAGCTTTTTGTTTAATTTTGCCATTCCTATTCCCTCTCTTTTGTAAAATGTGTGTAACTGTTCCTGATATGCTCCTGTTTTGAAAAATCCCCCTCTGCCCTCCTTATCTGAATAATTATACTTTCGCACACCGCTTCCTGCCGATGTGATACACATTTGTTAACACTCACATTTTTGTTCATTTTCCAGCGCCATGGCTTTGCCTTACCTGTAAACTACCACAAAACTGTTTCCTCCGCAACTTGTGGAAATCCGTTTTTTGTTACTATCGCTAACATTTTTGTTGCTTTTGTTATTTGTATCATTATTTTTGTTACCTTCTTTACCCTTTGTCTGTTTGGTAATTTTCTATAACCCCTGTATCTAAAAGCTTCCTAATTAGAAATTAAAAACACTATTTTTAAGCATAGTGCACAGTTTGTTAGTTTTTTTAACAAAAACAGTCTCACATTTTACTTTTTGTGTTTCTTGTAATAATGAACAATTTTGTCACATATTTTTGTTTGTTTCTAACAAAAAATAACAATTTTATGGACATTTTATGTTACTGTAGTATAATAAAAGTTGAACAGTTACTCAAACTTCGCGGGCGGAAGGCCATTTGCATCTGCGAAGTTTGAGCTGTTACATAAAATCACACATTATTTTACTTTCACGGTTCATTTTCCAAACGTTTGCTCCATAAGCAATTGCCACCAAAAACAGGTACGCAGGAGGTTACATATGAAAAAAATCATGAATGCGGAATCGGATGTTGTAGAGGAAATGCTTTCCGGTTATCTGTCCGCCTATTCCCGGTATTACGAAAGTCTGCCGGAAAACCATCACGGGATTTTGTACAAAAACCGCAGAAAGGATAAGGTTTCCCTGGTAATCGGCGGAGGAAGCGGCCACGAACCTCTCTTTGCAGGATTTGTGGGTGCCGGTCTGGCAGATGCAGCAGCCTGTGGAAATATTTTTGCATCCCCCAATCCTCAGCTTATTTATGAAACGGCGCAGGCTGTACATGAAGGAAAAGGGGTCCTCTTTATCTATGGCTGTTATGCAGGAGACAATATGAACTTTGACATGGCTGAAGAACTGTGTGAAATGGATGATATTCCCACTGCCCATGTCCGGGTGTGGGATGACTGTGCATCCGCCCCTGTAGAGCGGATCGAGGACCGCCGCGGTATCGCCGGAGATGTCTTCGTTATTAAAATAGCGGGAGCCGCCTGTGACGCGGGGCTGAATCTGCAGGAGGTAACCCGTATTGCTTCCAAAGCCAGAGAGCATATCAATTCCATAGGCCTGGCGCTCTCCCCCGGCTCCATCCCCGGGCTTGATAAACCAACTTTTGAACTGGGAGATACAGAGATTGAATTTGGTATGGGCCTTCATGGGGAGCCTGGTATTGAACGAACACAAATGCAGCCCGCCGGCCTGCTTGTTGACCGGCTGTATACGGAACTGAAATCGGAAATGGGTCTGGAAAAAGGGGAAGAAATTGCCGTGCTGGTTAACGGGCTCGGATCCACAACGCTTCTGGAGCTGCAAATCGCCTATTATGAGCTGGACAAACGGCTTAAGGCAGACGGCCTGCGGGTTTATGATGCTGAGGTAAAATCCTGGTGTACCTGTCAGGAAATGGGCGGGTTTTCCATATCAATCCTCCGTCTGGATCAGGAGTTGAAAAAATATTACAGTGCTCCTTGTTTTTCACCTTATTTTGCGAGAGGAGAAATAAAAGAATGAAAGAAATTACTATCGAACAGACTACAGATATGATTCTGGCCGCCTGTCAGGCAATCATTGACAATAAACCCTTTCTTACGGAGGTAGACAGCAAAACCGGCGACGGGGATCATGGGATCGGTATGGCGGGAGGAATGGAAAAGGCAGGAAAGGCACTGCGTGAAAAACGTCCGTTTCCTGACATTAATACTGTTTTTAAAACCACCGGTATGGCTATGTTGAATTCTATGGGGGGTGCATCCGGAGTCATTTTTGGTTCTATGTTCCTTGGCGGCATAAAAGGGCTTTCCCCTTTGTCTGTTTTGGATGGCGATGGCTTTACCTGTATTATGAGGGGTTCCCTGGAAGCGATAAAAGCCAGAGGCAAAGCCAACGTAGGAGACAAAACAATGGTTGATGCTCTTGAGCCTGCTGTTATTGCCATGGAAACCTCGGATCGATCCGATCTTACGGCGCTGCTGGGAACTGCGGCGAAAGCAGCGGAAGAAGGGGTGGAAAATACCAAAAATTACATCGCCCGGTTCGGACGGGCAAAATCCCTTATGGAACGCGCCATCGGCTATCAGGACGCAGGGGCCACTTCAGTCTCCATCCTGATTACATCCATGTACCGTTATTTACAGGAATTACAGAAAACCGAGGGATAAAAAATGCCTGGAAAAAAATTATATTTTGGTACCAATCTTAAAATGTACAAAGGGATTCGTGAAACCGTCTCCTATCTGAGCCAACTGGAGCAGCTTACAGCAGATATGGATCCGGAAACCGTGCAGCTTTTCGTCATCCCTTCTTATACTTCTTTGCCGGATGCCGTACGTTCCCTCCGGCATAAACGGCTCCTATTGGGCGCCCAGAATATGTGCTGGGAAGAAAAGGGGCAGTTTACAGGAGAAATTTCCCCTCTGATGCTGCAAGAGCTGGGTATTTCCATCGTGGAGCTTGGACACTCCGAACGCCGCCATGTCTTCGGCGAAACCAACGCCATGATCAACCAAAAGGTAATTGCCGGCCTGAAATCGGGGTTCACGGTACTTTTATGCGTAGGGGAAACGGAAGAGGAAAAAAACTGGGGAATCAGTGATGAAACGTTACGTATCCAGTTAAAAACCGGCCTCAAGGACATTCCTCCGGGCCTGACCGGCCGCCTCTGGATCGCTTATGAACCGGTATGGGCTATAGGTATAAACGGGCAGCCGGCTTCTGTGGAATATGCCCGGGATAAACATGAACTAATCCGTAATACCCTTTATGAAATAGCCGGTACCGATGGGAGGGAAATCCCTCTTCTGTACGGCGGCAGCGTCAACCCCTCCAATGCGGATGCACTGATTCTCCAGCCTTCTGTCGATGGACTGTTCGTGGGAAGAAGCGCCTGGAATGCAGCTGATTTCAATGCGCTGATCCGAAGTGCCATCCATTCGGCAGCGTACAAACAACAATGCACATAACTTTACACTTTTTTTCCCGTTTGGTATAATAAGGGAAATCCAGCAAATGAGGAAAATACAGCATGAATAAAAAAGAGCGCCGCCTGAATGAAATGGTCGGACTGCTGAATGAACAGCCGAATCTGTCTGTCAGAAATCTGGCCGGCATTCTCAATGTATCTGAAATGACAATCCGAAGAGATTTGAATTTCATAAAAAGCAGCAACCGCCTGGACAATATCAATAATATAGAACACGAATACAAGCTTTCCGAAGAAAGGGCCAAATATTCCGCGGAGAAAAACCGGATCGGGAAGTTTGCCGTATCCCTTATCTCTCCCGGTGATATTTTAATTATAGACAACGGTACCACCACCGGAGAAATGTCCAAATATATTCCCGAAAATATGGGACTTACCATTCTTTGCTATAATTATTATATCTTGTCCCAGCTTGTACAGAAAAATGATGTTTCCATTATTTTCCCGGGCGGTTATTACCATCCGAAGGATCAGATGTTTGAATCACCGGAAGCCAATAACCTGATAAAAAGCCACCGGGCCACAAAACTGTTTCTTTCCGCTTCCGGAGTTCACGAAAAACTGGGAATTACCTGTGCCCATAATTACGAAGTGCTTACGAAACGTGCCGTAATCAGCTCTTCCCTGACTAAAATACTCCTGGTGGATTCCAGTAAGCTTGGCCTGATCCGCACCGCTTTTTTTGCCTCTCTCCCGGAACTGGACATAATTGTCACAGATAATGGAATTTCCGAAGAGTGGATCCATCTTATCGAAGATGCAGGAATCCAATTACATATCGTATAAAAAATACCGCCTGAGTGGTTTAAAACCACCAGGCGGCATTTTTTTGCAGCCGGTTATTTATGGAATTCCAGCCATTCCACTTCGATACCCGGCATTTTAGTAGGGGTAAGGCACAGCTCATAGCTTCCTTTTTCCAGCCTGACCTCTCCCATTTCCCGCTCTACGGAAACACCATTGGTGCCATTTAGCTGGGGTGTCAGGAAACGCACGCCGTTCAGGCTGGCATTGCAGGCGGACTGGGCACGGAAATCCGGATTGTTTGTTTTCATACAGATACGTATCCGGTAGATACCGGGGGTTTTCACGCAGAAGCGGACGGGGGTATCCATGGGTGTGGAAAGCCTGCAGGCGGTTTCCAGGACGGCTCCCCGGTCTGCGCATCGTTTCGTTCCTTCCGTTTTATCTGCCGGTATCAGTTCCGGTTCCTCTTCCGGCAGGAGAGAGCGTTCCATAGCCGGCGCATGCATCAGGAAACGGCAGATATTGGCGGCGCTGCGCTGCAGTTCTCCCAGTGTCAGTTTCCCTGTTTGTAAAGCTTCCAGCGTGTTGTCTCCCATGGGGTTCTCTTCCGCAGCCAGGTTATCCACCACCATGTAGAGATCGTTCTGGGAACGCACCATGGCCGCTGTATTTTCCCGGCTTTCTTCCCCGCCCTCCGCACAGTCGTTCATCGTAGACCACCAGTCCGTCATGACAATCCCGGTAAAGCCCCATTCTTTCCGGAGAATGGTCGTATTCAGATCATAGTTGGAGGCGCTCCAATGGCCGTTGACCGGATTATAGGCCGTCATGACGCAGCTGCCTCTGCCTTCCTTCACCGCAATCTCAAAGGCCTTCAGGTATATCTCCCGGAGAGCCCGTTCGGAAACCACGGCATCCACTTTGCTTCTCACTTTTTCCTGGCTGTTGCAGGCGTAATGCTTCATGGTGGCATGGGATCCTCCTTTTCTGATGCCCCGGATATTGGCCGCCGCCATTTTGCCGGTCAGCAGGGGATCCTCGGAGAAGTATTCAAAATTCCTGCCGTTGAGCGGATTTCTGTGGATGTTGATCCCAGGCCCCAAAAGGGTATCGATTTCATTGCGCAGAAGTTCTTTCCCTTCCATCTCATAAAGGGCTTCCACCAGCGGTGTATCAAAGGTACACGCCAGCAGGGTTCCTATCGGCACCTGGGTAGCCTGGGCCCCCACATCCATACGGATACCGGAGGGGCCGTCCGCCGCCGCTGCCACAGGGATCCCATAGGTATCATGCAGGGATTTGCCCACGCCGCCGAAGCAGGAAGCAACACCGGGCGTCACCCGGGGACTGCACATGCCTTCTCCCCGTACCATCACAGCCAGCTCTTCCGGGGTCAGCTGTGCCAAAAACGCCTCCATTGTCTCTTTTCCTTCCCGGACATCCTTCAGCCGGATGTTCCTGTTTCCGGTCACGGCAAGGGCAGGAGGCATATTTTCGTGGATTCTGTCCGCTAAAGAAACGGTTCTTTGGGGAACGGCTTCCCCACTCTTTTCATAAACACCGCCGGCCCGGCATGCCCCGGGTTTTAAACGGATAAAATCCTTCTCCGGCGCACAGGCTTCCTCCAGCCGTTTTGTTACCACCGCGGTTTCCACCTGTAAGCCTTCTGCGCCGTCTACCGTCACCTGCTCCAAATCCCGGCTGCTTGTCCCGGCATAAATCCGGTAACAGCCTTCTTCCAATACATAGCAGGATTTATTTCCGGTATATCCGCCGTCATCATAAGCCGCCATGACATCGACAGGGAACGCAAGACACAGCTCTTCCTCTTCTCCCGGAGCGAGCAGGCCGGTTTTGGCGAATGCCGCCAGTTCCCTCGCCGGACGGCCCAGCTTTCCCTGGGGTGCGCCGTAATATACCTGCACCGCTTCCCTGCCGGAGAAGCGGGAACCGGTATTTCTGACCGTCACCTTTAAGCGGATTTCTCCGTCCTGTACCCCGGCGCCGGAAGCTTTTACCGCAAAAGTGGTATACGACAGGCCAAAACCAAACGGATACCGCACTTTTTCCGGGGCAAAGGTTTCAAAATAACGGTAACCCACGTAAATATCTTCCTGGTAGATGTTTTCCAGTTCTCCTCCATGGTTTGCCGTGGAAGGATAATCTTCCAGATGAAAAGCGATAGTGTCCGCCAGTTTCCCGCAGGGCGTTGCCCTGCCTGTGATTACATCCGCTGCGGCATTGCCGCCCTCCTGGCCGCCGTGCCATACATAAAGCACAGCCGTTATGGGATTTTCACAGGGTTCCTGCAGAAAGTCCATATCAATTACACAGGTCACGTTGAGGATCACTGCTGTTTTCTTAAAATACCGGGTTACCAGACGGAGCAGTTCTTTTTCCCGGCTGTTAAGACGGTAGCCGTCCTCCCGGTCTTCGTAATCCTTGGCTTCTCCTGCCGTTCTTCCGATAACCACCAGGGCTTTGTCGGAATGGGAAGCCGCGTTCTTTACCAGATCCTCCGTTACCGGCATTTCCTTCTGGTTCCAGGGCTCCGCCGCCCATCCGCCGCCGCCGTCATCAAACGGATTTTCCTGTATCCAGTTTTCGTAAATACCTGCCAGCTCTTCATTGACTTTCACCTGTTCACACTGTCTGAGGCTGTCCAGCAGATTTGTGGTGTAGGGTACGTTTACCGCTCCCCCTGAACCGGTTCCGCTTCGGTAATAGTCCTTTTGGATACGGCCGAAAACAGAAACGCATTCCCCGTCAGTTACCGGTAAGGTATTGTCATCATTTTTCAGCAGCACCGCACCCTGGGCCGCCGCTTCCCGGCACAGCTGCGCAAATCCCTCCAGCGGGATACCCGTCATTTTTTTACTCATATCGTATATACCTGCCTTTTTGAATTTTCAGATACGCTTAGTATAGCATAGGTGCGGCGGGATTGAATACGGAAAAAATCAGGGGAAGGATATATTAAAATTAAGGTGAGCACCAGTAAGGAATGCCCACCTTTTCTTTTTAAGGATCGGTATCTTTTTCCTGCCGGAATTATTCCTCTCCGTTTATGGAAGCGATAATCCCGTCTGCCAGCGCTTCCAGTTCGGAAACCTTATCGGGGTTCAGCGTGGATGCCATGGAGAGTCGTTCATTGAGAACCGTCATATTTTTCATCTCTTCATCAATGAATTTCTGCATCAGGTCTCCTGATTTGCAGGCCCAGGAACCGTTTTCGATAATGGCAAAGGTGCGATTCTGCAGGTTCAGCGCTTTCATATCGGAAAGGAAGCTGTGCATAACCGGATAAATTCCCAGATTGTAGGTCACAGAAGCCAGGACGATATGGCTTAAACGGAACGCTTCGGAAATCAGCTGGGAAACATGTGTATTGGAAACGTCATATACAGCCACATTGGTCATTCCCTTATCACACAGCCTGGCGGCAAGGGCCTGTGCAGCCGCTTCCGTATTGCCGTACATGGAGGCGTAGGCGATCATTACCCCTTTTTCCTCCGGCTCGTAACGGCTCCAGAGGTCGTACTTTTCGATAAAATAACCGATATTGGAACGCCATACGGGGCCGTGGAGGGGGCAGATCAATTTAATATCCAGCCCGGAGGCTTTTTTCAGGAGGGCCTGTACGGGAGCGCCGTATTTTCCAACAATATTGGTGAAATAACGTCTGGCATCGTCAATCCAGTCTCTCTCAAAATCCACTTCATCATTAAACAGTTTGCCGTCTAAGGCTCCGAAGGAACCGAAGGCGTCAGCGGAGAACAGGATGCCGTCCGTGGTATCAAAGGTCACCATTGCCTCGGGCCAGTGTACCATGGGGGCATTCACGAAAGTAACCGTGTGTCGGCCGAAGCTCTGGGTATCGCCTTCGTTTACTTCCAGCTGTGTATAGTTATCGATATCAAAGCCGAACTGGCGCATGAGCATAAAGGCTTTGGGGGTGCTTATGATGGTAACCTTGGGGAAACGCAGCAGGATCTCTTCAATGGAAGCCCCGTGATCCGGTTCCATATGGTTAATCACCAGATAGTCCAGTTCCCTTCCCTGCAGCAGATAATCCATATTTTCCAGAAGCTGTCTGCACGCAGACCAGTCCACAGTATCAAAAAGGACTGTCTTTTCATCAAGCAGCAGATATGCATTATAGGAAACTCCCCTGGGAATGGGATGAATATTTTCAAACAGGGTCAGCCTGTGATCATTGGCCCCCACCCAGTATAAATCTTCCGTTACATTTCTGACACAATACATTACTAATTCCTCCTTCCGGCCGCAGCCTACATAAACATATCTTTACTTTCCGCACATTCCGGGCATACCCAGTCCTGCGGCAGCTTTTCAAACAAGGTCCCCGGAGCGATATCCGCGTCCGCATCCCCTACAGCAGGATTGTATTCATAACCGCAGCCTCCGCAGGTATAAATCCTTCCAACCGGCGCGGGCTTGGGAGGCAGCGGCCGTTTCATTTTTACCATGGGCGGGGCCGGCTTTTTGGCTTCCCCATTATCCAGGGCAGCCGTAAGCAGCGGCAGGATCTCCATCAGATCTCCCACGATGCCATAGTCACAGTTTTTAAAAATAGGGGCGTTGGCATTTTTATTGATCGCCACAATGGTGGAGGCATCCCGGATACCCTTCAGATGCTGTACGGCTCCGGATATTCCGCAGGCAATATACAGGTTGCCGGTGAACTTCTGCCCGGACATTCCCACATACCGGTTCAGAGGCACATATTTCAGGGTTTCCGCAACGGGCCTGGAAGAACCTACCGCAGCGCCGGCCTGGAAAGCCAGGTCTTCAATCAGCTTCATGTTTTCCCGGCTGCCGATGCCTTTTCCTGCCGAAACCACTCTTTCCGCCTGGGGAATAGGCGTATCGGCCGGAATTCCCACCGTGAAATCATAGCCTTCCTTTTGCAGGGCTGCTACCAGGGCTTCCACCCGTTCTTTGGCGCTGCCTTCCTTAAGAATCATTTTCTTGCGGTAGCCTGTTACGGGAGCCGCTTTTTTCATAAGCTTCGGCGCACCGCCTGCATCCTTCGGCATTTTGCCGATGAGATGGGAGGCGATGACCACTCTCTGGATTTCATTGGTGCCTTCGTATATTGTGGTAATTTTGGCATCCCGGTATGCCCGCTCCACTTCCATTCCCTTCAAGTAACCGCTTCCACCGAAAATCTGAAGGGCATCGTTGGTGACCTCCAGGGCAATATCGGATGCATACTGCTTGGCCATAGCGGCTTCCATCCCATAAGGCTCGTGATTTTCCTTCAGTTCCGCGGCACTGTATATCAGGAACCGTGCACAGCGCAGTTTGGTCGCCATATCGGCAAGCTTAAAGGATACCGCCTGCTGCTGACAAATGGGTTTTCCAAATTGTACTCTCTCTTTGGAATATTCCAGCGCATGCTCAAACGCTCCCTGGGCGATTCCCAGCGCCTGGGAGGCAATGCCGATACGTCCGCCGTCCAGGGTTGCCATAGCGATTTTAAAGCCTTCCCCCTCTTTTCCAAGAAGATTCTCCCTGGGAACCCTGACATCATTGAACAGCAGTTCCGCGGTAGAGGATGACCGAATACCCATTTTATCATAATGATCACCAAATTCAAAGCCTTCCCAGCCTTTTTCCACAATAAATGCAGAAATCCCTCTGGTTCCGATATCCGGAGTGGTTACGGCGAACACCACATACGTATCTGCCTTCGGCGCATTCGTTATAAATATTTTGCCACCATTTAACAGATAATAATCACCCTTAAGCACGGCAGTAGTTTCCGTACCGCCGGCATCGGATCCGGCGTTAGGCTCCGTAAGGCCAAAAGCTCCTATTTTTTCCCCTCTGGCCAGCGGAACCAGATATTTTTCTTTCTGTTCCTGCGTGCCGAAAGCAAAAATCGGCCAGGATCCCAGGGAAACATGGGCGGAAAGGATAACTCCTGTTCCTCCGTCCACTCTGGAGAGTTCTTCCACCGCAATGGCATAACTGAGAACATCAAGCCCGGCACCGCCGTATTCTTTGGGGTAGGGTATCCCCATAAGCCCCATTTCTCCCAGCTTTTTGACAGCGTCTGCCGGAAATTCATTGTTCTGATCCAGCATAAAAGCGATTGGTTTTACTTCGCTTTCCGCAAATCCCCTCATTTTCTGTCTGAATGCTTCCTGTTCCTGTGTTGTTTGATAAAGCATATTTTGTACCCCCTTTTTATGAATTGGATTATCAGTGACTCTATATGTTTACTGCCTGATATACGGCAGATATGTGTCCGATTGTGCATACTGCAAAACTCGACTTTTTTTATCCACTTTTAAAAATAAGAAAATCCAATATCAATCCCCAAATAAGACCCAATACAGACTGCGCGAACTAAATTCCCGGTCAATCGCCAGCTGTACCTTGGCGAGCTGCCCGTGTACGTTGCAGGGCCCCCCGTTTTTATCTCTCCATTCACACTGGTAATCAGCATTCATACATGCCGCCAGCCTGGCGTTGGCTTCTACTGCATTCACCAGATCATACAAGCTTATCCCATGCAAATCCGCATCCAGCTGGCAGCCGCCGTTCACTCCGCGTATGATTCGTATGATTCCGGCTTTTTCCAGCTTTTTCATGATTTTATAGGTGAATTTATGAGGCAGTGATTCTTTTTCCGCAATCTCTCCCACCGTCAGGCAGACACCCTGGGATAATGCCCGCAAAATGCGGAGCGCATAATCGGTTTCACGAGTGATAAGCAATGGCACGCCTCCTTTTCCTGACGCAGGCTCCACATGCGCAACAGGCTGTCCTGCACATGAATTTTACGTTTCTAACTTAACTATAATAAAGTGGAGTGTTTTTGTCAAGTTTAGATTGCGGAAAAAGAGACAAAAAGGGAACCGTTCAGAATCGTCTGAACCGGTACAGGATAGCTATTTTATGTGGCATCATGTAAAATAGATGAATACGAATATTCGCCTTCTCGGTGCGAAGGTGACCCTTTTCGATATTTGCCAGCCGCTGGATGCTTCCACGAAATTTGTTGACAGTTTGTCGGCCCTGGCCCTGCTGCTTTCAGCTGCTTACTGCTTTGGGAAGGAATTTTTCCGGAGCCGGAAGCAGCAGCTGCTGCTTCCGCTGTTCCGCCTTAATTGTCAGCGTCCTTATTGATTTTCTCTTTTCTTCCTCTTCATGGCCTTACGTCTCATAACTGCTGCGATGAGGATGGTTAGGGCGGCGGCGGTCAATACGAGAATGGCGGCCTTAGCCACAAATGCATTGCCCGGCTCTTCAACCGGGACCGCTGCCGCTTCCGTTTCGGGCCCCTTCGTCTCGTTTCTTTCCGTGTCAGGGGATTGTGCTGTCTCCTGACCGTTACTTTCCGCCATACTCTCGTCATGATCCTCGGGTGTCTTTGCAACCAGCAAGGGAGTGTTGGCATCATTTACTTCCGGCTCCGCCGCGTCTTTCGGTACTTCAGCCCCTTCTTTGACAAGCTCCCCTCCGCCTTCTTCCGGTTCAACCGGCAAAGCATGCGCAATCCGAATAGTGATGTCCCTGTCTGTTTTTGGATTGAACATTTCCACATACTCCGCCTGATATTGACTGGCGACGGCGTCTGATAACATCACCTTTACCTCATAATCCTTTGGTTTCAGGTCAATTGTTAGGAAATAACCGGACCATGCAGTCAGATAATAGGAGCTTCCGTTTAGGCGTATTTCTATATCCTCTGCAAATCCTTCCGGCACATCGGCACGGAAATTGACAGCCGTTATTTCATCCTCAACTTCCTTTCTGCTTGGGGAAGGGGGATCGCCCGCTTCGTTGTTTCCAACGTCATAGACATTCCCATCCTCCTGCCGGTCCGGGATCGGGGGCGGGGTGGGAGCGGGGACGGGGGTGAGGGTGATATCGTAATTCAGAAGCCTATCGCTGGCCTCAAGTATGATCTGTGTGTCCGGCAAATACCCCGCCAGAGTAGTTGTAACCCGGACATCCTCCCGCTCTGAGGTCGAAACCCGGATGATTCCGAAGTTGTCTGTGACAGGAGTGCCAGTGTTGCTAGTGGAAAGGCCTTCCCATGATACATTTGCCCCTTTCAGATATTTGCCGGTATCTTTATCACTTACACGCAAAAAAATCGCATACGGATCCGTTAAGGACTCCATAACAAAAGTGTATTGCTTCCGTACGCCCGGGGAATTGAGCGTACCAAGCTGTACCTGTGGCCAATAACCATCTGCAGTACTTGTGATCTCATAATCGCCCATACTTAATCCCCCAAAATTAATCATCCCCGTCCCATCCGTCTTCCCGGACTGAGAAGTGCCGGAAGTAACGCCTCTCACTGTTACATCCGCGCCATCTATAGAGCTACTGTTCTCCGTTATAACTAGCACCTTGAGCGAACAGCTACCATTCGAAAACGTAGAATGAAGGAAAAACTGTTGCGCGCTTAGGGAAGGGATGATCCCGGAAGCGGACTTCTGGTCCACTGCTGAGACTGAAGAGGCTGACGCTGACGATACACTCCTTAAAGCTGCAGTCGCGGATGGCGCGGACGCAGACGACTCAGCTGCAGGCGATACGGTCTCGGTTATCTCAGATGCAGACGGCGCGGGCTCCGCGGGCTCTGACGCGGTCGGCGCGGGCTCCGCGGGC
>NZ_QUES01000040.1:0-53832 GCF_003478085.1 Eisenbergiella sp. OF01-20 | reverse complement strand
AATGTGTCAGCCTCATCTGACACATTTGACGCCCCTGGGCTCATCGGAATGCCCGGTCTGATGGACCTGCGAAAATCCTTTTCCGTCCCGGGAGAGGGGCGCCGACAGCGGGCGGAGGGCCGTCTGGTACCTGCGAAGTTAGAATTAATACTATAAGCCCCCTGCCAATACCCTTACCCGAATTTTTCCACCGTATTCATAGCCAGTGCCGCCCACTTTTCCAGCCGCTCCGGTTCATAACGGACTGTGGAGATATCTTTCAGGATCAGTTCCAGGGACACCCCGTTTTTCTGCGCGGCCCTGCAGGTTCTCTCCAGATCACCCGAAACCACATCCGCATCCATGCTTTCCCCTGCCAGAAAAGCAGGGGAAGGCTTGGCTGACATCACGATATCCCCGGGCAGCCTTTCCGCGAACGCCTCCCGGTGGCTCCAGGGGCTGCAGGATATTTTTTTCACATGGGGGATCCTGCTGATAAGGGAAAGACGGTCATCCAGCCTGTCGCAGCAGCCATAATAAATCATGCCGTATTCTTCGGCCAGCCGGGATATATACGGCACCTCAAATTCCTCCGTCACCGCAGGAGATACGGATGTAAAAAGCTGGGCCAGCCCGAAATTCCATGCATTTTTCGTATCTGTCCCCTTTCCCGCTCCGAAATCCGGCAGCTGGCTGTCATTGTAGATAACGGAACAATGACACATATTGGCCGACGTATCCACCAGGCCCATTTCGTTTACCTGACGGATTCCCTCCAACGCGGAATGCGTCATCTTCTCCAGAATGCGGTGGATAAAATCCGGCCGGTCTATCAAATCATAATAAATGGCTTCCACTCCCATCAGCTCCGCCAGCTCATCCCATATCCCGAGACGGATAAAGACACCTCCGGCCTGCCGCACCGGAAGGATGCCGCCAAACACATATTCCGCGGCTTCCCGCCACTCCCGCGAACGGGCTTTATCATGGGTAATGACCATATCCCGTATTTTATCCAAATCCTCTTCCCCGGCCAGCTGATTCCGGAAGGCATGGGAAACCACGGCGTTGTCTTTATCCGTAACCGCGGTCGTTTCCATGACCTTCAGGCCGTATCCGCTGTTTTGTGCCGCAAACGGAATGGTGAGGAAGGGTTCCACCACCATATCCACAGGAAAATGGTTCCACTTATATATGGTGCTGCGCAGGGTAAACTCTATCTCCCGGAAAAAAGGATCCTGCGCCACACAGGCCAATTCCCCGCCTCTGTCCAATTCATTCCAGGGAAGCTGATCGATCAGCACCATAGGACGGGTATTGTCATGTCGGTTAAACGCCTTCCACAGTTCCATTTTTTTCCGCTGCACCGGCAGGGATGCGATTTCCATATAGGTATCTGCCAGTGTCCGCAGCACTTCTGCCTCTTCTTTTTTCAATTCCATTACACCTTGCCCTCCCTTCTCCTTCTGTGCTTATTATACTACGCCGTTTTCCCGTTTCTTCCTATGGCAGATAGCATGGAAAACTTCTCAAAAAGCAACTTTAGCAATTGCCAGGCCGGGCAGCAAAACCTATAATAAAATAAAAAGGCAACCGTTTCATCAAGACGGAACGGTTACACGGAAAGAGGCTTACAAATATGCTTTTACTATATGGCTATGAAACCGTCCCGCAGGACTGGCAGGTAAAAGAAAGCCGCCCGCCTTCTTATTCCAGGGTATATTATGTGCTGTCCGGAGAGGTTCTTTATACGGATGAACACCAGTCCCGTAGGCTCCGTGCCGGTTATCTGTATGTTTTCCCTTCCGCCCTTCCCTACCAAATGTCACAAAACCCGGAAAATCCGCTGTGCTGCCTGTTTCTCCACATCGATATTTTCCCCCATATCCTTCACGAACTCCTGGAAATTCCCATTAAAGAGGATACCTTCCCTGCCCATCTGCTCGCCGCCATGCGTTCCTGGTGTCAGGACAATCCGGCGCATAAAGCCTGCCCGGTCATGGAATCCCTCTCCGGCGCCCTGGAAGCCTTCCTGGACAGCCGCGGACTGCTGCCTTCCGTTCCCCGCAGGCTTGCCTGCACCCTTCAATATATAGCGGATCATGTACAGGAAAAGATCACCGTGGAAATGCTGAGCCGTCTCTGCGGATACCACCCCCAGTATTACATCCGCCTGTTTACCTCTTGTATGGGAATCCCTCCGCACCAGTATCTTATCCATTACCGCATGAAGCTGGGCCTTTCTTCTCTGTTATCCGGGCGAAGCGTTGCGGAAACGGCGGAGCATGTGGGATATCCGGAGGTACGCAATTTTATCCGTGCCTTCCATAAACACTATGGGTATTCTCCTCTTCAGCTGAAAAAGATGATCCATATTCTGCCCTGAATAAGAGACCTGTTCCTGTCATCCTATCCACGGTTTCTCATTTTTCCCGCTATGCTAAACCGGGTCCGGGTTACCGCCAGATCCCTTTAATGATTAGCCAGATTACCAGCAGCCATATAGCGACAACCGGAATGGCATAATACCATTTCTCAGGTTTCCCATCCTTCCACACATCGGCAGATTTCACACGATTCCGTTCCCATACCTCCCCGGGTATGAGTTTTATAGTCAGTGCTATCAGCGCCGGAAGCAGGATTACATCATCCAGATAACCCAAAACAGGTATGAAATCCGGTATCAGGTCAACCGGAGATAATGCATAGCCGACAGTAATGCCGGCTATTATCTTTGCCAAAACCGGCGTATCTTTATCTTTCAATGAAAAAAAGACCGTCGGAATATCCTGTTTCAATTTCTTTGCGCGTTCTTTCAGCTTCACAGCAAGTCCTCTCTTTCACCCATCTATTTCCGCATTTACCATACATCCATAGTCTAAATACAAACCTGGTAAAAGTCAAACTACATAAAAATAAAGCCGTCAAAGCCGCAGAGCTGACCTTTTTCTTCTACACACACATCCCAAAGCTCACCGCAAGAGCCTTGTCCACCTCATACAGAAAACGGTTATCCACTTTTCCTATGTATTCCTTAAGCCTTGTCCGATCAATGGTGCGTATCTGTTCCATCAGGATTATGGAATCCTTACGAAGGCCGTATTTTGATTCCCCAAGGGGTATATGTGTGGGCAGCGGATGTTTGCCGGTCTGGCTGGTAATCGCCGCTATGATTACGGTTGGGCTGTAGCGGTTCCCCGTATCATTCTGTATGACCAGAACCGGACGGATACCTCCCTGTTCCGAACCTACCACGGGACGCAGGTCTGCATAGTACAGATCGCCTTTATTAATATTCATTGTGTTTCCTCCTTACAAGACTGTTTCTTATAGGAGGAGTGTTGACCGGCTTTTTCCCCTTTATTCAATATAATTATACTTTCCGATAAAAATGGCGTTTACCGGGCTGCCGGACCATGATCCTCTTCCGGAACCTTCTTCACCGTCCTGCGGTATTCCACAGGCGTCACACCGAACTTTTCTTTAAACAGCCTGGAAAAATACTGGCTTTTCCGGTAGCCGATGAGTTCCATCACCTCATGGATTTTCAGTTCGGTCTGCTCCAGAAGTTCCGCCGCCTTCTGCATCCTGATATCCGTGATATAACCGGATACATTCCTGTCCGTTACCTCTTTAAATACTTTGGACAGATAAGCCGGATGGAGATGGACGGCTTCCCCCAGCACATCCAGGGAAAGCGGCTGATCGAAGTTTTCATATATGTAATTTTTCACATAGGATATCAGCGCGTTTTTATCACCCGCCAGGCAGATTTTGTCCTCCCCTTTTTTCTTCTCCTTCACAAAATTCTTCTGCAGGATGCGTTCCAGGGTTTCCTCCAGGTCGCCCTTCAGGACGGGTTTTACCAGATATTCCGACACCCCGTAACGCAGCGCCTGTTTGGCATATTCGAATTCACTGTAACCGGATATAATAATCACCTTTGTCGGGTATTTCTTCTCCTCAATGAATGCGGACAAATCAAGCCCTGATATGCGCGGCATTTTAATATCGGTTATCAGAAGCTCCGGCACAAATTCCTGAAGGATATCCCTGGCCATGGAACCGCCGTTTGCGGTGAAAACCTGATCAAATCCGTATTCCTTCCAATCCAACAGCTTTTGTATATATTCCGCCATATATAATTCATCATCAGCAATCAACAGCTTCATTATCCGCCCTCTTCGGTAAAATGGTAAAGGAAACCAGCAGGCCTCCCCAAATGCTCCTGCCGAACCGCAGTCCCGCAGAACCATCATAATAATTAATCAGCCTTTGGTTTACATTCCACAGCCCGACGCTTTCTTCCTCATCCCGGTTCTTTTTATTCAGGTTTTCCAGCAGATGTCCTATCTCCTTTTCGGACATCCCGTCCCCGTCATCTGAAATCTCAAATCGGACGGAGCCGTCCGGCAGCTTATAGATTTTAACAAACAGATACTTGGCATGTTCCCTTTCTTCTATAGCATGTTCGATGGCATTTTCGATGATGGGCTGCAGAATCAGGGGAATGATCGGTGTATCATACAGGGACTCGGAGACATTTATGTTATAGGTTATGCTTTTACGCATAGCCATAATGGACAAATAGGCTTTTGCATAGGAAACCTCTTCCCCGATGCTTGTAATTGCCTTCTTTTTGGTACAGTACCTGTAATAGCCGGCCAGATGGACTGCCATTTCCGTTACGGCCTCCGGTTTATCCGCCACTGTCACGATATAGGAAAGACTGTTATAGAGAAAATGGGGATGGATCTGAAGCTGCAGCTGGCGCAGCTCCGCCTGGTTCCTGAGCTGCTGTTCTTTAATCGTGGATAACACCAAATCGCCGATCCGGGATACCATCTGATTGAATTGCTGGAAAACATAAGAGAATTCATTATCCGGCAGCTCCTCAATCTGGGAGGTGAAGTCGCCGTCCTCCACCTGCCTGAGCTTTTCCGTAATTATTTTGAGCTGCAGCAGGATATTTTTGTAGTATAATACCATAAAAACAAACCCGATAGCAAGAATTACCCCCAGAAGCCTTGCTGTTATCCCCATCATATCCATGATAGGTTTTCTCATTTCATTCAGGGGATAATAGGCGATGAGCTCCAGCCCGTTCCGTACGGCTCCTGATTTGATAATCTGGTACTTTTCGTTGGCAGCAGCCAGTTCAAAGGCTTCCTTATCCTGTTTTTCCGCCAGCCCTGTCAGCAGGGCCTGTTCCATACCGTCGGCGGAAAAAAGGCTTTGCCTGTCGGGAAACACAAGAAGAGTCCCTCCGGTTCCCATGCCTGATGCCATGTTTTTTATCTTATAGAGGTGATCACGCTCCATTTTGATGAAGAGATAGGGTTGTTCTTCCGCCGGTACCCAGTCTGCCGAATAGCGCCTTACGAAATATACCTCTTTTTCCCAGTAAAACCACTTGTTATCCTCCGCCCTGTCCAGCATATTCCGGCTTACATCCGATTTATTCAATGTGGAGATGAGGTAGTTTGGTTCCGGCCAGTACAATATGAATTCCGACATGCCCACATTGCTCCTCTGGCGTCTGTTCAGGTATTCTTTGATATTTTTTACGCCCATGACATAGTCATAGGGATCGTACTCCTCCATGACCATAAGCTGCAGCTCTTTAAAATCATTGCTGTTTAGGATGCCATCCGCTTCTATCTCTATTTCATTGATTTTCTGTTCCAGAAGGGCCCTGGCATATTCCATCTGGATCTGCGCCACGCGCATAAGGGATTCCCTGAGGCTGACGGCACTATACTGGTATAAAATCAAAAAGCTCGCAATTATCATAATGAGAAAAAAACCAAATATAATAAAAATTGACTTTATTTTTTTCATACCCCACCCTATTACCGGATCCTCCGTCCGCCTTCGTCTTATCCCAAAGAATTATACCAGGAATTCCTTATTTTTACTATAGATGCAGGGACTGTCAGCTTCTGACAGTCCCGCGTATAACCAACTATTTAACGGATTGATACCATTCATTCACTTCCTGGGTTATCTGGTCGCCGCCCTGGTTTTTCCATTCTTCCACAAATTTGTCGAAGGCGTCCACAGGCTCCTTCCCATAGATAATGTTGGTATAGATTTGTTTTTCCATGGTCTGCAGCTGTTCCCATTTTTTCTTCATGGTTGCCGTAGGCTCCCCGTTAAACAGGTTCGGGAACAGCTCGTCCTTATGTTCACCTGCCACCACATATCCTTCGGCCATATCCGGCGAAGCCTTAAAATCGGCCGCGGCCTTGATCTGGGCGCTGGTTTCCGGTGTCATTCCCGTACTGACATCCATATAGGGCTGCATGGTATCGATAGAAGGCGTATTTTTGAGAACGGTTGATTTTCCCGGCATAAACGGATCGGTTACCGGGGGATCAAACAATTGGGAATCATAAACAACGGTGTCCCCTACAATATCATAATCGTACCCCTCCAGATAGCCGTATTTGAAGTCTCCTGTCCCGAATGCCGCGTCATAAATCCAGTCATAATAGGTAAAGAAGGCCTCCATATTATTGAAATCCTTATTGAACATCAGCCAGCCGTCGTTGATCTGGGCCGACTGGTAAGATGGCTCCCCGTTATCCTGCAGAATATTGGGATATGCTTTGATCACCGCTTCCGGACAAACCGTTTCCACATCTCTGACCGAACCGATCGCCCATGGCCTTCCGATAAAAATTCCCGCTTTCCCTTCGGTAAACTGCATCATGGCATCCCATGCGCCGGTTGCTGCGGCTTCCTGGAACATCCATCCGTTTGCGTGCCACTGCGCCATCCGTTCCAGCGTCTTTTTGTTTCCTTCATGTATGGAGCCGTATACCAGCTGACCGTTTTCATCCTCCTGCCAGCTTCCCGGAAAATGCTTTCCCGCATTCGCGGAGAAAAGGATAACGGGATCCGCAACCCACCCGGTATTGTAGATACTGTCGCCTGCATAAGTAAAACCATAGGTATCCTTTTTCCCGTTCCCGTCCGGATCCTGCTCCGTAAATGCCCTGATAACCTCTTCGAATTCATCCATTGTGGCAGGCGCCTTCAGGCCCAGCTTATCCAGCCAGTCCTGCCGGATTATCATGACCTGGCCTTCTGTCAGAAAAGGGGTACAGGCAATGCCGTAGGTCTTTCCATCTTTGATGACCGGATAAAAGGTCTGGGGGTACTTATCATAGATTTCCTTCAGCCTGTCCGGCATGTACTTCTCGATATCCTCATCAATTGCTTTCACTTTCCCGGACTCAATCATATCGGCTATCATCTGTGTCCCGTAAACCGGGAAAACATCCGGAAGCTCTTCTGAACCGGTAAGCGCCAGGCGGAGCTTTGTATCATAATTGCCCGCATCTCCTCCAAGTAAAATAGTTTCCATCTTAATTCCCAGCTTTTCCGCCGCCAGATCCACCATGGAGTTTTTGTTGATGTCCTCCCCCTCCCCATATCTTCCTGTGTTTTCGTCCAGCTGCTTTGCGATGCGGATTGTCAGGACCGGATCGTACCTGCCTTCCGCATTTTTTGTGCTGACCGCCTCCGTCCCTGTGCTGTCCTTTCCGCATCCTGTAAGGACAGCCGCCGCCATCAGGGCCAGGGAAATCGCTTTTACCATTTTCTTCATTAATACCTTCCTCCTTCTGAAATTATTATCCTATGCTTTTCAGTCCGGGCAAGCCCGACCGCCGGCATAAGCCTTCTTACCAAACTATTTTCTATGTTTCCTGTCCTTTATTCCTTAACCGCCCCCATAACAATACCCTTTACAAAATATTTCTGCAGGAACGGATACACCATCAATATGGGAAGCGCCCCTATAAATACCTGCGCCGCCTTGATGGTTCGTTCCGACATGGCTGCCGCCGACGTGGGATCCAGCGCCAAATCCTGCTGGTTTCCCTGTACAACGATAACCTGCAGAAAGGAAGCGAGAGGATAATTTTTGGTATCCGACATATAAAGAATCCCGGTAAACCATTCATTCCAGTTTCCCACCATAATAAAAAGTGCCACCGTGGCAAGCCCTGCCTTGGACAGGGGAAGATAAATCTTCCTCAATACCGTAAAGAAGCCCGCTCCGTCAATCAATGCCGCTTCCTCCAGGGATTTGGGGATGGAACGGAAAAAATTCATAATCAGTATCAGATTATAACAGCTGAATGCGCCCGGCAGCACATAGATAAGGAAATTATTTTTCAGCCCCAGGGTGGAATTGACCAGATAGGAGGGGATCAAACCTCCGCTGAAGAGCATGGTAAATACAAAAAACCACATAAGAGGCGTTCTCCCTTTGAAATCCTTGGAAAGTGCATAGCCGGCCGTAGTGATTACACACATGCTGAGAGCCGTACCGATGCCTGTCCTGAGAAAGGAGATCAGGAGGGAACGGATAAAATTGTTATTCTGAAAGGTTTTCTCATAGGCAAGCAAGGTAAAATCTACCGGCCAGAAGGTAACGGCACCGCTGTTTGCCGCACTTTTTCCGCTGAGCGACAAGGCGAACAGATTCACAAGCGGCAGTAAGCACAGCAGGGCTACGGAAACCAAAAAAACCGTATTTACGAGCAGAAATATCTTTCTGCTGACAGATGTCCGACGCATATTCCTCTCCCTCCCTTTCTAAAAAATCCGGTAGCCCGCAAACCGGTAGGCTATCTTGTAGGCGGCCACGGTAAGGACCAGCCCGATCCCGGATTTAAACAGCCCTACCGCTGTACCGAAGCTGTACTGTCCGTTCACAAGCGATTGCCTGTATACATAAGTGTCGATAATATCGCCCGTGCTGTAGGTAAGGGGGGAATACAGATTGAATATCTGGTCGAAGCCCGCATTCAGTACATTTCCAAGGCTGAGCGTCGCCATGACAATTACCATGGGCATAATACCCGGCAGCGTGATATAAAGCGTCTGCTGCCACTTATTTGCGCCGTCCATTTCCGCGGCTTCATACAGGTTCTGGTCAATATTGGAAATCGCTGCCAGATATACTATCATCCCGAAGCCAAACCCTTTCCAGAGATCCGACAGTACGGCAATCTGGCGGAACAGCCCCGCTTCTCCCAGAAAAAAAACCGGTTTCATACCGATTTTCTGCAGAAAAGCATTGACAATACCGTCAAGTCCCAGAATGTCCCGCAACATGCCCGCTACGGTAACCCAGGAAAGGAAATGGGGCAGGTAAACCAGTGTCTGGATGCTTTTTTTCAATCCCAGCTGCTTTACCTCATTTAACAGCAAAGCCATAATAACCGGTACAATCAGGCCCAATATAATCTTGCTCACAGCAATAATGAGCGTATTGATAATCGCCTGATAGGATTCCCGAAATTCAAAAATCTGCCGGAAATTATCCAGCCCTGCAAATTCCGAACCAAAGATCCCCAGCCAGGGCTTATAATTCTGAAAAGCCATGATAAGCCCTGCCATGGGGATGTAGCAAAAGATTACGGCAAGTATGACCGCCGGCAGCACAAGCATGTACAGAGGCCAGCTACGGCTGAATTCTCGTTTCCAGCTTATCCCGGCGCCGCCCGCAACCCCCCGGGGTTTTTCCGTCTTGTTTATCCGCTTCAAATCCCTATCACCTCGTTTTCGTATTTATGGATTTATTATATATGATTGAATATCCACAAAAAACACCTCGATTTTAAGATCATGTACCCAATTTTAACCATTTTCCCGCCGGGATTCAGGAGAGAGCCGGGAATGAAAGGGGATGCATTCCGATCAAAAAAAGAAAATCCTTTTTATCGGATTTTCCCTTTACATGCCCTGACGGGCCGTTCATGTATGCTCTTCCCGGTACCGTTTCCTTTTTACTTAATAACTACTTTACACAGTTTCTTAAAAAAGGCAATTCCATATACATAGAACGTATGATATCCTTCCAACCTTAATTCCATATCATATTTTTTTTCCTCAATCTGTCTCAATGCCTTTTGTGCTGCCTTTTCCAGCTCTGCATATGTGTCTGCCACTTTTATTTCAATAATAATTGCAATACCGTCATAAGGCGCCGAAAGCAGCAGCAGATCGCTTCGTCCCAACCCGCTTTCCCGGTTAGACTTAACCGTGAAGTCTTTATTTGTTTTTAACAAACCTCCAAGGAACCCGTGGTAGTAAGCTTCTTTGTAATCATAGAAACTGATAGTTTCCATAAGGTTCTCAGAAATCTGTCTTTCCAAAGAATCCGTATTTTTTTCCAATAATGCCTTAAACAGATCTGTAAAATTCTTTTTTTCGTTTCTCTGATCAAACCATGTCAGAATAGTATTTTGATAAATACTGGTCACTTCTTCGTTTGGTATCGCCAGTGTCACATATATGGTGCGATTTTCAAACCGCTCACTCACTTTCTTCAGATACCCCGTGAAAAACAAGAAATTCCACAGATTATCTCTGGTCTTATGAACCTCATCATAAGTGATTTCTTCGTGTACCGGTTTTTCTGTGGTACCGCCTGCTATCAGTGTTTCTATCTCCTGTTTTACACTGCTGTCCGCCTGTTCAATCAGCTCACGGACAATTGTATTGGAGGAAGTGTTGGCCCAATATGGCTTGGGGAAAGCCCCGTTTTCTGCTGCTTTTGTATAATTGAGCAGACTCCAGGGATTATAGACCTCCGTGTTTCCAAAAAGATATCCGTCATACCACCGTTTGACTTCCTCCCGTTTTTCTGTAATTCCGTAATCACTAAGCAAGCTTTCCACCTCCGGCTGTGTAAAGCCGAAGTGTTCCGCATAGGTCTGGTCAAGTATGCTTATCATATCCAGATTGTTCAGACCGGTGAAGATACTCTCTTTTGAAATTCGCAGACAGCCTGTCACCACCGCAAACTCCAGATTTGGGTTCGTCTTCATTGCCGACTCAAACAGAGAACGGATAAAGTCTGTCATCTGCTCATAAAATCCCCTGAAATGTGCATTCTCCAATGGTACATCATATTCATCTATGAGAATAATAACCGGTTTTCCCGATGTTTCTTTCAAGATTCGGGACAGGAATGTGAGTGCATCCAAATACTGCCCTTCTTCTCCTGTTTCATTGATGATAGACAGATATCTGGCCCGATCGCCTTCATCCATAATGCTGTCTATAACAAAACGATGTCTGCGGAACTCGTCAGCAATCTGACGTTTTATCATAACAAAGGCTTTATCAAAATCCGGCTGTTTTGCCGACTTTAAAGAAAGACTTATAACCGGATACTGTCCCATATGCGCAGTATAAGTCTTTCCTGCTTCCATAATTTTTAAGTTTTCAAAGAGATATCTGTTATCAATCCGGCAGCCGTTCTGGTCACAGGTTCTTTCAAAAAAGTATTTTAACATGCTTAAACCAAGCGTTTTCCCAAACCGGCGCGGTCTCATAAATAAGCTCACTTCACTTCTGTTGTCGATCAGTTCTTTGATAAAAAGTGACTTATCTACATAATAGTATCCATTTTCCCTGATTTTTTTAAAATCATCGACACCAATCGGCAACGGTCTCATGCTACACCTCATTTTCTTACCCTTCTGTATCACGCTAACTATAGTAAGATTATACCCTTTTTATTTCATTTAAGCAATGAACAGCAGTTTCTGTCATGTATGCTCTTCCCGGTACTGCCCCGGCGTTTTGCCCGTATATTTCTTAAATCTCCTGGTAAACACATGATCGTCCTCATACCCCACCGACCTGCTGATTTCCCGTATCAGCATATCGGTGGATACCAGAAGCTCCCTTGCCCGCTCCATGCGCAGGTTCGCCAGATAGTCCGACGGACGGATCCCCATTTTATTCTTGAACTCCACCGCCAGGGTAACCGAACTGATATGCAGGTAGTCCGCCAGCGAACTCATGGTCAGCTCCGATTTGGAGAAATTCTCCTTCATATACAGAACCGCTTCCTCCACCACCCGGGAACGGTCCACGTTTTCTTCCGGTTTTGTTTCAATGATGAGACTGCAGGCTTCACACAGCAGATCATTAAAGTCCTGGATCGTGAGGCACTGGGACAGGGTAAATACGTTATAGATGCTTTCCAGGCCCGTATTTTCCGCCTTCCATTCGGATATCAGCACATGGATGATATCATTGTACAGAAGCCGGAACATGGGAAGGGAAGGGCTTTTTTGGGTCATCCGCATACAGATATCCTCCACCGCCTGCTCCACAGCCGCCTTATCCCGGCTCCGCAGGGCCTGCCGCAGCTTCTGCAGATACGAATCCGGCAGCACGTTTCCCACATCCCCAAGGGATACCTCCTCAAACCGGAGGATTTTATTGTTGTCCTGCAGAAACCGGTTGTCAAAGGCGGTATCCGCTTCCAGATACGCAGCGGAACCTTCCGTAAGGTCACTGTGGTAACCGCTCACCGACATAACAAATTCCTCATAGCAGTCCTTGCCGATGGAAAAAAGCATGTCCAGTGTCTCTTCTATCCGTTCTCTGGCTTCGGAAAAAAGAACGAACAGGCTCTGGCTGCTGCTGACCAGATGGATGCCATAGCCGTCCAGCTGCGTTTCTTTGGCGATCACCTCCAGCATTTCCGTATGCGCCCTGTTTTCATTGCTGTCGCTGCGTTCTCCCAATAAAACCGCCACATACATGCCGTTCCCGATTTCCAGGGAAGCCGTTTTCGACGCCTGAAGCACCTCTTCCGGATCTTTGAAGTCATTGCGGACAAAATTCCGGATAAAACGTGTTTTTTTCAGCTGGAGATTTTCCTTTTCCTTCAGTTCATTGGCCTCCACCAGCAGTTGGATCCCGCTTTCGATACTGTTCAGGTTATAATTGGTTTCTTCCTGGGAATCCAGCAGCTGGTTCATTTTCCGCACCTTGGCCGCCATCCTTCTGGAAAGCACCATAATAAACAGGGCCGTGGGAATGGCGCAGACGATAAGCAGGCCGATAATTCCCCACTGTCCGGTTACAATTTTGTTATAAAAAATATCCATGGACTGCAGGGAGCAGTAGGTCAGCCCGCTCGTTCCCTGCAAAACGCTCAGCAGATACTTTTCCCCGTCCAGCCTGACCTGCCTCTGCGCCTGTGTCCCCTTTACCAGCTCCAGCAGCGCGGCAGGATCCGTTTCCCGGCTTTCTCTGGAAACGATGACCTGATCTTTGTACAGTATAAAATCCGAGCGCATATCCTCCGCATCGTTCCTCAGAAGGGAATCATAGTAGGAATCGGGTACAAAAAACAAAAGAGTTTCCTGAAATCCGGGAGGGATCGCCTGCATATACAGCACCACCCTGGAAACACCGATATAACTCTGCACCCAAAGGCCGGTAACAGACTGCTCCGGAAACACGCGCAGTTCTTTTGCAGGGGCATACAGCTCCTCCAATACCGTCTGTGCGTCCATACTCTCCAACACACAGCCCTGTCTGGCAAAATAATCGGAAGAGACGGAGGTCGTGCTGCTGTAGAGGTAGTCATCCTCATGATACTGATAAAGCAGAAGCTGGAAAAACTGGCTTACCGTAGTATATTGAAACAGATGCTTCTCCAGCTGGGTCGCCGCCAGAGGTTTTTCCGAAAGCTTGAATTTCGTCACCTCGCCCGCCAGGCCCATCTGGTAAACAATATCGTTTACAATCTGCATGTCATTTTCATGTCTGCTCATTTCCGACCTGAGATGCTCTTCGTTGGAAATGAGAAAGTCGGAATAGATCGTCCTGTAATAAAACCGGTACAAATAGCTTCCAAGCACGGTAATTATCAGTATCACCGTGATGCTGAATGCAGCAATATAGTAAAAAACATTCTGTGATTTTAATTCCTTCCAGATTTTTTTCACCTGTAAGCCCCCCGCTTTCCCCTTCAATGATAACACACAAACGGCTCTGCCGCCAACCGGCAGCAGAGCAATCTGTATTTTTTTACGGCTGATCCGCAAGCATTCAGACAGATGTGAACGGTTACGTTTATTCCAGCCCCATGGTATCCACCGCATCCTGGTACATCTGCACATAATCTGCGATCCCCATTCCGTCAAACATGGAAACAAAGGAATTCCAGCTGTCATCCGTCACGCCGGCGGTAACGAAGGCCGCAATATTTTCCACAACCGCATTGTTGATATCCGTTTCTTTCAGCGTGCTGTCCTGAAGCTGTTCCGAGGTCAGCGGCGCCATATCCAGATAATCATTGGAATATTTCTGAATAATGCCGGCTGCATCATACGTTTCACAGTATTCGGTCTTTTCGGTCCGCTGTTCCGGCATATTGAAGGTTTCGCTGAGATATTTGCCGGGTGCGAAGAACAAGGTATTACAGTCTATGTAATTTTTCACTTCCGCACTTCCATCATTGGTAACGGTGATTTTATTGTTTTCATCATATATCCAGCCAAGGCCCTCTCCGGCATCCTGCTCCCCGTAATAGAGGGAAAACATCATATCGGTTTCCAGCAGGGCATCCAGCCAGCGCATGGTGGCGGGTACATTTTGGTTGGAGCTGGTAACAAAGGCGCCGGGCCTGCAAAGCTCAAGATAGCGGTAAAGGCTGGCACTGCTGTCGGGCATCCAGAGTACGGAGTTGGATGCAACGCCTTCATCATAAGCCATCGCCACAAGTCTCCATGCGGTGAAGAAGCCGACATTGCCTTCTTTCAGCTTTGTTTCCACAGTATTGAAATCCTGGGAAACGATTTCCGGATCCACAAGCCCTTCCTCGTAAAGCATGTGCAGCCATTCCATACAATCGCGGAAGCCGTCCTGGGTGGCTATGAACTGCACCTTCTTGTCGTCGTCGATATAGATCCACTTGTCAGGATCGCAGGGAAGCCCGAACAGAGGGAGCATGTAGCGGATGCCGTTAAAGCCGATATCCAGTCCCATTTCCAGGGGAATCTCATCCGCTTCCCCGTTGCCGTTAGGATCGCCTGTTTTGAATGCACGCAGGACCTCCGTCAGCTCCTCCACATTGGCGGGTGTTTCCAGATTCAGGGCATCCAGCCATTCCTGATTGATGAAATAATGCTGGTTTGTGTTAATATTCTGTCCCACCAGATAGCCGACGGAATAAATCTTTCCATCGGAAGCCACAAGGCTGGTAGTGGGATCATTGTCTTCCGCATCCCGTCTTTCCACGAAATTGGGCATATACTGGTCAATCAAATCGTCCAGCGGGATCACGATCCCCTGAGTCACACCATATTCTTCATCATCCAGCTGGCCTTCTCCGTTGGTCGCCAGAATGACATCCGGATATTCACCGGAAGCAAATGCCAGATTCAGCTTTGTTTTCCAGTCGGAGCCTTTGATTACCTCCCATTCCGCATGGATACCGGTCTCCTCCTCCAGACGCTTCACGCCGGGCATCTCGTCAAAATCCGTAAGGGAATCGGAATCCCGGATCGCTATCATCACCTTTAACGTAATGGGTTCCTTCACGATAGGATAACCGGTTTCATTAAAATTGCCGTCCGCCTGCGCCGCCGCGGTATCCCCCGCCGCTCCGCTTTCCGCTGCCGTTTCACCGGAAGCCGTCCCCGTTGCCGATGTCGTTTTGGAAGAGCTTCCGCAGCCTGCCAGGGCCGATACCGCCAGCGCCGCTGCCATCATAAGTGCCAGTGCTTTCTTCTTCATAAAGAAAAACCTCCTTTTTCTATTACAACACATTTTGTGCTGATACCTTTACCTGTGCCGGGCGTCATCCTTTTAAGGAACCAATCATGACACCCTTTTCAAAATATTTCTGCATCAGGGCGTATAATAATACCACAGGCCCCGTCGCCACCACAATAATACAATATTTGGATACATTGGCAATACGCATCGCTTCCTGCATAGATGCCGAGCTGTCCGCCATAGACATCATGTAGTCGCCGGATTTGTCCACCTGCAGGGTTGCCAGGATTTCCCGCAGCACCGTCTGGAGAGGGAGCAGGTTCCTGTCACGCAGATACACAAGCCCGTTAAAATAATCATTCCATTTCGCCACGCCGTAGTAAACAGCCAGAACCGCAATTATGGTCTTGCTCAGAGGCAGAACCACTTTGGAAAAATACTGGAAATGGGTGGCTCCGTCCAGCATGGCGGCTTCATAAAGTTCTCCCGGAATGTTGGTCTGTATGTAGGTCCGGGCAACCATCAGGTTCCAGACACTCACGCAGCCCATCAGGATAATAATCGCTCTTGTATTATATAAACCGATATTCTTCATCACCAGGAAGGTGGGGATCAGCCCGCCGTTAAAAAACATGGTGAATACGAAGAAAAAATTAAGGAACCCCTTGCCTGCAAATTTGGGCCTGGACAGCGCATAAGCTGCCGACAGCGTCACCAGGATACTGATCACCACACTGACAAAGGTGTAAAACAGGGAGTTCCCATAAGACGACCACAGCTCCTTGTATTTAAAAACCGCTTCATAGCCCATCAGGGAAAAATCCACCGGATGCAGCAGGACTTCTCCTTTTACAATAGCATCCGGATCCGATACGGATGCGATACACACCAGGTAAAGCGGATATAATATAATCAGCATAACCACAACCCAGAATAAAGAATTAAAGATATGGAACATGCGGTTGCTGAAGCCCATCTGCTTTCTTGCCTTTTTTCTCATATTATAAACCTCTCTGTCATTTTACTGAAACCTAACTGACCGGTACCTTCACCGCTGTTTTAAAACAATCCCACGTCCGTCATACGCTTCGACAGCCGGTTCACAGATACAATCAGGATAAAATTGATAATATTGATAAACAGGCCGATTGCTGCCGTATAAGAGAACTGCCCGCTCCCCAGGCCGACATTGTACACATATACGCCGATGATATCCGAGGTGGGAATATTTCCCGGCGTCTGCATGACCAGCGCTTTATTTGTATCGGAGGCAAGCATCTTGCCGCAGTCCAGGATAAACACCATCATTGCTGTGGGAATCAGGCTTGGGATATCTATGTACCGTATTTTCTGCCAGATGCTGGCCCCGTCAATTTCCGCCGCTTCATATAAAGATAAATCAATGCCGGTCAATGTGGCGATATAAAGGATTGTCCCGTAGCCGGCCGCCTGCCAGATTCCTGATATGATATAAATGGAACGGAAGGCAGAGGCATCCGACATGAAATCAACAGCCTTCAGGCCGAGGGCCGTTCTGGCAAAATTCAGGATACCGCTTGTCGGGGAGAGGAAAATGTAAAGCATACCTGCAAGCACGACGGTAGATATAAAGTAGGGAATATAAATGCTTGTCTGGATAAACCTCTTTTTCTTTGTTCCCCGGATCTGATTCAGCAGTATGGCCAGAATCAGCGGCACCGGAAAACTCCACAACAGATAATACACATTCAACAGTAAGGTGTTTGACAACAGCCTCTTAAAATAGTAAGCGTTGAAGAAATTCTTAAAATGCTTCAACCCCACCCATGCGCTGCCTGCAATCCCGTCCACCGCCTTATAGTCTTTAAAGGCTATCTGGATTCCGTACAGCGGCAGATAATTGAAAACCACAAAATAAATGACTGCCGGAAGCACCAACAGATACAGCTGCCAGTTATTCTTCCAAACGGCTTTAAAACCCAGTCTCTTTTTCATGGTCTTCGGTTTTTCCCATACTTTCACTAAAAACCGCTCCCTTCTTTTTTGTAACTTTCATGCATTTCGCATAGTAAAATCATACGTAATATTCAGCATATTTTCAACGTTATAAATTTTATCCCCTCCATTTTCACTCAAATTGACCATTTTTGCAGGTTTATAAGCTAGTTTATAAGCAGTATTTACAATCATTTGAAAGAAGGAAGTCCTCCGGCTTTGCACCCGTAAAATTTCGTACCCTCTAAAATTTATAACCTTTGGGGCGCAGCTGCCGATAGCCGTCTGCTGTTTCATCTCTTCCGGCAAACGGCCCCTTTGTTATTCCGCCGCCTAAAAAGCAGGGTTTCCGTTTTCTATAAAAAAACGGAAACCCTGCTTTGGATTCTAACCTTATTTTATTTTTTTCTCAGGTACCCGGAACGTCAAATCTGTAAATAAGAAAGGATCTCATTGACAGATTTTTGCCGCTATGATATTTTTCGTATAAGCAGCCGTTTACGAAAGGAGATGCTATGTATAAAAAACTTATTTTTGAACACGATGTATTGACTGCATACACACATCACCTCGCTGCCCCGGAACATGTCCATGTAAATTGTGAGTTTGTTTTGGTCACAAACGGCAAGGCGCGCAACACGGTGGACGGTGTATCGGAAACCATTGTCAACGGTGACGTCTTTTTCCTGAATCACCTTCCTCAGCACAGCATAACCAACATAAGTGACGATCATGAACATATTGATCTGTATATCACCTGCCAGCAGCTCAAACAGGTCTGTCTGAAGCTGTTTAACGAAGAATTATATGACTTCCTGATGAAGGATGCTTCCGAAAAAAAATGCAATATCACTTATGATGAATTCACTGTGATTGTTAAAAAAGTACGGAAACTGGAAGTGAATTACATCCTCGCCAAAGATGATGCCATGCGGGAAACCTACAAAAAATGTGTCCTCTCCGTTATCATTGAAATATTAGGCGTGCTGTTTGATAACCTGTATACCCGGCAGTTTAACTGTCCCCCCTGGCTTGAGTCCTTTTTACAGGAAATCCAGCGTCCTGAAATATTTTCCATGTCGGTGAATGAAATCATCAATTTATCGTTTTATTCGCATACTTTTTTCTGCCAGACATTCAAAAAATGTTTCCAGCGCAGCTTCAAGTCCTACATTGATGAATTACGTTTTAATCATGCCAAAAACCTGTTAGCCACCACCCATTTATCCATACTGGATATTTCGCTGTCCGTCGGCTACAACAGTTCTTCGCATTTCATCCACAAATTTAAGCAGTTATCCGGTATAACGCCCCTGCAGTTCAGGAATATCATACAGAACCGCAGGCCGTGAGGCACGCGGTATCTGTCCGGGGCAGGATTACTCTGTCTCTGCGGCCTTACCTGGATCCCAGAGCTTATAAGCCGTCTCATAGTCCCCTGCCCCCAGGTAACAGACCTGATCCCGCACACATGCAAAAATGGGATTCCCGGTATACGTGAATACCTCTTTCGGGGCCTTCGGCAGATACAGGACGGCCTCACATCCGAACGGGACCGAAAACGACAGTTTTATATGATTTCCTTCCCTGATCTCCCATGCCGATTTCCATAATCCGGAGGCCGAATTATACTCACATCTGACCTGTCCCACACGGGGATCGATAACCGGCGCAAGGATCCCTTTTTGGAATCCGACGGAGTCTTCCGCCTGTCGGATACCCGCCATATAAGCATACATCCATTCCACAACAGAACCATATGCATAGTGATTCAGGCTGTTCATCCCTGTGGACGAAATACTGCCGTCCGCCAAAACACTGTTCCACCGTTCCCATATGGTCGTAGCCCCAAGGATAACCTCATACAGCCACCCGGGATACTCTTCATTTACTAAAAGGTGATACGCCAGATCGCTCATCCCCGCTTTCGTAAGCTCCTCCAGAAGAATCGGCGTTCCCACAAAACCTGTCTGCAGCCGGTTTCCATTGGATTCAAACAGCTTTCGCAAAGCCAGGCCGATCCGTTCCCGATCCCGGCATAATCCATAACGTAAGGCCAGCAGATATCCCGTTTGGGTATTTACGCCGCTCTGCCCATTCCGGAAATCATATTCCTTCCAGATTTCTTCCAGGAGCTCGTCCGACAAAGCCTCATACGTTTCGGCCTCTTCCGTTTTACCGAGAATCCGTGCCGTTTTTGCTACCAGCTGCGCGCTTACCCTATAATATACGCCCGCAATCAATCCATCATCCGTGCCGCCTTTTACGCCATCCGTACCGCCGGCCCCGTCGAGTGCCAGCCAGTCCCCGTAATGTACCGCCCTGCGCCACCCGTCCTTTTTGCCGTCTGCGGTATTGTTCACCGCTGTTATATAATCAACCCATGCCTTCATACTGCTGTAATGCTTCTCCAATATGCCGGAATCTCCGTAAAAACGGTACATATTCCAGGGTATGATTGTTGTTGCGTCCCCCCAGACAGCGGAAGCAGCGTCCACATCAAATGCCGGCACCACATTCGGTACCATTCCCCCGCGGCTGTTTTGCTCCGTTTCCATGTCTGCTATATATTTGTAATAGAAGGAATAACAGTCTCTGATATAACATGCCGTCGCGGAAAACACCTGCGCATCTCCGGTCCATCCCATCCGTTCATCTCTTTGGGGACAGTCTGTGGGCACATCCACAAAATTATCCTTCTGTCCCCATTCCGTATTCGCTATCAGCCGGTTCAATAAAGGGTTTCCGGTAACCAGCTTTCCCGTTCTCGGCAGCTCGGAATAAACAGCAAGGCCGACAAAGTTATCTTTTACGGTATCCGGCATCGGCGTATAGATAACCTCCCCTTTTTCTCCTCTCATTACCGCATAGGCTTCCGCCGGCTCGTCACAAAGAAGCTTTTCCACTTTCACATAACGGTACCCGTAAAAAGTGAAATGAGGGATAATCGTCTGCTGCGTCCCATCGGAAACATAAAAGTACTCCGAGCGCGCCGACCGCAGATTGTCCCGGTAAAAATTCCCCTGCTGCAGGATTTCACCTGTCTGTACATGGATTACCGTCCCCTTTGGCTCTTTTACACGCAGTGAAAAAATTCCGGTTATATTCTGTCCCAGATCCAGTACGGTTTCGCCGGCCGGTGTATGGATCAGGTTTTCAACCGGAAATTCTGTCCTCACCTTTACCGGTGTGCTGAGCCTGGCCGCCGGCTTTCCTTTTGGCGCCTGTACATATACTGCGTTTCCGGCCTCTTGCGTTTCCCTTGTATCATCTCTCCATTCCCCGTCATAAATATTCGAGAAAACAATGTTGGATGTCCTTACTTTCCAGCTGTCATCCGTACCGATGACCTGTTCCGATCCATCCTCATATTCGATACGAAGTTCGGACAACAGTTGGAATCCATCGCCGTAATACCCTTTTTCCCTGTCACCTGAAAAACCAAATCTTCCTTTATACCAGCCCGTCCCCAGCATTACAGACAATGTCCCGCTCTGCCGGATCCTATCCGTCACATCAAAGGTCTGGTATTGAACCCAGCTGTTATAATTATTACAATAGGGCGTCAGCAGCTCTTCCCCGATTTTAACCCCGTCCCACATGGCCTCATACAGCCCAAGTCCTGTTATGTACAGACGTGCCCGGCTGACCCTTCCGGTAATTTCTATTTCCTTATAAAACACAGGGCTTGCCAGATCTTTCGCCGGGCAGCCGATCCACTTTCCTTCCCAGCTCTCATCTTTCTTTGCACTTTCAAACCAGTGTACGTCACTGACTGCCTCTTCCCCTGCATCCGTGCGGACATATACCTTCCAGTAATACCTTGTTCTCGGTTCCATTTCCATCTCTACCGGCGCCGCCAGAGGACTGCTATCCGGCTGATATCCGGTGTCCCGGATAAGAGCCGTCATAAGTTCATCCTTTGCTATCAGAATTCTTGCCGCCGTCATCTTTTTCCCTTTTGCCTGAACCACTTTCCAGGAAAATACCGGACTTTCAAAACCATATCCCAAAGGATTGTTATAATGATTCGTTTTACATTCTGTAATTTTCATATATGTAAGCTTTCCCCTAACCTTTGACGGATCCGACGGTCATGCCTTTCACAAAATATTTCTGTGCAAACGGATAGATAAGCATGATCGGAATGAGCGAAATGAATATTTGTGCGCAGCGGATGGTCCTGTCATCCACAACAGAAAGCAGCTTTATCTCATCGATACTTAACAGACTCAAGTCTCTTTTCACAACAACCGTATATAAATAAGAGGCCAAAGGATAGCTGGACGGGAAATTTGAAAAAATCAGTCCGTCAAAATAGCTGTTCCACTGTGTTATGAAGGAAAACAAAGTCAATGTGGCAATCGATGGTTTGGCACACGGAACATATACGCGGAAGCATGTGGTAAATTGGCCGGCCCCGTCAATAATCGCCGCTTCTTCTAATTCTTTTGGTATGCCGCGGAAGAAATTGATCATAAGTACAATATTATAAACCGACAGAATCGTAGGCAGGATCAATGCCCATATGGTATCCATTAAATGAAGGTTGGTTATCAGCAGGTACCCCGGTATCAGCCCGCCGGAAAACAGCATGGTAAAGAAAAACAGCCATACATAAATTCCCCTGGCCTGAAGCTGCTCCTTCTCCTTTGACAGCGGATAGGCAATGAGGATCGTAAGAATCATCGACATCGGCACCCCTATCAAGACACGCTCCGCACTTTTTAACAGGGATGTCCAGAATTCCTTTTTTTCAATAACATATTGATATGCCATTGTGGTAAATTCTACCGGCCAAAGTGTAACCTTTCCTGCGGCTACCGCTGTTGCGCTGGAAAAAGACATTGCCAAAATAGTCAGCAGAGGCAGTACACATACTAATGCCAGTATCGATAAAACCATATAATTGATAACGCAGAAAACTGCGCGGCTCTTTTTTATTTTTTTCATATATATACCCTTTGACCGCTTCCGCGGACATTCATTCAATATTCGGAAGGCGCTTCCTTCCCTTCTCTCTCATTAAAAAATACGGTAATTTGAAAATTTATATGCCAGGTAATACGAGGTTGAAATAAAAATGGTTGAAATAATCGATTTGAATAACCCCACCGCCGTGGCAGCACCATATTGTGCATCAATAAGGCCCAACCGGTAAATAAAGGTATCCAGAATATCCCCGCTCTCATAAACGGCTTTGGTATACAAATTGAATACCTGGTCAAAACCTGCATTCAAAACATTACCAAGACTCAATACCATCATAAGTACAACAATCCCCCGGATTCCGGGAAGGGTAATATGCCATATTTGCTGCCAGCGGTTGGCCCCGTCCGTTTCCGCCGCTTCGTATAAACTGGTATCCACACCCACAATAGCCGCCAGATATACAATTGCATTATAGCCGAAGGTTTTCCATACATCCGTAACAATTAAAGTCCCTTTAAAATATCTGTTATCCCCCAGAAAAAAGATACTTTCCCCTCCCAGGGAGGTTATGATGCCATTTACGATTCCCGATCCCGGAGACAGCAAATCTATGAAAATCCCTCCCAAAACCACCCAGGATAAAAAATACGGCAGATATACAATGGTCTGGATGGTCTTTTTGAATCGCATATGACGGACTTCATTTAACAACAAGGCAAAAACAACAGGAACCAACAGGCCGAGCACTATTTTCCAGGCAGCAATAATAACGGTATTCCCCATCGCCTGTTTAAAACCCGGCAGGGAAAACACATAAGTAAAGTTATCGAACCCTATCCATTCCTGCTTTCCGAACATCCCTTTGCTGGGAATGAATTTTTGAAAAGCAATCACAAGACCCGCCATGGGAACATAATTAAAGATAAGAATCAGAAGGATCCCGGGAAAAAGCATTACATGCAGGGGGAGTTCTTTTCTGAATTTGGATAAGGAGTATTTATTTCTTTTCTGGTTCACGTTGCCACCTCTTTATTTATTGGCAGAATACCATTCATTAACCTCTGCCGTCATATCATTACCGCCTGCGGTTTTCCATTCCTCAACCACTTTATCAAATGCATCTATCGTTTCCTGTCCGGAAATAATCTTGATAAAAGTCTGATCCAGCATATCGTCCAAAGTGGACTTTCTGGCAGTCATAATTTCCCCGGGTGCTGAAACGAATTTATTATAGACAGGAGCTGCTTTTTCCGGGTCCTGATACTGCAGCAGGATACTCTGACCGCCCTCTTCCCCAAATACGCCGAGCCATCCCCACATACTGTCATCACCCTGCAGCGCCTTATAGCAGTATTCCCACATGGAATATTGTTCTCCTGTTAAGTCTCCGGGTTCTCCTGTTTTTAACGGCTCCGCAATCGCTTTGGTTGTGGCCTGGTTTTTGTCCGGCGTGCTCGTTATCCCAACCGGTGCGAGTTTCCATACCCCTTCCACGCCGTTTCCGGGATTTGCATACACTGTATATTCATTCTTTTCCGGATCAAATACTTTTTCACAATACAGATTCATTAATTGGATTAACGCTTCCGGGTGCTCACAGTTTTTGCTGACCACATACCAGCTTGTGGTTGCCATTTCAATGCCGGGCGCAGCTTTTTCGCCGGTCTCCTCCATCGGTATCATGAACGGCTTCCAGTCCGCTTCCGGGATGGCATTTTTAACCGTCTGCAGAAAATCCAGAGGGGTTGCATGAAAACCATACATGGCTCCGCACTTACCGTTCACAAGCGCTTCCGCCGCTTTCTGGTTATCATTGACATAAAATTCCGGATCGATTAATCCGTCCGCGTAAAGCTCTGCCAAAACGCCCAGCGCCTGCTTCATCTCCGGTGTCGTACTGCCGTAAACCAGGCTGCCTTCCTCATTTTCTACCCAATAGGTGGGGTATGCATGGTATGCGTTGCAAATCCCCTTTATATCAAACTGGTTCCCATACAGATCGTTCCCCATTTCAAGCCCTACGCCGCCTTCCCCTGCATAGTCCTTGAATGCACGCAGCACTTCCTTTAATTCCTCCATAGTTTCCGGTGCACGCAGATTTAAGGCATCCAGCCAGTCCTGGCGAAGCCACAGAATCTGCGCCCTCTCAATATCGCAGTCGGAAATAGGCAGGCCATAGACCGCTCCATTATAGGTAACTGCATCAAAGGCGCTCTCCCCCACATTTTCATACAGTTGTTTTACATAATCGCTTGCATATTCATCAATATAGGGTTTTAAATCCACAATCAGTCCCGCATCCACCAACCTTTTCAGGTCTTCTTTTCCCACGCTCGCTATGTCCGGGATTTCGCCGCTTGAAATTGCCGCATTGAATTTTTGTTTATAGAGATCCCCATCCGATGCGATCCAAAGATAGGAAACATCATATCCTAATGTGTCTGCGATTAACTCTGTCCAGATATTATCTTCGTATGTACTACCTTCCATTTTTGCAAAAACACTGGATTCTATTGTGGAATCCTGTGCCCTGACAAAGGTAACCGGAATAAGGCCTTCCGCCTGAGCAGTACCGCTTTCCCCTGCATTCAGGCTCTCCTGCGTCTTTTCCGTTTCCCCGCTTGCCGCGGTACTGCCGCAGCCCCCAAGCGCAGCGGCCGCCAGCATAATACTCATACAAATTGCAACTGTTTTCCTTTTCATTTTAACCTCTCCTTTTTTATATTCAGCTGTGGCATCCCATCCCCTTGCGGGACAACAACAACTGTTTCCTCTGTCTTTCGCTTCGTTTTTACAATCTAACCTTACTACGAAATTATTTTTTTATCTGTCGTATTTTTTTCCAATAATATCGTTTTTTGACGTAAGCGTTCCGTGTTGGACGTTCTGTCTTGAAACAGGAATGGGAGCATGTATCCATTCCCCAATGGTTACAGGAAAGCACAAAAAAACAGCAAGCCTTTATGAAAGACTTACTGCTTGATGAGCTGCAACGGGGAATATGGAATTGTCATTTGCATGTTGTGACAATGGCTTATAAATGCCCCTGAATCGTTTTATAATAATGAAGGTTTTTTATGATCCAATCAGATTTCCACCAATTCTTACTGATGCTCCATTCCTCCGGATAATCTGCCCACGACCAGGTTATGGCCCAGGTTCCATCCGGCTCCTGCGAATTTTCAAGGAACGAACACTCATACTCACATAGCAACCTGTTCTCCTCATAGAAATCGCTTCCTTTCGAACGGATAAAAAGGGACGGCTTGCATACATAATCCGTGGCCCATTTATCGGTATCGTAAGTTATTACATGCTGCAGCTGCTTTTGCAGCATGTCTTTGAATATCTCCAAATCTATAAGTGTGTCTGTAGAGCTTTCCTTCAGATAGTCATACAATTTTACAAAACAGAAAACTGTATGGGCGGATTCCATTGGAAAATGCGCTTTAAAATAATCATAAGCCTCTTTTGCAAGATTACAGGCTACTGTATAGAGTTGGCTCTCCCAATCTGCAAATTTCAAAATAAAGGCAATGAGACACGCGGTTGGGTTATAGGACGGTTCCGCGGCCGGGGCATACTCCCACCACGGCGCATGAGGAGCGTCGTTATTAGATATTATGGTGTTGGCCCAGGTATGGCCGTCAAAATCCTTTCCTGAGGATAAATAACGAAGAATGCCCTGCACGACAGGATGCCTTTTATCCTCAAGCCCGATCTCCCGGATGATTTCCGTTGCAACCCATGTCTGGATTGGAGAAGAATCCGGATTCCAGCAATCAGGTTCCAGGGCATGGCCAAAGCCGCCATCGTCATTTTGATATACCTCCAATGCGGATAAAATATCTTCTTTACTACCGCCTTCAAATAAATACTTCCATCGGGCAATATCCAACGGCCTCGCATTTTTATAAATAAAGTTTCTGGCTTTCTTATAGTTCACAATATATTCCTTTCTCACCAACAGTATAGGACGGATTGTTTTCATTGCTGCTTCCTCAACTCTATCGTCTATACTCTGTTACACTTGCCGGCAGACATGAATTAAACTGGTTACCTCTTCTTACATTTATTATATACTTTTATTCCCAATCCGATAATTAAGTAGATTATAATACCATCAATCAGAAGTGCTAAAGGATTTAAATGCATTGACATCAACGGATTTATTCCCATACTCCCATTATGAATCGAAAGAAATGATATCGGAAATCCAACTTTATATTGAGAACCGTTATGGACAGTAAAAGGTAAAATATAAGACAAAACAATCTCTATCCAAAATGCACAATTAAAAATATTCCAATTAATTCTTTTCATTTAGCCCTCCTTGATAACTCCCCATAAGTCGTTCTGCTTATCTTCCCGGCAAATAAGAAGCTGCGTGCCGGGTATTACATCTGATAATATCGGCAATTATCGTGCAACGTCTTTCTCTGAACTTCCCCGGAACAGGCAGCCAAGCTGCCAACCAGCGCGAATACTGCAATTGTAGGTCAAATACCCCGCAGCAAGCTAACGGGGCATCAAACTTGTTACGCAGCGAGCGCAACGAACTAAAGTTCGTGGGTATTTGACCCTCGCGGCAGTCGCCAAGTGGATGCACGAGTGCATCCGTTTGGCTCGTTGCCCGCGGGAATAAAGAATCTTGTCATGTATCCCTCCTGTTTTACCAAATATTTACAGCTTTACGCCGGCGCCCGGCTTTCTCACACTTTGATCTGCCGCATATAAATAAAATTCCATATCCACATTCCTAAAACTTTTACTGTCTTTATCGATAATATTCATACCATTTCGAACGGCAACATTTTGAGAGGCTGTATTTGTGTTCCTGATAATGGAATAAACCGTACTTGCTTTTAGAACTGAAAAAGCATATTCCCTGCAAGCAATTGCCGCTTCCGTTGCATACCCTTTGTGCCAATACGCTTTTTGGAACAAATATCCTATTTCCAAAATTTCTTTTTCTCTCCAACCCTGCATGGTTAAACCGCACTGACCAATCATTTCGTTCGTTTCTTTTAATACAACAGCCCAGAGTCCAAAACCATATTCTTCATATCTTTTAAACTGTCTGTTAAGCCAATTCTGTGCTTCTTCCAAGCTGAAGGCACTTTCATAAGCAACACGCATTACTTCCTCATCACACATTATCCTGCATAATGCATCATAATCTGCCTGCGTCATTTCCCGAATAAAAAGACGCTTTGTTTCTATCAGGAATTCTCCGTCTTCCACCTTTTTATCAGACATTTGCACGGCCTCCTTATCTTCCGCTTTGCCGCCCCGTTCAACTCCTTTTATCCCTTTGCACCGCCAAAAGGAATTATCCTTACGGATTCAACCGGAATTCTATCTGCCTTGATTATAGCACCCGGCTGCCCATGCTGCTACATCTTTCCTCTTTAGTTTCCGGATATGCAATGCCGGTTTTACTTAAAATAACCGCTTTCCGTCAGAAATGTCAATGCCAAGCTCTTTTGCCCTGCCGGTCTGCTTATATGGATTTATTTTTTCCACGATTCCGTCATGCCTGAAAAATGAGCCTGTATTTTTAAACCAAAAAGTCACATCCGCTTTTACGCATTGCCCACGGATATCCAGCACCCAGTCATAATCACACACTCGCGCATCCCTTCCCGTCTCACCGCCAACGGTAACATGGTTCACCCCATGGAGAAACGGAGTTAAATCCATGGCTTCCAGAAGCGGGGCGCAGGCTATAAACCGCCGTTTGATGGGATAGGATAAAAACAGGGGCAGCCGGTAATCCGCCGATGCCTGGTTTTCAACCGTACAGCCAATATTCACATTATCGTAACCCGCACCCCAATCAGAGGGAAGCGATATGGGAAAACGGTCGATACGTTTTGTCAGGATCAAAAAATCAATATCCGTCCGTTCCCGGATCATAGCCCAGGCTTCTTTCCTCCACGCATCCGCTTCCGGCAGGAAAAAATCGGTCGCAAAGCAGGTCGCAAGGATTTTGTTCCCTTTCATGTTATACTCGCCCTTCGTATTTTTCCTGACCGGCCAATCAAATTTATCCGTCTTTTGAATGGTATTCTGACCATAGCGTTTTGCATGCGGTCCATAAAAATAGCAGTTCGTACAACCGTCGCTAATCTTGTAACAGCCTGTCCACGGTTCCCAGTTCATAAGCATCCTCCTGTATCGATGCAGATATTTCTTACCTGCATTCCTTGTCCGGGGAAATTATATAATACATCTCCTTCCTATTATAGTAAAAATGCGACAGGTTTACTCATGGAATGGAAAACGCTGTCCCGGCCCGTATGACTTTGAACATACAGAATTTCAGGCACCTGTTTCTCATGTGCTATCATAACAAAATATTATCCGAATATTAAAATAGATAATTTTTATTTTTAGTTTATCTGCGGTATAATTTTTTCAGGAAAGCAGGAAACGCCCCGGAACAGGTAAGCCTCCCGGCGCTTTGCCTGCAGGCAAAAATCAATTCGGAAAGGAATGGAATATCATGTACGATATCATTATCATCGGCGGAGGCCCCGCCGGAATCAGCGCGGGAATCTATGCGGTCAGCCGCGGAAAAAAGACACTTATCCTGGAAAAAGCCCAGATAGGAGGAATCATCGGTAAGGTCTCCACCGTTACCCATTATTCCGCTATTATCGAAAATGAATCCGGCATGACCTTTGCCGAACGCCTCAAAAGGCAGGCACTTCATGCAGGGGTTGAGATACGCTATGAAAATGTGGTGAACACCGTTCTTACGGGAGATATTAAGAGCGTCCTCACAGAAAACGGAAGCTATCAGGCCCGTAAGCTTATCCTGGCAAACGGAAGCACACCCCGAAAGCTGGGTATCCCGGGTGAAGATGCCCTCGCAGGCAAAGGGATGGGTTTGAACGCCGCAAGGGACGGCGCGGTTTATGCCGGCAAAAATATGTACGTAATAGGCGGCGCCGACGGTGCGGTAAAAGAAGCCCTTTACCTCTCCCAATTTGCCAGAACCGTAACTATCCTCCATTTTGAAGAACAGCTGGGCTGCATTGCGGAATTTAAAGATAAAATACAAAAAAGCAGCAATATCACCCTGCGCCTTTCCTCACGCCTTCAGGCTGTCCGCGGCAGGGAACAGGTGGAAGCCCTGGAAATAGCAGATGAAAAGACCGGAAGCCTGGAACTGCTCACTGACCCTGGCTGCGGCATATTCGTTTACGCAGGAACCGTCCCCAATACCGATATTTATACCGAACTTTCTCTGGAAAACGGATATATCCCGGTAAACGAAAAGATGGAAACGGCAATCCCCGGTGTCTATGCCGCCGGAGATATCCGCGTCAAGCAGGTTCGCCAGGTCGCTACCGCGGTTTCGGACGGGGCGGTCGCAGCTATCAACGCGGCGTGTTAACCGCAGGGCACGGCGGTATATAAAATCAATATGCCGCCATGCTGACAGAGAATACCTTCTATCCATTGTAATGGAGATCGAAAGCCAATTATTCCATTCTTTCTATTTTAGAAAAAGCTTCTTCCGTCTTTACCACCGGACAGATAAAATCCTTTACCATTGCCGTATATTTTTCCTGTTCCTGCCTGAAGAATCCGGTCAATGACCCATAATCCCCATTCTGCTGCGCACGGTTGAGACACTCATAGTATTCTGCTTTTCTGTCGTCCCCGATAATAAATGGCATAACATTACTCCTTAAGCACTCTTTGAACAGGATGAGCCGGCCCGTCCTCCCATTGCCGTCCTGAAAGGGGTGGATTTGACGATGTTGTGATGTCGGAAACCATGTTCCTTCTGTTTTTATATTCCCCAATGGGGTAGCCATTTGCGATGTCCTCAAACACTCCTGCTTTTAAGCGGTAATGATATGCCTTGATCAGTTCCTGGCTCAGCTGTTCCTCACAAGTGTCCAGCATATAGCTAAACATGGTAAAATGCCCGGTCATCTCTTCCACATCTTTAGCCCGAAAGATGCTGCCGTCTGCCCGGATGGTACCTGTCTCAAAAATGGATGCCGTCTGCTTTTCTGTCAGCGTACTTCCTTCGATCCGGTTGGAATTATATGCCAGCTTCCTCTGTGTAAGCGCGTAGACTCCGCTCCTGTCATGTCTCTTTGCTTCAATATGAAGCCTGTCTTTTAACAGGTGAATCATTTTATTTTGTTCCATTCTGCCTGCTCCTTTATAAACGGCATCCTTTTCGCCTTTTAATCTATTTCTTATTATATCGCAACAGGTTCTGAGTAAGCAACCGGAACCTCTGCCCTCCGTACCGCTATTACCACAAAACGCTGCTGTTCACTCCGTGATCCGTAATATGGATATACCTATCAGTGATGTTCTTCCCCGTCCTCATGCCCATGATGATCCATACTCTCCTGATCCGGCTTATGGCTCTCATCTTCTCCGGCGCTGTCCTCCTTTGCAGCATTGCCGGCATCTGTGCCATTTTCTTCATGATGGCCGCCGCAATGCTCCTCCGTAAGCTCTTTGATTTCACTTATGGAATGCTCCGCGCACTGTTCATAAGACGCCGTGGGATCCACCTCCTGCAATTGTGTAATGGCAAGATATTTAGCCGGGCTGAGATTGTAGTCATGGGCACTGTCCCTGACCTCCCTGGATACTGCAAAAACATCTGCGGAAGCCGTGGAATGATGGGAATCCAGCAGCGTATCCACCGATTCCCGGATCTCTCCCAGCATTCTCTGTTCCGTATTTCCATTGCCGGTCTGTACGGTAACGGATACCAGGCCGTCCGGAGCCAGATATCCCTGACGGATCATTTCATCCAAAAGCAGATGGACTGCCTGTTCCCAGGATTGGCAGCGGACATCCATATTCTGCAGGATCGCCGCGCCGTCGTCATTATAGGGAGCAGCTTTCAGAACAAAGCCATAACGGTTCAGCGTAAGCGCGATAGACGGATTCACATCCATATCCACATAGGCACTGGGAGTGAAAAAGGAAAAGCCCCCTATGAGCAGGAAAACGGCAAAAGCGGCGCAAACAGCTGCCAACCGCTGCCGGTAAATCCGGCGGGGACGGTTTCTCTTGCGTGCTTCCGCCTTCAGATAGTCTGCCGTTTTTTCCTTCAGGCTGTCTCCGGCCTGGATTTTGTCAAAGGCATTGCGAAGCTTATTTTCCATTCCACTCACCTCCCAGCTGTTTCCTAAGCTCTTTTCTCGCCCGATCAAGCCATGTATAGATTGTATTTTCACTCCGTTTCAATATGCCGGCTATTTCGACCGCCGTGTAGCCTTCATAATAAAACAGATAGATGACATTCCTGTACTTGGGAGGAAGCTGCAGAACTACCTCCAGTAATTCTTTTTCCTCCTCCTGCATATAGAATGGCTCGGTATTTATTTCCTCAAGAGAACGAACCCTTCTGCGGAAAAAGCTCTTCAGCACATCCTTGCATACATTGATGGCAACACGAATAAGCCATGCCTTTTCATGGGCATCGCTTTCAAAAGATGAGGGATGGAGAAGGTACTTAAGGAACACTTCCTGAAATACATCCTCCACATCCGCATCGTTTTTCAGATACATAAAACAGATACGGCGGACCGTGTCCGCATAAAGTTCAAGGGCACGGTTCACCTCAGCTTCCTTGCGCATGGCATCTCCCGCTTGCTTATCAGAGAGGGGAATTTCCTGTTACTTAATGATGGGTTCCGTTATGATGGGAAGCATTGCTGCAGCTGCCGCCGTTCGTATTATGAGGCAGGCAGACGGTTCCGTTGTGGTCATGTGATCCGGTTTCCGTACAGCCCTCCGCCGTACAGGCCTGGTGATAATCGTGTCCGTCTCCCAGATAATGTCCGGCATAGGTAGTCCCGTCATGCTGATGGTTCCCGGTAGTATTGCAGTCTGCTGTATTACACAGGGAATAACCTGTGACTGCCGGCAGACTTCCGCCGTTGTTATGTCCGTGACCATGTGCCAATGCCGTTAAGGGCATGGCGATAACCAGGATGGCAGACAGGGTAAGAGCAGCGATTGTTTTTTTCATGATTGGTTCCTCCATTTTTCTTTGTTCTGATAGATATACGAATGGGAGGAGGATATCCTTTCAAAAAAACAATAAATTTTAAAAATATTTTATATCCTGTCTGAATGAAAAGCAAGACTCTTATATCCCTATGCAATTTTATTCTATCACGACTGATGGCTGACGCCATTCCTCCAGCGCAGCCCGATATGCATCATTCATAATCCTGCTGCCGTCCTGCAGGCATAATTGATAATGCCCCGGTAAAATGATATCGCACTCAAATTTTGAAAAACGTCTGATCGAATCAAAAAATATATCTCTATTATAATCGATACCACCTTCCCAGCCTAATGTTGCTCCTGTACAATCGGGTGCAACATTCAGTACATCTCCCGTAAAGTAAATAACCTTCCCTTCCAGTTCGAGACGATAGAATACGGAGCCGTCCGTATGGCCGGGTACCTCTGTAACTTCAAAACAGAGATTTCCTGCCTTTATACTATCGCCATCTTTTACTTTTATGTCAACAGGGCATGGAACATATTGCTTTTTTTTAGGAAAAGGAGCATAATCACAGATTTCTGTAATGATTCCTTTCTCAACCGCATCCGCATCCCTGACCCCCGCCACAATCTTTGCCCCCATCTCCCTGAATCTGTATGCATTCCCAATATGATTAAGATGCTTATGGCTTAAGAGAACATAGGATATCGGGTATTTCTCCAGTCCCCAATATCTCATATTCTCAAGAATCAGTTCATACTCTTCTTCCGTTTCAGCGGAATCAATAAGAACTAACCCATTATCCGTCTTTACTGCAAAAATATTGGCAATATTGGCATAGGCTCCGCCCAGCACCTGATATACGTTATTCATTATCTGCATGGCTTACCCCTCTCTCTTAACTGCTTCCTGACTATCGAAACATAGAAGCCGTATTTATGTTCACATGAGGCTGCGTCGTAAAAAGAAGCCTCGCTCTTAAAAATGTCCCATTCAGCAGGCGTCCGCCGTCTTTCATACATACTTCCCCATGCCCGGGCAGCACAACATCGGCCTCCATGTCCGCCAGCCTTTTAAGGCTATCCATATATTGGTGCTCCTCATAATCTGTCCCACCTGTCCACCCCACCATACCTTCCCGGCATAATTTATCTGCCAGTACGGTATCACCGGTAAACAAAACTGTTTTATCTTCCATATGTAGTTTGTAAATAACCGACCCGGCGGAGTGCCCCGGCGTATGTAGTACCTCAAAATCATATTCACCCGCCTTTATATGCTCTCCATCGTTGACAGAAATACATGTCTGTACCGGTTGATACGGTTCACATCCAAAAAACCGGTATTCTGCAATTCTGTCGCTTCCTTTTCTGATTGCCTCTGACTCCGCAGCATGGATATAAATATCTGCCTTTTCTGCTTCAAATCTGTAACAATTCCCGGAATGCTCGTAATGGCAATGCGTTAATAACACTTTATGTATTCGTTGTTGGTCCAACCCCCAATAGCTCAGGTTCCTGCGGATAACATAATATGTTTCCCTATGCAATCCCGTATCTATTAAAACAATTCCTTCCTCCGTACGTATGGCATATATATTTTCATGAACCCCATACATACATCCTGCAACCTGATATAAATCCTTCAATAATCTCATCTGTTTTCACCCCTTCACAGCTCCGGCAGTCATTCCTCCTATAACCTGTTCCTGAAAAATAACAAAGAATGCCATCATCGGAATAATCGCTATCATAAGTCCCGCACATAAAGTAGCATAGTCTGTATAATATCGTCCTTTAAGAGCAAATATACCCTGGGTAATTGTCTTGATTTTCTCATTCGCCAGCATAATATAGGCAAACAGATATTCATTCCAGCAGTTAAGCAATGTTAATGTGCCTATTGTCGCTAAGCCAGGTTTTGCTAAAGGAAACGCAATCTTATAAAACATTTTGAAATAACTACAGCCATCCATATAAGCAGCTTCGTCCAATTCAACCGGAATGCCTTTCATAAAGCTGGTAAGAATAAATATAGCCAGTGACAGATTGCTTGCCGCAATTAAAATGATAAATCCCTGCCTGGTATTATAAATATTCAAATGCTTCATAATTATAAAAGTGGGAATCAAAATCGCGTGAATTGGAATCATGATGCCCAGGGTAAAATAGCCATACAGCATCTTTGAAGGAAGAACCCTGGTAATAACAAAAGCCACCATTGAACTCAGCAGCACAATTAATACCACGCCGCAGATGGAATAAATAACACTATTTAAGAAATTTACCCCGATTTTAACATCCGTCCATGCTCCAACATAACTGGAAAAGCTTATGGATTCAGGAAGTGCGAGAGGATTTGCCGTTATATCGATATTCTCTTTAAAAGAACTCATTAACACCCAAAAGAACGGATAAAAGTCAACTACGGCAAATGCGATCAGCACAATATATTTTGTAATAGCGCCTATTTTCAGTTTCTTCATCTTTTTTTTATTCATATGCTTTTATTCCTTTTCATCCCGATTGAATCTCTTAATAAAGGCCGACAACGCTATGGAGTAAATCATGATTGTGACGGTAACGCAACTCCCCAGCCCGAACTTGTTCTGGACAAATGCAGTCTTATACATAAAGACTGCAAGAAAGGAAGATGCATTCCCAGGGCCTCCCTGTGTTAACGCCCAGGAATAATCAAATGATTTCAAGGATCCCGTAACTACCAGAATGATTGCAACAACGATTGCATCACGACACATCGGGACAACAATATGTATAAATATCTGAAATGCGTCCGCACCATCTATATCCGCACTTTCCAGCATTTCATTGTCAATGGACTTCATAGCCGCAAAAATAATGACAAGGGAATATCCTATATATTGCCATATCTGAGGGAAAATAACAGAATTAACCACTACGTTCACATCCGAAAGCCAATTCTGTTTTAAACACGATAAGTGTATCAGGTCCAGAAGTTTATTGATTGGCCCCACATCCCCATTGTAAAAAAGAGAGAACATGATTCCGATTGCAATAGGCGCCACAACCACCGGAATGAAGTAAAAAGTCCGGAAAAATTTATATCCCTTTGTTTTTCGCAACAACAGGAACGACAGGATCGTCGCTATGGGAATCTGGATAAATACGGAAGCTCCCACCAGCTTTATCGTATTGAACAGTACCTTCCAATAATCCTTCATGGCAAACATTTTTATATAATTCTGTATACCGTTCATCTTTGGTGTCCCGATCCCGTCCCATGATGTAAAACTGTAACAGATGGAGAAGAATACCGGTGCAACAATAAAAATTGTATAAACAAGAAAGGCCGGCAATACAAAAACAACTGCAAACAGATATTTCTTTTTCTTCATGATTCCCCCCATTCTTTCTGAAACAAAGGGCCGGCCCTATACCAGCCCCTATAATTCCAGCGTTGTGTTTATTCCGCATTATCAAAAGCTTCCTGAACCTTCCGGATGAACTCCTTATCATCAATAGCTCCCGCGAACATCTCATCCAGCCCGTCTGAATATGTGGTCGCTGTATCCGTAGTAGGCATTAGGAACCAAAGGGGCTGGTAAGTAGGTAAATCATTTGTATACTCGATAGCTTTTGCCATCCAGGGATCTAATTCAGAAGCATCCAAAGTAATATTTTTAGCCGGCATTGTAGCTGTCTTACCTAAAGCACTGAAAATTTCATCTGATAAAAGGAAGTCCACGAAATCAATAACAGCAGACTTCTTGGCGGGATCCTGGAAAGCTTCTGTTGTAATGCAAAGCCCTTCGGAAATTGCTCCCATATTAAATTCTGTAGGAGAAACCGCTGCGTCCGGCATTTCCGGGAATGGCGCAATCACTGTCGTATCAAGTACGTCCGCACTGATTGATGCAAATAACCAGGGAGCGCACATCATCATTGCTGCTTTGGACTGGGTATAGAGCAATGCTGCATTTTCGCCTCCGCCATTTGCAATGGTATCATCCGGATACATACCGAGATCACGCATCTGTGTAATATACATGGCTGCATCCGATGTCGCCTGCACCGCAAACTCCCGGTCAATTGTCAGATCCCTGGTATCTTCAATTCCTCCGTCCAGTTGATAAAGCACCTCATTATAAAGGATATGTCCGTAGTCTCCGCCTTTTGATCCCACATCAATTGTTGTAATCCCATTTGCTTGAAAGACTTCGTTGCATTCTTTTAGTTCATCATACGTAGCAGGGATTTTTAATCCATATTCATCAAATAATGCCTGATTATAAATACAGAACCATTTAAAGCTTTCAACCGGAAACATGAATTCTTTTCCATCAAGCGTGGAGTTTAAAAAGGTACTTTCATCCCATTGCTCCCTTGCAATATTTTTACTTTCCGCACAATACGCATCCACATCCACCAGCAGGCCATTTTCCACCATGGAACCTAAATTTGATTCGCCGCCCCAGTACATAAATACATCCGGCAAATCCCCGGCGGCCAGATCGACCTTGATTTTGTCCTGAAGATCCATACCGCTGGCTGTTTCAAGAACAATATTGACGGAATCCTTATGTTCCTCCACATAGTCCATAATCATCTTCTCATAGGTTGCATTCTTAGGATCCGCCGTTCCGGTCCAGTTATATGCAAATCGAATGGTGGGAACGGAAACGTCTGATGTTGTTTTTGTGTTTTCCGCTGTTTCGGCTGTTTTAATCTCATCCCCGTTTTCTCCTCCACTTTGTGAAGAATCCGCAGACGTACAGCCTCCCAAAGCTGCTATAAGCAGCGATGCCGTTACTAACGCGCATATTGTTTTCTTTTTCATACCCCTAACCTCCTGTTTTTTATATAGTATTTACTATGCTTTAATAGTAATGAACAAACAGCGGCATGTAAATTGAACTTTTTTTGGAAACATAAACTTATTTTAACAATCTGCTCCTTTCATCATTGGGCAAATAACACAAATAAGTCCAAAATCCACGAAGGATTCAGGACTCTCTGCACACAAGAAGGCTATCCAATTACTAACGTCCGCACTGGCTTTCTCTATATTCAGAAGGCGTAACCCCAATATATTTCTTAAAAATACGGTTAAAGTAAACGATATTATTATATCCAACCATATTCGCAACTTCATTTACCTTCAGAAACGGCTGCTGCAACAGTAACTTTGCATTTTCCAGGCGCAGACTATTCACATAATCATTAAAGCCGCTGCCGGTTTCCTTTTTAAACAGCTGCGAAAAATAGGCCGGATTGACAAAAACTTTCCCGGCAATTGTTTCCAGACTGATATCTTCATTATAATGGTTCCGGATATAATCCACCGCCAGCCGGACCGATTCTTTTCCATTCACTGCATGATCCGCTTCTATCTCCTGGCCATTGGATAATTTGACAATCTCTTTTCTAAGTTTGGAAACGTACTGGGAACCCTTTTCCCTTTTAAGAACAGTCTCTTTAGCCCGTTTAAGAATGTTGAATATTTCCGCTTCATCCAATGGCTTCAGCACATAATCAAAGGCCCCCATCCTGATAGCCTCCCTGGCATATTGAAATTCATCATAACCGCTGATAAAAATAACAATCGTATCTTTCGTTTTTCTGTTCTTTCTGAGAGTTTCCACCATCTGCAGCCCGCTTATCCCCGGCATGCAGATATCCGTTATTACAATTTCCGGATTCAGCCTGTCAATCATTCTAAGGCCGTCTTCGCCGTCATAAGCTTCTCCTGCCAGTGTTATATCCAGTTCTTTCCAGGGAATGATCCGTTTCAACAATGAACATATCGGTTTCTCGTCATCTAATATCACTGCTTTTATCATCCAAAACCTCCTCCGTATAAGGCATCCTGACCGTCACCTGTGTTCCTTCTCCCAAATGGCTCTCTACTATGATCCCATATTTTTCTCCATAATGCAGCTTCAGACGCATGTCCACATTAATCAACCCTATGCCTTTGGAGGGCTCGCGTTTATCCGTCAAATCTTCATTTATCCGTTCTATCTGCTCCGAAGTCATTCCCATCCCGTTATCAATGATACGGAATTCGATTTCTCTCTGCTTTTTGCTTCCAATAATTGTTATAACCCCTTTCCCTCTTTTGGGTTCAATCCCATGGCTGATCGCATTTTCTATCATAGGCTGGAGGATAAATTTTACAATTCTGCAATTCATGATTGCGTCGTCAACATAATACATGATGGATAATCGGTCTCCATACCGATAATGCTGTATTTGCGCATAGTTTTTAATGTGATTGATTTCTTCTCTTACTGTAACAATATTCTCTTTACTGATACAGTATCTGAAAATCTTTGCCAGAGCTTTTGTCATCTCACTGATACTTATGACACCATATTCTAATGCGATACTTCTTATATCCTCCAGGGTATTGTACAGAAAATGAGGATTAATCTGTGCCTGCAGGGCTCGAAGCTGCATGGAGGTTTTTTCTTTTTCCTTTTCTATGGTGATCTGATTCAGCTTATCAATCTGAACAAGCATGTCATCAAACGTATACGATAACACCATAATATCCCGGTTTCTTGTCACAACAGCCGGTGTGCTTTTATCGGCCTCTCCAATTTTCTTCATTTTAGTGATCAAATCATTTATCGGCCTGGTTATGCTTTTCGAGACGAAACAGGAAAAAATAACGGCAAAAAACAGGGTTATCAATAAAATTAAAGCCAGGGAGCGGTTCTGTGCAGAAAAGTCTGCTGTAAGTGCATCCAAATGGATATAGGCATATACATTCCATCCGGGACCGGAAATATAGTTATATATCTGTTCTTTTTCCCTGCTGTCAAAATTACTCAGATAGGAGTACTGGGCGCCGCTTACTTCTTTCCCTATTGTCTGTTCCCATTGGTAATCGCTGTCACTCAAATAATAGATAAGTTTATTAGCATCGTTTATAATAAAAAATTCCATTTCGCCCGGATTATATTTCTCTGCAAAAATATTTTCCAGATCTGAATACTGCAGGTCAATACCGATTGTCTGAAGCGCATTATATCGGTTATAATTCTGAATATCCGTAAGAAAAGGGATTACCCTTACACTTACAACATTTGAATAATAATCCGCATCGAAAGGAACTCCATTTTCTTCTTCTCCAATCCGGTGTAACAGCCTGTCGGCATTCAGCGTATTTAAATTACTGAAAATACTGTTATCCGTCCCTATATAATAGGTTCCCGCATGGTAAGAAACAGAAAAAACAATACTCTGCATCATGCGCTGTAAGCTTTTCACCGTACTCAGTTTTTCACTGGGAGTTTTCTCATTATAATTTTTATACATATCTGAAGACACAGACATTGCTATTAATTGGCGAGTCGTCACATTAATCTGATCAACTAATGATTGTACATCATCTGCAGACTGCTGTACAATTTCCTTCTGATAGGATAAAAGCTGGGTTCGCGTGGATTTATTCAGTTGCTGATAGTAAAACAGATTAATCAGAATCGTTGGGATTAAAACCGAAACCATCATGGAAATGATTAATTGTATCCGTGTCGTAGTAAATACTTTCCGCATTTCTTCCTGTCCCCCGTTTACAGATAAAGTTCCGGCCTTTCCCTGGACTTTCCCATTACAGACTACCGGGCTAATACTTTATTCCCGCGCTTTATTATACAATAGGGAAACAGACAAATGTATAGTAAATTTATATTTTATATTACCATTTATTTCCGCGGGTAACGATCCACCTATATGCGCTTGCGTGTATAGCTGGCGACAGCCGCGAGGACCAAATACCCTGGATAATCTCAGCTGCCTGCTAAAAAACAGGAAAGAGGGATGAGCTAATTCTCCCCCCCTGCATTCCTCTACAAAAAATTTGTTTTTCCGTCCGGACCGTTACGCTTCATCAAAATAAGCAGCAAGTCCCCTATAGATCCGTTTCACCGTCTCATAAGACAGCTTTGGCCTTCTGTACTCATCCACTATCCCTTTATTGTTCATCGTTCTCGGACGCGTTCCAAACCAGCTGTCGCATACCCGTCCGTCACAGAACTGCCAGATATAGACACCGCTGCAGCCTTCCTGGCCAAATACTGCTGCCAGCTGTTTTTCAATCGCCGCGGCCTGGTATTCCTCAGACCATTTCACTTTTGCCGGCGTACGGTAACCATAAACCGCACCGGCGCCTATCTCTGTTACGAGAAAGGGTTTCCCCGCCCCTTCCGTTTCCTCCTGGACCCAGTGATACAGATCCTTCAGGTACACATCTGCCGGCGTATCATGATACCAGAGAGGATAAATATTATAAGATACGATCTCCGGCATTCCAAAACAGATATCGGTCTTAAACTGACAGCTGGCGGAAGAGCGCGGACGGCTTTGATCAAGCTCCCGGATAAGGTTATACTGTTTCCGGTAGCATTCCCGTCCGTATTCCGTATGGCTGGCGCATTCATTTAGAATCCCCCATATGTAAATGGAAGGATGGTTGTAATGTGCCTCTATCATTTCACGGATGCATTCCTCACATTGGTTTTCAAAATTCGGATTGCGCATATGTTCTTCGGACAGCCCCCTGGCATGGTTTTCCTCCCAGACCAATACTCCCGTCTCATCGCATAAATCCAGAAATAATTCATCGTTGGGATAATGAACGGTACGTACGGAATTAGCCCCCAAGTCCTTTATCAGCATCAGATCCTGCTGCATGGCCTGAAAAGGGATGGCGCAGCCAAACTGCGGATGATCTTCATGCCTGCAGAAGCCCTTTATCCTTATTTTTCGTCCGTTCAGGAGGATATCTTTTCCTTCTATACGGATCTCCCGGAAGCCTACCCTGTCAATCTGATCATCCACAGCCTTCCCGCTGCTGTCCTGCAAAACCGCGCTCAGTACATACAATGCCGGATTATCCGGCGACCATTCATCCACCTGCCCGCAGCAAAGATTTTCTGCTGTAAATGCCGCCGCACTGTCCGGTTCTGCTGTCACGGGCATTGTATGGAGTATCTGCTCCCCCAGGTACAGGACCAGTTTTCCGCTAAAGGCCGTTTCCGAAAGATTCTGCAGTTCCCCTTCCACCGAAGCATACCATTCCCCATCTTTCCGGACAGGGGTAATATGCAGGCGCGACAGATACACATCAGGTATCTCCTCCAGCACCACCGGACGGGTGATCCCTCCGTAGGACTGGTAATCATTGGGGATATGCAGGGCGGACTGCGGGCCGAAAGAATTATCTGCGATTACCTTCAGATGATGTTTCCCTTCCGCCAATCCCTTGACGACGGCGGAAAAGGGAGTATAAGCATTATAATGGGATGCGATTTCCCTGTCGTCCAGCCAGACCTGCGCCGTATGGCTCACTCCTTTAAATTCGATTCGCACATTTCCGGAACAGATAATATCTCTTTCATAGCAGCCCCTGCCCCGGTATGTCTGCGTATCCGGACAGCTTTCCCAGCAGCCGGGTACCGCAGCCCTGTATCTGACAGGATCTCCTTTCCCCTTTTCCGGCAACGTGCTAAAATCCCAAAGACAGGAGGAAATCTCCTGCGTTTTTCTGATTTTATGTGTAGCAAATGTTCTTATCATATTTACCGCCCTTTCTTTTCCGGGTTCCTCTATTCTTTCACTGCCCCAATCATGACACCTTTCACAAAATGCTTTTGTATAAAAGGGTAAATACAGAGTATCGGTACGGTGGAGACTATGATTGTGGCATATTTTATCGTCTGGCCCACATCCTCCACATCTGTCTGGCCCGTCATGGCCCCGAGCTGGCTTCTCGTCAGGATATCACGCAGGAAGATCTGAATGGGCATCTTTTGTGCATCCCGCAGATAAATCATAGCGTTAAACCAGGAATTCCAGTGGCCCACTGCATAGTAGAGCAAAATAACCATTATGGTTGGCTTCGCCAGAGGCATTATAATACGGAACAGTATCGTCCAGTCACCCGCTCCGTCAATTCGCGCGGATTCCTCCAGGGATTGGGGAATCCCTTCAAAGCCGGTAATCATTATCATGAGGTTAAAGGTACTTACCGCCCCCGGAAGAATCAGGGACAGCCGGCTGTTAATCAATCCTAAATCCTTAATCAGCAGATAGCTGGGAATCAGGCCCCCATTGAAATACATGGTAAAAATAAACAGAATGGTGAGAAAACGGCGGAGCATAAACTGTTTCCTGGATAATACATACGCCGCCATACAGGTAGCCAGAATATTAATCATTGTTCCTGCGGTCACATAAAAAATGGTATTCAGGTAACCGCTGTAAATGGAGGGGTTAACAAATACTTTTTTGTACGCATTCAGCGAAAACCCTAGTGGCTTCAGCAAAAGGCCGGAATTTCCCATCAGCTTAACCGGATCACTGAAAGATGCGAAGATAACGTATAAAAAAGGATATAAAGTCATCAGCGCAACCAGCCCCAGTACAGCTGCGTTTACCAGCCGGAAGCCCCATCCCCGGATATTTTTCTTTTTCATTTAGGTTCTCCTACCATAGACTGTGTTCTGTTAATCGTTTGCATATCTTATTTGCACAAAAGAGCAGTGTCAGATTGATCACGGAATTAAACAGGCCTACAGCTGTGGAAAAGCTGTAGCTTTGATCCACCAGACCTTTCCGGTAAACATAGGTGGATATGACATCTGCGGTTTCATAGATCGAGGAATTATAAAGGAGGATTATTTTTTCAAAGCCCAGATTCATCATATTCCCCACACGAAGAATGAACATGGTGATTATGGTGGGCAGAATCCCCGGAAGCGTTACGTGTAACATTTGTTTAAAGCGCCCCGCCCCATCCATTCTTGCCGCTTCATACAGCTCCGAATTAATTCCCGCAATTGCGGCTATGTAAATAATGGATCCCCACCCGATTCCCTGCCAGATATCGGATATGACATAGATTGGCTGAAAAAGGGATGGATTTAACATCATATTCTGCTTCGGATAACCAAACCGTGTCATAATCTGTGTCAAAAATCCATCCGTAGCCGTAAATTGAAGCACCATTCCCGCAACAACCACCGTAGAAATAAAATGGGGCATATAACTCACCGTCTGGACAAACTTTTTATATTTATGGCTGCGTACCTCATTCAGCAGCAGGGCAAACAGAATCGGGGCCGGAAAGCCAAAAATAAGGTTTTTTAAATTAATGGAAAAGGTATTGCGGATAAGCCGTTCAAAATATACACTTTTGAAAAATTCACTGAAATGCTTTAAGCCTGCCCATGGGCTGTGAAACACTCCCAGCTTCGGCGTATAATCCCGGAACGCTATCTGTGCGCCGTACATGGGATAATAGCAAAATACCAGATAAAAGGCCACCACCGGCAAAATCATGAGGTAAAGCCCTTTATGCTTTTTCATATTCTGCCATAGTCTGGCAGAAAAACTGACCTTCTTCATAAAATGCTCCTTTAATGCAGGCCCGCAATCCGGTAATTCCGGCCGGCGGACCTGCCGTTTACCTTGTTATCTTGCCAGATACCTGTCGTATTCCGCCTGCCTGATTGCAATCGCCCTGTCGATGTTCATATTTTTAATATTTTCCACGAACTGAGGGAAATTTTCCAGTGGTTCCGTTCCCAGAATGAATTTAAGTTTAAATTCATCCAGATAAGTCTGGATATCCGTCATGATGGAATTGTATTCCTGAACCTCTTCATTCGTCATGGTCTGGGGCGGCATATCCTTTATGGGTGCGTCGGGAGTTGCCCATACCTCCAGGGATTTTTTCTGTACCTCATAAGCATAACCGCCCAGCATATAATCCTTTTCTACCAAGAACGGCTTATTGTTGCAGCCGGCATAAACCGAAAGCGCTTTTTCAATAGAAAGCCCGTCGGGATTATGTAGGACAAAGTCCGTAAACACAGGCTTTCCGTCCACCATCTCATAGGTAACCCCTTCTTTGCCGTAATTGGCCAGCATATTTCCCTCTTCGCCATAGGTATAGTCAAGTACCCTCGCCGCCGCTTCCGGATTGCTGCAGGCAGCGGAAATCACACCGCCTATGTTGTTGATACGGTAGCTGCTCTGGTCCACAAGGAACTGATCCCCTTTGTTCAGAACCGGATTGGGGGCCGGCTGGTAGTTCATTTCTTTATTTTCTTCCTGCATGGTCTGGATTTTTCCCAGTGTGCCTCCGGTGTATCCCCATACCAGTCCTGTCCTCTCACCGGCAATCTTGGCAAAAAAAGCGTCCGCATCCTGTGTAAAAGCGTCGGGATCCAGAATTCCCATATTCATCCAGCGGTTAAATAAAGTAAGGAAATCCAGGTATTCCTCTTCCACGGCTCCGAAGTGGACTTTGTTCTCTGCGTCCACGTACATGCCTTCACGGATTCCAAAGCTGTTTACCATAATATTGTAGTTGCCGTATATGAAGGAAAAAGCCGCATCACAGCCCTTCTGCTCTTTAAATGCAACGAGCACATCCTCCATCTCCTGCACTGTTTCGGGCAAATCGAAGCCCAATTCATCCAGCCAGTCCTGACGGATCATATTCCCATTGAATACAAGCGGGGAATCCGGCTTGCGGATCATAGGTGTCCATGCGTACAGGCCTTCGTTATTTTTACAAAGCTTATCCACCTCGGGGTCCGATTCCAGATACGCTTTAAAGTTAGGAAGCTTTCCCTTATCCATCAGATCATTTAAAGAAATGATGGAGCCGTCCAGAAGCATTTTCTGAACACCGCCGGGGAAGGTGGTATCATATTCAATGATAATATCCGGAAGGTCATCGGTGCCTGCAAGCAGGGATAAGGCATCCTTTCCCCCGGTGCTGTCAAGGAATTCCAAATCCACATTACATGCTTCTTCTATTGCCTGCCAGTATTCCCAGTCCCCCTGATCGCTGTAAAGATCACCGTTCGTCCAATACGCCCACACACTGAGCACCGGTTTTTCCCCGTCCTCTGCCGTCTGCCCGCTTCCGGCTTCCGTTTCTTTATTATGGGAAGCAGCCGGTGCTTCCCCGCTGCCGCCGCAGCCTGTAAGTACAGTTGACAGCAGCATGGCACCTGCCAATGTGACAGAACAGATTCTATTTCTCAAATTCTTTCTCATGTTTAAACTCCCATCTGCGTGACCCTGCACGCGTCCTTTGTTTCTGTTATGAAAAGATACTGCTTTACTACCCGAACCGGCGCGCTTTCGTTTCGATGTACGACCAATATACCCCTGTCCGCCTCAGACGTAAATCTCACAAAAGCACACTCATATGTTTCTGCGGAAAAATGCAAGAAAAATAAGATTGGTTTAGAAATATCATACTGGAATTTTACCTGCTTATGATATACTTATTATACAGTATCGTTATAAAGGGTGAGGGGTTATATGAATCGGATATTCCATAAACGCATAAAGAAAAAAAGAACCGGCTTATTCTGGAGGACTCTGGTTTCTTATGCCATTGTTCTTCTGCTGCCTATATTAATCTGCTCCTTTTATTATTTCCACAGCTATCATGCCCTGAAGGAACGCAACCGGACAAACCAGCACCTGATTCTGGAAAATTTTGCGGAACAGATAAATTCCGCCTTCCGGGACGCAGTTAATTTAGGATCCCATCTTCAGCTGAATAAATACGTGGCGGCCCTGTCCAACAATAAAAGTACGATGAACTCCACTCCGCCTATGGACAGATACTATCTGAAAAAGGACCTGGCTTCCCTGCAGGTATCCAATTCCTTAATCCAGCGGATTAATCTGTATTTTCCCGGTTCGGAATATGTGGTGAATTCCGCTTCCACGTTTTCCACCACCCTGTTTCCATTTATGGAGTCTAAAAGCTACAGCCTGTCCGGAAACGACTGGGCTTCTATCCTGGACGGCCTGCAGACGGAGCGTATCCTATGCTATGGCGCCGGGGATAAGAACTTTATTACCGTTGCCGAGGAACTTCTGACGGATATATCCGGCCGGCCCCTTTCCATACTGGCTATCCAAATTGATAAAAAGAATCTGCAGAACCGCCTTCAAAACAGTCTCCTTCTGGAGTCCCCCTGTTCCTTTGCCCTGATCAGCGGCGACGGGCCTCTTCTGTCCACGGGAACAACTGATATCCGCCTGTCCGGGCTTCCTTTTGAAGAACTTGCCGCCGCCGGACCGGAATCCTCCGTTTATGAAATCCAGGCTGAAGAGGAACTGATCATTGATTATTATCCCCTGCAGATACCCGGAACCGCCCTGATTTCCGTTACCAGAAAAGCGGACTATCAGGCCCAGACGGCGCAGCTGCTGAAACTCATGCTGCTCACCATTTTGTTCTGTGTCCTTATCGGAATTGTAGTTATCATGTATTACTCAAGGAAAAATTACGAACCCGTATCCCAAATCCTGCAGTTCATAAAGGACACGGATGAGAGCATGGAACCGGAGAAAAACGAATTCCATTTTATAATGAAAATCCTGTCCCAAAGCCGGAACGAGATAGAACGGCAGCGAAAGCTGCTGAAGAATAATTACATGCAGAAGATATTTTCCGGAGAAATTGTTTTTGACCAAATCCCCGAACAGGTGGCGGAGCAATTTTCCCTCAACCTCACGTATTCCTCCGTATGTGTTGTCCTGTTCCATGTAGATAAGACAGGAAGCTTTAACGAACCGGATAATGTTCTGGATCTGACCACCTTTACCGTTGAAAATGTTTTTCAGGAGCTGTTGTCCGAACGATTTCCCGATACCTGGTTCAGCAACCGGGGCGCGAAAATTTCCGTGCTCATCCATATCCCCGAACAAACTGCACATCCGCTTGAACAAATTGAACAGCTGACCAGACAGCTGCTGGAATTTCTGAAGGATTCCTTCCAATTATCCCTGCGTGCCGGCATCAGCTCCATACAGCAGCAAAAAGAAATACCGGACGCCTATCTGCAGGCGGATACCGCCCTGGAATATCAGCGGTTATTCGAAACAGGAAGCATCTGCTGCTATGAAACGATCCCCCAAAAGCAGCTGATAGGTTCCATTCCGCTGAATACCAGCGAATATGTCATCAATCTGGTAGTTGCCGGAAACCAGGCGCAGATAACGGACTATTTCCGGATGCTGGATAAAAATATGGAGAAATGCATTCTATCCTGGGCCGACGCCCAAAGCTGTTTTTATTTCTTTTACCAGGCTACCGCAAAGCTGCAGCTCTACTGCCAGACCCATTATGGCCTTCAGCTGGACGCGCTTGCTTTTCTGGATGAGGATTTTTTCTCACAATCCCTGCCCAAAGCGCTTGCCCGGACGCAGCAGGCCTATCTGGCTGCAAGCGAAGAGCTGGCGGAAAAAAGTAAAAACCCATCCTACGACCACTGGGGAAAAGATATCTGCCGCTTTATCGAAAACAATTATTTTGACGCCAATATTAATCTGAATACGGTTGCAGAGTATTTTCATATCTCACCGGCATACCTTTCCAAAAAATTCCGGGATCAGTATCAGAAAAGCCTGATTGACTATCTCTATGAAGTGCGGATATCCAATTCCGTTGCCCTGCTGAAGGAAACAGACCTGAAAATAGCCGATATTGCCCAGATGACCGGCTTTGTGGACAGTAATGCTTTTATACGGATATTCAAGAAGCTAAAGGGGACCACACCGGGGAAGTATAAAGGAAGCGGAAACTGAAACCGGCGCTACGGCATCCGGCGGTTCTGTTTCATCTGCGCCTCAAACCGCAGTCTCTCCGTATCCATATCCACATTCACTTCCGGATTCTCCCCGGGAAGCTTCATGCTTTTGTCAGCCCTGCGCTCCGGACGTTTTCCTTCGATTTGACGTTTGAAATCCCATTTACGAAACAGGCCCGCCGTCACGGAACCTAAAACCGGCACAAGAATCACAATTGCCAATACCAACAGCAGCCACTGTACGTTAGTCATAATAACACCCTCCCGTCGTTTTGCGCGAATTGAGTACCGTTGTACGGTCGTATTCCTTATACTGCTATTTTAGCATAGCAAGGCAATGACGGAAAGAAGGGATTATAAAAAAGAGAGAAAAGGGCAGGTGGCGGTTACAATCCGAAGCCGCACGGTGGAGGTTACTATAAAACCGGAACCCAATACGCAATCCTGCTCCTGCCGTCCTCCTCCGTTTTCTCACCGTACCGCACAAAATCATACCGCGCATCCTCATTCAGCCGGCAGGTTGACTGCGGAAACCATTCTTTGTATATATAATCTGCCGCCGGCTGCATGCTGTCCTCTCTTTTTCCCCTGAAACTAAACACAATGTATTTTGCGGCAGGAAGCTCCCTGCCCACCATGCCTTTCGGAAGGACGCCGATCCGCTCCACCTCCGATGCTGCATAATAAGAAAAGGCCGGCTGCTTTTCCGCATCCGCATCCCATCGTGCATAATCGTTCAGGCCAATGAGAAAATCCGTATTTATCCGGTTGGGTATCCCCGCCTTCCCGGCGTGCATTTTTTTCCAACATTGTCCGATTACAAAGAAACCCAAGCGGGTATTTTTCTGATACCCGGCCAACAATATTCTGCCGCTTTCCACCATTTGAACATCCGTAATCATGTCTCCTTTAAGCTTCCCGGATCCGTCCACAGTCAATGTAAGCTGTAAGGGACAGAACTCCCTTTTGCGCCGGTAAGCCAGCGGACTGCATTTATACATGGCCTTAAAACCGACTGTAAAAGACTGCTGTGTTTCATATCCGGCAAGCAGGGCAATCTCCATAACCGGCTTATCCGTAAATACCAGCAGCCGGGCCGCCTCCGTCAGCCGCCTTCTCCGGATATACGTATGCACGGAAAAACCGGCAACTGCCGAGAACATCCGGCTTAAATGATAGCGGGAATAACCTGCCACACGGCATAGGCTGTCCAAATCCAGACGTTCTTCCAAATGCCCTTCCATATAAAACACTATATCCTGAATTGTTTCCAAATTTGTTTTCATTGGCCGTACCTCCTTGTGAATACTATACACTTTCCGCAGCGGATGTTTTTCACATTTTTTGCTTTGTTTCATCTCTTTCACAGACAGCCTGCTCCGTTTTTACAATCTTTCTATAAACTACCGCTGTTTTCTTTTGTCGTGCAAACTTATTTATGCTCTGCTATAATGATTCCGACACCGCTGTTATTATGAAAGGATCCGTTTTATCTTTCAGGGGGATACACAATGAAAAAAAAGAATTTAAAAAGAATTTATACCGTGTTTATGTTTACGGCTGTACTTATCGTACCGGTTATCTTACTCTTTTTCTTTCCCGGAAGCGGATCCGCCTCCGGTATCAGGACTTACGGGACAGATGAATACCTGAAAGCAATGGATAAGGAAGAGCTGTCAGAATTGTTTGTAAATACAGGCGGCAGGTATGATATTGCCTGTGTTCTGCGGTATACTGAGGAAGGTGATATCGGCTTTCCGGCTTCTGCTTATTATGCAGTATATGTTCCAGGTGCCGGTGATTCTTCAGCCATCGGACTGGAAACCTCCGGCCCTGTGTTCCGCCGTTATCTCAAGCTGAATCTTGATTCCGGCGGACAGTCCGGCAATTCCGTTTTCTGCCTTACATTTCATTCGGATAAGGAGATGGATTTCCGGGTCTATTTAGATGGGAAGAAGATTGATACTGCGATCATGGATGTTGCTTTTAACCCGGTGCCCTTTTTTGAATAAATATCTGTGTAAAAATCACAGCGCCGGCATTATCCGACAGACCATCCCTGGCCTGCCGGATCCTGTTTCAACCGTGTTGCTCAGTTAAAATAGGTTGCCAGAATGGTGACTAGGTTAGCAGTGCCGCTGTCAAGATGCCGGAATATACAATCCCTGCTTAAATAATGGCTCCACGTCTTTAACTATAAAATCTATAATATCCTTCGCGCTTGGCTTGAACAGCGCGGCTACGGAAATAACCAGATTTTCCGACGGATTGACATAAATCACATTTCCGCTGTTTCCCATAGCCGCATATCCGTTCCCGATCCCTGTCCACCACAAATATCCGTAAGACAGATTTTCTTTTTTCCATCGGCTGTGCTCCGTTAAGCTTTCCGTAACCCATGCACCGGATACGATTTGTCTGCCTTCCCATTTTCCGCCGTCCAAATATAACTGCCCGATTTTTGCCATATCCATGGCAGTCAAAGTAAGGCCCCAGCCCGCCGTATTGGTTCCGCATTCATCGGCGACCCAGCCGCTGGCGTTATTCGTTTTGACAAACGCAACATGCTCTTTGGCCGTATCCAGAATGATAGGGGATTTTACGGCAATACCAAGCGGGGAGAACAGCGCTTCCTGTGCAAAATCAAGTACGGAACAACTGCAGGCCTTTACAAGAATCCCCGACAAAATGTCCGGTCCTACCATTTCCATATACCGGAATTCGCCGGCAGGCTTTCTTCCGCCCAGCAAATCAAGGGAAGCCTTCACCCAGTCTGTGCTGGAAAAAAATCTGGTATACGGCGCCGAACGGAATTTATATGGTGCCGTCATGGTCAGCAGGTTCCTGATGGTGATGGTCTGAATGGTTTTCTCTCCCCTCTTAACCGTGTAATCAGGGAAAAAATCCAGCACTTTCTGATCAACGCTCTTAATATATCCCCTGTCAGCCGCAATGCCCGCCAATGTCGAAATAATGCTTTTTGTTACCGAGAATACATGAACGGTATCTGCTGGCGTATATCCGTTAAAATAATTCTCAAATTGCTTTTCCCCGTTTTTTAAGATAACAATACCCGCTATATTGTTATATTTACTGCTGATTGTCTTTTCAAGTCCTCTTATTTTCTCTTGAGGCATATGTGATTTCTCCTTTGATATTATTAGAGGATGCATCCTTACAATAAACAGTAACCCCATTAAAAATGCAATTCAAGTACTATTTTTCAGAAGAAAAATAAATATTGTTTTCACTGGAAATAAATGCGTTCAGACATCCCTCACACATCCCAAACCACTCACTTAAGACCCACCACATGTTTAAATTTCCCGCTTTCCGGATGGATCTGCGGCAATTCCTCTCCTGCACAAATAGTCACATGCACACCGTTTGTCACGAAAAAATCCTGCAGAATCCTCTCTGCCTTTTGATAAACCGTGCGTGGATCCCCGGCGAGGATCCGCAGTTCAAGGAGATTACGTTCTTTTTGTACCAACTGAAAACGCTTAAGCCCGGGGACTTCTTTCAGTTGGGCATACACTGCCAGCGGCTGGATCCGCACGCCTTCCTCAAATCGCAGAATATCATCCCTGCGGCCTTCTATTTCCAGCCACGGGGCCTGGCAGCCGCAGCCGCACGCTTCATGATGCATAACAATACGGTCGGTCACCTCATATCGGATGAAGGGCTGCACCTTATTTGCAAGATTGGTAAGCAGGATTTTCGCGGACATCGTTCCATCGGGCACAGGGTGGTTTTCTTCATCCACCGCCTCTATCATAATCCATTCCTCATTCAGATGCAGGTGCCGGTTAACGCATTCATGACACATGATCCCGCCTTCCGTGCAGGAATAATTGGTCTGCACAAACCCGCCGAAGGCTTTTGTCAGTTTCTCCCTCACATCATCCCGCAGAAGTTCGCCGCCGGTCATTGTGACAGCCGGCGCAATATGCAGGCGCCCTGCCTCCTGCTCCTCTGCCAGCAGTTCCAGCCCACTGGGATATCCTCCCAGCATGACCGGTGAAAAACGGTTAAGCTGCTCCACTATGTCCGTTATCGGCATCCTCACATCCAGATTTTTCATCAGACCTTTTTTCCATGGCATCCGGCGCAACTGGTATGCAATAGAACCGCTGCCCAGATAGAAGCCCTCGGCAAAAATACTGGCCGTACGCTTCCCATTCTTAATAAATGCGGCCATATCTTCTTTTCTGGCATAGGATCGGATTACGGACAGCGCCGAAGATATATTCATACAGGTTTTATCATAAAGAACCGTCAGCGGAAATCCGGTGGATCCGGATGTTGTAAACACCAGATACCTTCCGTTCATGCATTTCCCCATATTGGATTTATCCTCTATGAAAAGAGCTGTTTCTTCCTCCGATACGCTGCGATCAGTCAGCCACTGATCAAAGCCGGCCATTAAATCCGGTTTATTCACAGGAGGCAGATCGGTAAGCTCCCATTTCTCCGGAAGTCCTTTATACAAGTTACTGTAATATGGGCTGTTTTGCCTGGCATATGCCACCAGCTTCCTCAGCCGCTCCTCTGCAAGCTTCTGCCGTCCGGCGGGTGTCATCCTGTCCGCTTGAACGGTCATAAGCAGCGCTTTCGCTAATCCGCTCTCTTCCATCTTCCTTTTCTTCATTTCTCCCCTCCATCCCCCAAGCTCTGCCTTCTCCGGGCCCCTTCAACCATATCCGCCACCGTACGTTTCACCATGTCGGCCGCCTGTTCATCGGAAAAATCCATGTGATTTGTAGCGATCATTGTGGCAATCCCATGCAGAAGAAGATACCCCCGTAAAAAAATATCTTTACATTCCGCCTCCGTCAGACCATAGTGATCCTGAAAAACAGCCGCCATTTCACGGTTGGTCTCATATCCCATCATCACCTCCCACAGATTCTGCCCCTGGAAGCTGTCTGAGAGGTATAACAGATGGAACAGGTTCGGCTCCCTGCGCGCCAGATTCAAAACCCACTTGTTGGTACAGGCGATAAAATCCGGTCTATCCTTATTTTTCATAATCTCATTTGTAAAACGCCGGCAGGCATAGGAAAAGACTGCCTGGTGCAGCGCTTCCATCGTAGCAAACTGGCTGAAAACCGGCTGGATGGAACAGCCTGCCGCCTCCGCCACACTTCTTGCCGTGACGGCGGAAAATCCTTCCCTTCTCGTTATTTCAAAGGCTGCTTCTAACAGCTGCTCCTTTGTGATTTTCTGTTTCGGCGCCATATCTCTCACTTCCTTTATATATCAATTGTTATATATCATATGATATATTATGTCTTACACTTCGTCAAGCGGAAACTGATTTAAGAGGAAACTAATCATTCCTCCGACATACCAAACCGCGTTTCTGCCGACGGTATCCATCAACGATCGTTCCGTCTACCAATTATGTTTTTCCATATAATTAGGCGTATCCAGGGCGAACCGAGATTATCCGTTTTTCATCTCTTCCTCCGAAACTGCTTATGGTGAACCGCATCCTTCAGCATCTCTCAATCCGGTATTCCTTGTATAACCTGTCCCGATACTCTTTATTTTTGATCGCTGCCCGTAAATCCTCCATACGGAAATCGGCAAGAAGCTTTTCCGACAATGCGGCGAAACAATCTTCTCCCAGTACCAGCCCCTGATTCACTCCATCATTATATAAATCATCCAAAGCCTTACACATATTACAAGTTTCCTCCTTTACAGGCAGTGTTGTCAAAAGCCGCGTCCCTTTGGCGGCAGCCGCCAGGAAAAGAGCAGCGTC
>NZ_QUES01000004.1:316452-319675 GCF_003478085.1 Eisenbergiella sp. OF01-20 | reverse complement strand
GATATTCGGTATACTGCCCCGGAAGGTATGGCGGATTCAAGGCTGGCACTGTCCCGTTTGGCACCACTGCCACTCCCGTTCCTCCCGGCACGGTTAAGGCGGTCTCATTCGGCAGCTGCGTGATCTTTGCTCTCTGGTAAGTATATGGATTCATCAGTCCATAGAATGCGAACTGCGTACTTGCCATCTCGGTAAGCGCTCGGGCGCTGTCATGCCTCCCGTTTCCTGTCGGCGCTCCCATTTCCTTGCCTGAAGTACAGAACATTAGTACTTCCTCTATCTGAAACAGGAGATTCTGGCTTGTGACTATTCCTGCCACAAGCTGGAATGCACCTGCGAGCTGTGACAGAGTCACAACCGTTCCTCCCACGGGAATCAGTCCCATGCCACCGCTCACGGTCACCGCCATCATCTCTGCCCCATACATCCCCAGAGTTATGGCTATGCAGGATGCTCCCACTCTTGCAGACGCCGAAAAGGCATTGCTGATATAATCTCCCAAGGAGGACTCTGTCCCGTTCTTTCTGTCACTGCTTGCCGTTGCCGCAACTGCTACAATTCCTGCCCCTGCGGTCAGCGCTCCGGCTATCACCCCAAGTTTCACGGCTGTAACTCCCAGAGCCGCTGCTGCCAGTCCTCCCGTTGCAACTACCAGCGCTCCCACTGCCAGTCCTACCACAGCTGCAACTGCGACCCCCGCCACGACCTTCAGCCATGTCGGCACCTCCTTATACTCCTCATACTCCGGTGCATCATCAAAGGGCTTATAGTATTCGTATTCCGTTCCTGCCAGGATTCCCTGGGATGACAGCGCATTGTATTCATTCTGCAGTTCTGCTGCTCCATCACCGCCTCCTCCGGTTGACGGATTTCCGTTTCCTCCGGAATACAGCATCCCCTCCTTTCCTTTTGCCCTGCTCTCTATTTTATACTGTCCGATTTTCTGCACTGCGTCAAGGGAAATCTCCGGTGCATGGAAGAGAATCTGCTCCCTCCCCGTAACCTGAAGCTTACCCTTTCCCGCACCGAAATGTATGCCGTCTTCTCCCATCCGGCACTCCTGCACGGTTTCTTCCTTCCCTCCGGCAAAACCAAGCACATCCGCATACATATGCAGCTTTTTTCCATGCTCCGTCACAAGTTCCCGACGCTGCGCATCTGCAAAGACCGGACACCTGCTGTTATGTATCTCGCTGACTGCATATGCACTTTCCTCCTCTGCCTCTGGAAAGTAGAGGTATGCCTCCGTCCCTTCCTGCGGCATACAATACATGACGTTTCCTGTGGGCGGAATCCACGGATATGGATGCAGCGCTTTCCCGTCTGCCCCGTCAATGTCCAGTTTCAGGTACACCGATTCCTTCTCCCGCTTTTTCACTGTTCCACGCAGGGAAACTCCTGTCATTTTCCGGTTCGCATACCTCTTCTGCCCAAACCTGCACTTCCCTCCAAGTTTATACCCAAAGACAAGCACTCCGCCAACGAGTTCGGCTGTTTTTTCAAAAATATACCGCCTCTGTCCCTGATAAAAAGAACTTTCCCCTATCTCATAATTTTCCCATGACTCTGTCCGGTAGTATAAAAATTCTTTTTTCCCTTCCCCAGCGCTTTTCATATGGTAATAGGTCTCATCCACACAGACGCTATACCGGTCTGTTGGAAAGGAAGCCGTCCCGCCCTTTTCCTCCAGTCCTGCCCAAAGTCTTATCTCCGGGCTGGCAGGATCAGCGTACAGTACCTGCCCTGCCCCGGCTGCCATACGCCTACAGAACTCCCAGTCTGTCTCTCGGTACTGTATGACGGGGACTCCTGTTTCTACGGAGAGTCCACTGCCGGACACGTTCCCTGCCACTTCCCTCATAATCCCAAGGTATGTCTCTTTTGTTTTCTGGAAGCTGCGGTTTCTCTCCTCCTGATCCAGTCTGATGCTGCTAGTCAGGGCTGACAGGATCACCTGACACACACCGTTCTCCACAAACGTGTGCACACTCTGGATGATCCCCTGGAACAATACCTGCTCACGGTTGTCACCGTCCTCCTGCAGCGTAATCCTAACCGCCTCCTCCTGCAGCCTTCCGACGTCCGGCATTCCCGCCAGATACCCACGGAGTGTCATCCTTCCGTGATCCCCCGGTTTTATTTCCATAAAAAAATCTGCAACTGCGGTAATATTCAGATAGCTGTATACCTTGATTCCTGCTGCACTGATCATAACATCACTCCCCTTTTGTATCTTATACGATGTACTGCACCCATTTTAAAATCCCTTTTCCCTGTGCCGACAAAAAGCCGGTATAAAATGCCTCATCTATTGTATATGTCCCTATATTTCCATCCCACGGATCATAAATCACCAATTCCCCATTTTTCTTCCAATCCAGAGCCACAAATGAATGACAGATGCCCCCCGGATACAGAATTGCATTTCCGATCAGACATCCATGCCCAGTGCCAGATAGAGGACAAAAATATACAGCAAAACCTGAACATGGCCCGGAAGCTGGCGATCAACCTGATAAAAAGATATAAAGAACGGACGGCATCCAAGCAGGCCTTATCGAAAATCATGTTTAACTGATATAACTGACTGACTTATAAAGACGGATAGAACATCAGCGGTATTTCATGGCTTTGAAAGTCTTATAAATACCGCTGATACTGTGTTTTTTATTTAATTATGCAAGAACTTATAAAAGAAATTTTTCCCCTTATCCCCTTTTCCCAATTCCCTTTTGTGTTCCCGGAGACTAAAATTCAGACCCCAATGTAGATTTATTCATTCGGGAACATAAAAGAGGCTCCCATCCATAACGAAGGGAGCCTCTTTTTGCTATTAGTGTTTATTGTGTTTTTTGTAGAGACTCATTCAATCATCTGAATAGCCTTTAGAACAGCCGTTAATTCTGCCATTTCAGGGAAAGCGTATACATAGCAACTTCCGACCTTTATATACGCCCTGCGATTCTTTTCTAATTCCGACTGTTTTACTTCGTTTGGCAAGCAAGCCTCCGCCTGCGAATCTGGCTTTTCATTGAATGACCAACGCGGCCCGTCCAGTATAAACTATATGTCTAAATATAGACGCAAAAGCCCTAAGATTAGAATATGTACTGGATAAAAGAAATAGTTGAACCATTTATTTTGCTTACCTCTTTCACCATTATAAGTTAGAGTCATTCCAAAACCTATAAATGAGTAAAGTTCTTTTATAATTGATATATAG
>NZ_QUES01000004.1:0-316442 GCF_003478085.1 Eisenbergiella sp. OF01-20 | reverse complement strand
TACGATGTACTGCACCCATTTTAAAATCCCTTTTCCCTGTGCCGACAAAAAGCCAGTATAAAATGCCTCGTCTATCGTATGTGTCACTGTATTTCCATCCCACGGATCATAAATTACCAGTTCCCCGTTTCTCTTCCAGTCTAGAACCACAAATGAATGACAGATTCCCCTTGGATACAGAATTGCATTTCCAATCAGACATCCGTTTCTCTCAAAAACAGACTCAATCTGCCGGCAATAATCATGCAGGAGACTGTGTGCCGAGTCATATGTACCTAATGTAACTGTCTGTATCAAGTTACTCTCACAATCTCCCAGCACAACATACTTTAAGCCTCGCATCTTCATCTGATCATTTCCCGGAAAATTTCCCTCCAAACCTCCGTGCAGAAAGTCTGCATTCCTGGCAATAGCTGACTGCCACGCATCCACAAAATATATTCCATTTCTTCTTTTTACAATATCTGTACGCAGTCCATCCAGATTGCTGACCGCTACCTCCGTCTCCGGACTTTCCAGTGTAAACGCAAATTCCGTAAAATTTTTCTTATACTGCTCTCCGACAACTTTACAGGCCGCCACCCAGCACCAGTTTGTTCTGTTCTGAATATACTTCATTGATTTTTCTCCATCCTCGTCACTGTCGTAGCATTATAAGTAGGTCCTTCCACCATTGTTTCATCTTTTTCAAATCTTGTAAAATAGTAAACCTCATTATATGGTGCCCTCCCTGTAATACAGGATGCCAGACACCGATTCTACCGGCTCATCATAAGCTGCCTTACCCTCCGCCTTTTTATTGATTCCAGCCAGACATCGTTCCCAGAAAATCACATGCACCTATCTTCTCTCCAATGAGTAGAATGCGCCCTCCATCAGCAGCAGTACCTGTCCATCCTCAGATACGATCACTGTCACTGGATTGTATCTGTCGCTTTCTCCATCTTTAAAGCTGGCAAACAATTTTATATAGACAACTGGATATTCCACAAAAAATTTTTCCGACAGTGTCGTTGTATCACTGTAAATGGGATACTCGTCATTTATTCTTTCTGTACTTAAAATGATAGAAAACGGGCTTTCATAGCCATTGACACGGATTGTGTATCCATCTTCATATTCTTCCATCGGTTGTACTTCAACGCTGATATCCGGCACAGGACTCTCCTCTGCTGCTCGGACCGCCTCGTGATATTCCCCGAAAAACGTTTCCCGTGCTTCCTCGTCCGCATAAGTATCCGGCTCAAACTTGCGCAGGTTATACGGGAGAACATATCCCATATATGTATTCGTCGTCCATGTTCCTTTTAGCGGGGCTATCATAGCATCTGTCTCTTCCAAGCTCCACCGGTTGTTAATTCTTCCCGTATCCATCAGCCTGTCTCTGCTAACCGAAATTTCTTTTCCATCCAAAACCCGGAATGTGATATTCTCATTTTCGGAGACATCTTTACGCTCTTCCTCTGTACTTGAAATCTCTATCTCACTTTCATACTCGTTATGCCATATTCCTTGACCTTCTTGTCCTTCGGCAGAACATGCGCTAGTCTGGATAGTGAACAATATGATGATGCTGATAAAAATAAATTTTTTTCTCCCCATGACAGTTCTCCTTCCATAATCTAAAATCCATTCTGATAGATGGCATATTCTTCTTCCCTTCTTTCGCTCAATCCTGGATTTCGTTCTACATATGCTTTTGCTTCTTGTGCATTATCTTGATAAAGATACGTATATGCATATCTATAATCGAAATTTTCTAACAAACTCCACACCTTTTCATCATCTCTTTCTGCCATTGCATCTATCACCTCATGTGTAAGTTTGTTTGAATTTCTGTTATAAAATAAATCCATTACTGCATCATATGCATTCTGATCAAGCACCTGATTCGTGTCTTCCAGATAAGAATTTATCTGATTCTTTGACTGTTCCAAAACAATTCTGAGTAACCTCTCCCCTTCTTCTTCGCTCACTGTACCATCTGAATTATAATTTATTTTCACCTCTGGATACTGTTGCATATCAAATCCATATGCAATGGTCTTTCCACCATTATATGCTCTCGGAACAAATCCTTCTTGCTGCTTTACAAATTCCACAAGGTTGTCTGTATAATCTTTGACAAAATGTTCTGAAGAAATATTTTCCTCATTTTCATACTCACTTCCATGTACATTCCGCTCTGCCTGATTCTCCAACTTCATATAAAGCAAATCCTCGCAGTCCATTTCTTCCTCTTCCCCTGTACAGCCTTTCTGCACACGATTCAGCGCTTCCACCCTCTCTTCTTCCGTGGCATAATCAAACTCCTCTGCGCCCACCTCTCTGTCCTGCCCGGAATTGATGGGCATAATAATGCCACCGTGTTTACAGACAAGAAATGAATCCATCGTCAATGTATTGCACCCTTCTATTTCACCGTCCTCTTTTGGCAGCTTGTTTCCATTATCCACGATCTTCGTCTGGTCATACGATTCCATCCATGTTCCCAAAATATGGGGCTTACACTTTTTGCCATGGCACGTTTTTCCGTCATCTCCTATAAGCTGGATCTGCTCTGTCTCCAATTCCTCCCCGGGCGTGCAGATACCGAACCATGTGATGTTTTCCTCATCCCCCTGTATACAGTCTAACTCATGTACCACTGCATGAGCCTTGATATAAACCCCATGACAGGGACTTAAGTTCATCATCCTTTTATTGCTTCCCTGGCTGCACATCAGCTCTGCTCCCCGTACCAGATAGGCAGGATTCTTCTTGTTTTCGTTATGCTGGGTCAGGTGTTCCTTAATGATGGCAGCCGACTCCTCCTCGTCTGCATCCTCCGTTTCAAGGTTTTCCTTCTGCTCCATGAGTTTCTCCTGTCCGTCTTCCCCCAGCGCATCCCATTCCTCCTGCTGGCTTTTGATCTGTGCCGTATAATCCTTTCCTTCTGTCACCTGAGAGTTCTCATCTGTTTCACTCATCCTTCTCCCTCCATATCACTTGCAGCTCCGTCAATCCGATTCCCCGAAGCCCCCTCTTTAGCATACTCTCCACAACATCAAGATTTCCCACAATATATGCCTTTTCCACGCCTGCGATCCGGAAAATCGCATGTCCCCGCACTTTCTTTCCATCCAGCACAATCTCTTTTAAAAGACTGCGGTTCAGATTAAATACTGCATGTTTTGAAAGGCTGTCCACCTCCTCAAAAAACGGTAGAAAATACCGGGATACCTTCTCGTTTTCTCTGTCTAATAGTACCGTCTCTCTCCACACAGTCCGTGGCTCATACATCTCCACAACCCTTTTTGCTCCCTGCGACAGCAGAAAAACAGGGGTTGAAATTACATCCGGATAAAAGGTATCCGTATCTCCCTTTACCGTCAACAGCTGTCTGTGCGCGATCTTATATGCACTTTCCCGGTGAATATCCCTAACGTCAATCTTATCGTGCAGCTGGACAATCTGTGGCAACTGGGATATTTTTTTATCTGTTTCCAGAAGAAAATATTTCATCTGTCTTCCCTCTCTGATACAAAGGTATACTCTTTTCCATATACCGTCCAAATGAAACTACAACATCAGCATCCGGCATATTACACTCCCCATACACTTCTTCCACAGCCATAGGAACCAACTCCCGTAAAAGAAGCATCACCATAAAATAATGATTCCATAGATAAGTACTCCGCACATCATCAAGTTCATACTCCTTTATGCGTGGTATCTTTGCAGCCGCCTTCCTCTTAAAATCTGTGATATCATTCTCCACATGTTCAAAAATGAACGCCGGAGTCCAGTATTCATATACCGGGGTATCATCAAAAAACATTCTTTCATCGCAAAATGCGATCTGCAGCTCATAGCTTTTTGTCAGACTGCTACTGTACAAGACAGACAAGATGATATTCTTCACTGCCTTTTGTTCTTTCTGACAGCTTTGAATCCCCCGGCGCACTTTCCTTGTAAACTCCCAGCAGATCTCATTTCTGTTTGCCTTGTAATACTCTTTTATCTCCTCTTTCCGATCTGCGAATCTTTCTGCCCGATAGTCGTTTATGACCTGATCGATTTTCTCTGTTCTGTCCATCCAATCCCCTCTGACTTTTAATTCAGCCTGACCTTCGTTCCCTGCATGATCATGCTATCTGACAGCACCATACTGGTATTTCCCTGCTTTAAGGAGATTTTCTGCGGAGATACCAGATCTATATTGGCACTTACACTCGTAATCTCGATTGCCTCTTTTGATTCAAACATAATCTTTTTGTCACTGATAATAGAAATCCCGTCATCATCCGACAGTTCCAGTGACATTCCACGATTATTTGTGATCAGGATTGCGTCCGGTTTAAGTAAAATCTCTTTTCCCTGTTTATTTCTGATCGACTTGTTTTCCGGATTTGTCCTTTGCCCACCGGCTCCATTCTCGAAATGCATAGCATTTAGCACATAAGCCTCATCGGCATCCTCGGATGGAAAATACAGCCGCACACGGTCTCCTTTTTCCGGCATACAGTACCATCCGCTCCCATCCGGAGATGAATAAACAGTCGCATATGGAAACCATCTGCCTGCACCGGAACATTCGTCCTTGTGGATGGTCAGTGTGACCGATGTTCCCTTCACTCCGGTTACCGTTCCCTCAAGCGATACACCGCTTAGATGCCGGTTTTCCACTTCCTCCTCCGTTTTCTCTGTACCAAACGTATAAGTGTGATACAGCACACCCTTATTATAAAACGTTTCCCTTTGGATTACATATAGATTTTTTCCATTAAAATTTACACTATCTCCAATATCATAAATCTCTCGCAGTGTTCCCTCATAGGCAACGCCCGTTTTTGTCTGCCGGATCATGTATTCCGTCAAAGTCACGCCGCCTCTGTTTGTACCCATGGGTCTGCCAAAATACAGTTTTTCACCAGATCCAATATAGTTTGGATAAACAACGGTGTGACATAAATTTGCAAGACGCTTTGCAAACTGCCAGTCTGTTTCCTGATACTGACACAAAAATCGGTTGATGCTTTTTCTGTTCCCCGCCTCCATAATATATCCATATTCCTGATACGAACCTCCAAGGGAGGCCAATATCTCATCATAGGTACAGCCAGGACTTTGAAACGTCCGGATATGTGTCTCTAAATCCATCAGAAAGCTGCCTGTCTTAATTTTAACTTTCAGAGTTTTCAGTCCGTTTTCAACACTGATCTCCCCATCTGTCACAACTCCGGTAAATAAAACTCCCGCCTTTCCCCACTCATCGTATACCATTACGGATGCCCACACAGAGGAGCCAAGCAGCTTCAGGTATTCCCCCTCCTTTTCTTTTTTCATATATCCCTTAACCATCATAAAACCATGCTGGTTTGCACACACCACTCCACTGCACTGTAGAATTTCTGATAATCCAAATGGCTCTAATACGACCCGCTGTTCCCTCATAACTGTTTTTCCTCCTCCGAAAGATCAAGAATTGAATACATCATCTGTCTCGCCGCTTCTCTCCATTCAAGTACATCTTCGTAGTCACAGTTAAAAATACCATGCAGCATCTTCCCCCCAATTCTTGAGACAAACATTAAATTATATACATCTGTATCAAGCCCGTAGCTCTTAAACTCAAACCATCCAACAGGCACATGTCTCTTATCCACTCCGCTCTCATAAAATACAAATGCAGGGTTCAGCCTTTTTAGTGCTTCCCGTGACTGATCTCTCAACTCCTTGATGTGTTCTTCCTCTATTCCTATGTCTGTCAGACTCATACCAAAGTTCACAGTTGTATCCCTGCTAGTCCTGATGACCTGTGGACGCTGCTGGGAAGAATACTTTATCCTTGCCAGTTTTACAGGCAGTGTGACAAATGATTCCGGAAGCATGACCCCTAGTTTCCCCTGAAACATCTCCTTCCTCTCAAACCGCACCAACTCATTTTTTATGTACATTCCGGTTTCTAAGGTGCTGTATTTCTCATTACGGGCATGTCTTCTGTACTCCAATATCTTTTCATCAAAAAATTCTTCCATCCGCTTCTCCTATTTTCGGTTTACTCGACAACGATTCTCTTGGGTGTTTTTCTTTCCATTCTAGAGTTCTTATTGCCTATAATTCTTTCCATATCCCCATAAATTCTATTATTGTCATTTTTTTCTGCTGTATGATCCGCTAATTTTCCACACAGATATGCCGCAATCACCTTTCGCCCCACTCTCCCCTGCGCATTCCAGATCAGACTGCATATCCCAAAATCTGCCGCATCCTTCTCCCTCATATTCCAGAGTTCCTCCACAAACTGTAGGAGCAGTGCCGGGTGAAGCGTTTTCTCCCCAACTCCCGCCACCGTAGCACAGATCAGATTTACCGTATCGTACTCCGTTGACATATCCGCAAAATTCTTATAACTGTCACGCAGTACCGACCCTTCCCGCAGATAGAAGCGGCACATTTCCATCTGGTTCTCGCCAAGCTCCAGCTCCTCATCCAGAAAAAATCTGACACGGTATGCCTTGTAGTCTAAATTTGTCTCATCCTCCAAAAATTCGGCTTTCAAAACCTGCCACCTGTTCTTCGGTTGATAATCCACCCTCTCCTCTTCCATCATCAGATAGATAAAATCGTGAAATTTCAGCATTCCCTTCCCGATGACAAGCCGACCATCTTCTGCATGTATCTCGCAACCCTTTAACAGGCCGTCCGTATGATCCGCATAATACAACTGCCATCCTGCATAGGTGTAATCCCTGATATCCCACAAACTTTCTTTTTTCAAAATACGCCTGCCCGCAAACACCGGAACCCTGATTTCCATGAAACTTCACACTCCTATTTCTTCCCGTCAAAAAAACTGTTCACCCAGTTATCACTCTCGAAACTGAAAAATTCTGCTTTCCCCAGATAAAGTTCATCCATTTCACAATAAACCGGAACAACCTGAAATCCCCATTCCTCCTGTTCTGCCCATACGAAGAACTTCGCATCTCCATTCTCAATACTGTCCGTCTCTTTCTGTAGAATATGGGAACCATAAACCGCCTCAATCTCCTCATAGCTTTTCTGTGAAAAATCTTCTTGCCTACATACATACTGAAAACGGCAATGTTCCTCCCCGTCCGTATTTTTCAAATACAGCGGAAGAATCAAATCCTCCATATTCCTCGAAATAGTTCCCGCCGTATCCCAGTCTTTAAAACCATCCACCAGTACCACTTCTTTTCCATTATGGGTATAAGCGGTAATCCGATAGGGGAGTACAGCTTTCCCATTGTTCAGGTGAATATCTGCCAGCCCATATTTCCGGTCACGCAGATATTTCAGCGCCCCGTCCACACAAGTCATCTTTAATTCAAAATCTGCCGCATCAATATTCGCCCTTTTCCGAAACTGTATCATTCTCCCCGGAACGAACTCTTTTAACGCATCCTTGAACAAATCAATCTTGCAGGACTGCCCCGTCAGCTTAATAAAGGAAAAATCCTGTATTCTTCCGCTGTGGTATAATTCCTCCATAAATTTCTGTACAATGCCGTATATCTCGCCGGATAACAGCAGCTCTATCTCAAAATAGTTCATCATCACTTCCGGTATCATCTTTTCCACCGTAAGGCTGTTCCCTTTCCAGAAAGACAGTTTCCATTTATCCAATAAAATGGTATTTTCCCTCTGCTCCTTCTGTTCCGAAGTAACTGCGACCTCCAATGCTCCGACTTTTCCGTAAAATAATTTTTTTATCTGCTCTGCTGTATTGAACAAGGTATAAAAATTATTTTTCACCTTGTAATACTCGCTGCGGTTATATCTTTCAAAATCGGCAAAACGCGTTGGAAGTGTCTCTTCCGCTTTCTGATATTCCTGCTCTAAATACTGATAAAACGCCTTTACTCCATGAGAATCAATAAAACGGTAAATATCCGTATCCATATATTCCAAGATTTCTTTCACACTGCTTACATTCTGATTTCCTTTGGCACGCACCAGTGCGATTTTCAATATCTGCATGATGCGGTATGTCAGGTTATTTCCACCAAAGTCCGTGTCGCCATTCTCATAGGCAGTTTCCATATAAATTTTGTAAGCAGCTCTGCGGTCCTGAATACGGAAACGGTACGAACACAAATCCGTTGTTCCTCCTCCACAGTCAATGATAAGCGCTTCGTATTCTTCATTTTCTTCCAGAGTCTCCTGCTCTAACATATTGGAAATGGTGTTATATAATACAGCCATTCCCTCATCGAGCATCGTTTCCTGACCCGTCATATATTCCGGCAGTATCTCCCGGAACATTCTGCGGAAATAATGCTTCTGCTTCACCGGACTTGAGATATGTACCTGAGAAATGCGGCATTTAAAACGGTTCTCCGTTTTTCTTATGATATACAGGAAAAATCGACGTAAAATCTCCGCCCGCTTTACCAGCCTCCGCCGTCCCTGTCTGTCAACAATTTCTTCCTCTTTCTCGTATTCCCCAATCCAGCGTTTCACATCATAAAAGACACAAAAACCCTCGTCCACATAACTTGCATTTGCCAGCCTTATCGCATCATAACCGAACAGCAGCTTGTAATCCTCTTCTTCCACTGCCAATACTCCAATCACGCTGGGCAATAGCATACTTTCTCCGTTACCATCCTCAAAAGCTGTATAATTGATCTCATTTTCCCTGCAATTTTTTACCGCAGCCTGCTCTCCGACATTTTCAAAATAAGCAGAATCCAGATACACCCCGCCAGTGGTATTTACAGAACCAAAATCAATCGCCATGGGCAGCATCAGTGTGACAGGTTTTCTCACCACAAAATCAATCAGTGGTATACTGTAAACCTCGATATGCTCCGGCAATATCGTGGGCTCACCATAATACAAATGATACAAGCTCTCCGATGTCTGACATCCCATACAGAAAATTCTGTAATCTTTTCTCTGTGTCTCCCGTGTCTCTAACTCCGCAGCCTTGGTCAGATATAATTTTTCCTGTCTCCCTCCGTGCTCTTTGAGATTTAAAATTGCACAGAGTGTCATATCGCTTCCCATTAAAAAGGCATTTGTTCCTGACAGTTCTTTCTTATAAGGAATGGTATAGCCGTCATAATACTCGATGGAAAGTCCCTCGTAAGCTAAAATCTGGGACTGACAGTATAATTCTTCGCAGGGCTTTATCACAATTCTGGTCTTTTTTAAAAATTCTTCTACCCGCTCTTCTCCCCCTTTTTTCTTGTCACAGATAAAGAAGTCCTGTCTTTTTCCCATATAACGCATAATGGCCTGGATCAGTTCTTCTTTATCGAGAGGGTGTATGACACCGTTCATGATTTTTTCACGACGGCAGATTTCTCTTAGCTGATAGGTGGTCATCAACTCCAGTTCTGATTTTTCATATTTTATTTCGTTTTTCATCGTATCTGTTCCGGCTGCCTTCATACCTATCACCTCCGCCTCTATATTAAAAGTACCTGATCTAATATCATAGTTTCTTCTATTTCCAAAATTCCGAAATGTTCCAGATAAAAAACTTCTGTCCTCACTCCGATCGGTAAAAAAGTGTCTAATAAAAATTGAACCCTTTTCCTTTCTTCCTGCGTTTCTGCACTTCCAACGTAAATATAAAGTTCATTGGCGCAATCCATGCTTTTATATATAATAGAGTCTTTATATATCTCTTGAAACAGCCACTTGAAAATCTCACGATAGTTACGAGAAGATACGACATCCATGAGCGCCAATACAATATATTTTTTTTCATAGGATGAAAATAACTGTATAGCCGCCTTTGCCTTCCTCCCAAACTGCCCGCTTTCCAATTCCTCCACCAGAAACTTAACATAATAATCCTTCCTGCTCATGCCCATCCTTAAGTCCGTCAGCGCCAGATAATGAAATACCGCATCCACAAAGATTTCCTTTGTTTTTTCATATTCTTTCTGATTAATATCCAACACCCCGCTGAAAATATCAAAAAAGCGGTAAAATGGATTCACCTCTACGGCAGTCTGCTCCACTGTCTGCGTATTTAAATCGTAAAAGGAAACCTCCAGATACGGACTTCGTACCTCTGGCACCTCATACTGCAAATCAGCTTCCCTTATTCCGTTTTTTTCCGCTGCCAGCACAACCTCCCAGATATACTGCATAAAATTTAAACTCCTTTGTCCTGCAAAATACCGACACACTTATATTCACAGACCGATAACTGTATCTGTGACACAAAAAAACGTACCATATCTTCGCAAAAATTGTTTTTCTGTCCCTTTCGTCTAAAATACAATGCCAGAATTTTTCTTGTCTCCATCGGGAAAATGGTACTTCCTGAAAACGGATTCATATCCCCCTCCAGGCAGGAGTCCGGTGACATCCCAAGCACCTCACACTTTTCTAATTCTACATAAAAATTATTTTCAAAACGTTGTACCATCCAAAACAATTCCGTCCGGCTGCCAAGGAAAGTCTCCTGCTGTTCTCTGTAATTTTGAAAAAAACTGCTTTTTCTGCTGTTGCTCAACATTTCGTAGGTATACCCATGGGAACTTGTATCTATCTTTCCAATAAAGCGGTATGCCTCCCAATCACGAAAGGATTCTTTCAATGAGGTCATGATAATTTTGTCTTTTTCATGCCTGACCTTAAGAACATCCTCATTGATCCCAAGCATATATCCGCTGTCTAAATCATAATTTTTCAAATCCAACTCATGCTCATAATATTTCTCATCCATACACGGGACCATAAATTTACGGCATTGGAATGTGAATTTTTCAATATTCCATAACAAAAGCATGTCATTTTTGATATCTTCCTCATAGCTGCCAAACTCTATTTTCAGACTGTTTATGTCTGTTTCCCCGTCCGCATACACTTCATAGAATCTGTCCAGATATCCCGTATTGACTGTCGTCCAGCCTATCTTGTTATAGACAAATACCTGATATAACTCTGACAGCGCCTGCTGATAGCATTTTGCTTTCCGTACTCTGATGGCATAGGGCTTGCCATTGTCATCAAAACCCTGAAAATCTGCGGTTTTCTCAAATTCTTCTTTCCTCTGATAACTGCCTGCAAAATAGATAAGGCAGGGCATTGGTTCCGTCTTCTCCTGCTCCTTATCCTCCTGCACTAATACAGGAATAACCGGATACAGCGTTCCATTGATGGGGTCATAGTCCTTTTGCTTTATAACCGTCATAGAAACTGCATATTTTTCATTCGGAATCTCTATTTCCCGTTTGATTTGATTTTCCAAATCCAGATACCGTTTCTCCATCCGTTCAAAAATCGGCACGAGACCTTCTAACAATATCTCCCTTGCGTCCTTCCGCTCATCCAGATCCTCTATTTCTGTCAGCCTTTTTCGTATGTGCTGCTGTAAATCTGTAATACTTTCCACAATGTTCACCTCCTCCATCGAAAGCAATCCGTGAGAAGAACGCTGCTTTTGCGTTCTTCCGTGTGAAATTAGAACTTCTTCGGCGGTGTACCCAATGGTGCAGCGTCGATTTTAGAAGTTCTTTTCACATGCCATCCTGTCCAATCTGCGTATCAATATCACTTAAAATTCCCTCTATCCTCTGCACATCTTCATCGCTCCCAAGTTCCTGATAAATCGACTTTGCAGAGAGATACTGTGATTTTGCTCCCCACAAATCCCCGGACTGCCGGCAGAATTCTCCTTGACTTTCACAAGCAGCCGCTTTATTTTTCTGTTCTTCCTGAACACTCAACTTCTGTTCCACGGCATCCAGCTTTTTCTGCACAGCTTCCTCTCCCGCTGTATCTGATACTTCGCTATACTTGATAACTGCCATGGTGTAATAAACTTTCGCCCCTACATAATCTTTTTCCAGACATGCCTTATCTCCCGATGCCACCATCTCCGCTGCGGCAACTGTCTGCTGTGCCTGACTATCTGCTTCTTCCTTCGCTTCACTTTCGGCGTCCGCCTTTGCCTCATAAAGTTTTTCCAGTGAATCCATAGCTGTCTGTTTACCCTCTGTGTCATGTACGGACAGTGCAGCCTTTTTTGCCAGCAGATACTTCTCTTCTGCCCCATCGTAGTCGCCCTGCTCTAATAACGTATCTCCCAGTTTAATATAATCCTCCACCGACAGGAATACGCTGATATTTTCCAGCTTATTTTCTATGTAATCCGTCCCTACATTGTCCGCATATCTGATACGATCCAATGCAGAAAGATAGTATTCTTCCGCCGCTTCATAATCTGCGCTGCTGTAGCTTTCATCTGCCAGTATCACCGTCTCTATCACAAAGGAATATTCCTGCAGGCGCTTTCTCATACTGCTGTCCCTCAGCTTTTCTGCCAGTTCCTGCGCCTGCCAACATTCCTCTTTTGCCCTGACATAATTTCCGGTATTGATATATTCCACCGTATTTGTAAAATGATAGTTCATATCCTCGATGCGCTGCACCTTTTTATAATGTAGAAACCACAACACTACACCGATAATGATTACTGCTATGACAACAGCAACTGTAATCGTCACTATTTTTTTGATCCGTTTCCGTTTCTCCGGATTTTGATATACTTTATTGATAAAAATAACTGCCAGCGTATAGTTATCCAGATTCTCCGGCTGTCTTGAAAGCAGTAAATCCTCGATATTATCCACCGTTGTCTTTACTTCATTGTCAGCCTCTGCAAAGACATCGTCCAGCTCTGCCTCGTCCACATTCTCCCAGATTCCTCTTGTATACAAGGCAATCATATCGTTTTCTACCAGCTTTATCTTCTTTGAAACCACGGGCTTAAAATTTTTCTGTCCCAGATAAGCATAAAGATTATTTCTCTCTTCATGCTTCATCAACTCGTCTTTGGCGATTTTTTCCTGCTCCACCATCTCCTGGGCAAGAGACATATCCTTCGTCTGCCGGAAAACTGCCCCGCCCCGGTACATACGGAGCCTTGTGTTCCCCACATACCCATATCTCAATTTCTGATAGTCTGTTACAACGACTGTAATAGACGCCTTTAACCGTCTGTCACTTTCTTTTCCTAACAATGCCCGGTTTGCCTGCTTTAATAGGCCCTTTACAGACCACTTTGACATAGATGGTTTTTCCTGAAAACTCAGAATGACGGTCTCAATCGCAAGTCTTGCGCTTTCTACATCTGTGATCTCCGTGATTCCGTCCGCTATGACATAGCAGGCGAACTCGTCTAATTCCACATACCCAAAATAATCTCTGTTTTTTAACCTGCTTCCCTCTTCGGAAATAAACCGTGCTTCAAAGTCACTGTTCTGTTTTCTCATGCCATTTCTCCAACCTTTATCAGAACTACGCTGGCGTTGTCCTTATCGCCTTTTTTCTGATTTACCAGTTCCACCAGATCAAATGCCATTCTCCTGCAGCGTTTCTTCTGGGAAAGGCAGTCCTCCATCTCTTTCCATGTGACGCTCTCCTGCATTCCATTGCTGAAAATTGCCACCACGTCCTCTTCCTGTAAACGAATCGGTTTGTCGTAAAACTGGATTTCCTTAAAACCATCCCTTCCCAAGTAATTGTAAATTCTTTTTTCCTGCAGCATGAACAGGGCAGCTTCTCTTGTCAGAACACCTTCCACATACTTATCCTGTGCCAGCACATCTACAGTATGTCCCGTTCCAAGAGGAATCAGTTCCTCATTTCGGAATACTGCAATCTTTACATTCCCGACAATCCCGTAAAACAGAAATCCTCCCTGTATCATAACGGCGCTGACCGCCGCCATTCCTCTTCCCTCATCCATCTGTTTTAAAATTTCCCGGTTTGCAGTCTGAAATGCTTTCCTGAAAAAATAGGAAGGGTGATCCGCCATGTTATATGTTCCAAAAATTTCTTTAAAAACCCGGATGACCGTTTTGGCTGCTATCCTGCCGCCCGCTTCTTTTCCCATTCCATCCGCCAGAACCGCCAGTAACCCATTCTCATTTTCTTCTATTGTATAGTAATCCATCTGTATTTCACGGCTGCCGATGGTCTTGCTTGCTCCTGTCTCATATCCTTCTCTGCTGCTCTGGAATACCAGACAAAACCGGTACAAAAATGCAATTCCTAATAACACACACAAGATGCAGATGGTCAGGTATGGGGCACTCATTTATCGTCCTCCCACATATAATGCTCTCCGCAGAAAGGAACAAAAAGGAATGTACTCTCTCCCATCTCTATCACGTCATATGCGCTCAAAGGCTGCGGCAGATAAACCGCTTCGCCGTTCAGATAGACCAGACCATTACTGTCCCCCGGCAAAATCATATTCTCCCGTTTCTTTGCGTCGAATACAATCACTGCATGGTTTCTCCGTGCGATTTTGTTGTCCCCCAAAATCTGGATATCCATGTCGTCTGCCCGTCCCACAAAATTTTTCCCGTCCATTACCCGGTAATCCTTGCCTCTTCTCGGGCCTTTTACACATACAATCCAACCGCAGACCGGATGCTCCTCCTCCAGAAAGAGAATATCCTCAATCTCTTCCTGAGATTTCTCCACTGACTTTTTTTCTTTGGTTGCTGTCTCAATATTGCAGTACGGGCATACTGTTCCGTACCTTCTGCTTGAAAAAAGATGTCCATTTTGACAGCGAATTAAATTTCCACTCATACTTTGTCTCTCCTTATTTTGCCCTTAATCTTGTGTTCCCGATAAAAATAATGTCGCCTGCATTAATCCGGCATGGATGTTCCTTTGAAACCTGATACAGTTTCCCATCCCTTGCGTCCTGAATTCTTACACCGTTTCTGCTTCCTAAATCCTCGATATACCACTGTCCCGCCGCATAATTCAACACGGCGTGCTGACGGTCTACCATTCCGCCATACTCTGTATTTTGAAGGTTAATGTCCACATTTTCCTTGTGCTCGTCCCGTCCGATCAAAAGCGAGGTCTTTCCGCCAATATGCCAGGCAGAAATTTCGTTTCCCTCTTCATCTAACAGCAGAAGTTCCTGTATTCCCCGTCCGTTTGCGCCTCTTTTCCGCTTAGTCGGCAGAGAATCCATCACCGCCAGCAGCAGAAATGCCAGAAATACAATCCCGCAGACAGCTGTGAGCGTATCCCGTCCTCTGCTCTGCTCCATATATGTAAAACATAGAATTATAATTGCAGCGGAAAGGCTGCATATCATCATATCCATGAAATTTTTCTTATTCATTTTCACCTCAATATACCCACAAATTTGCATTCATAAAGTCAAACCGTCTTTCTCAGCGTTTAAATCCCATATAACGCTCAAATAAGTCTGTCACATCCATGGGATTTATTTTTTGCTGTGAACTGTTTTCCTTCTTCTCGCTCTGCACTCCTTTGGAAAAAAATCGTTCAAATTCCTTTTCGATATCTCCCGGATAAATCGATCCTCCGGCGCTCCTTCTGCCTGTTTGGGCACTGTTTCTGCCTGTCGCACTTTCCCGTTCTCTCTGTGCTGCTCTGGCATCATACTCTTTTCTTTTTTGTTTATCACCGAGAATCCGGTATGCCTCTCCGATTTCCTTAAACCGTTCCTCTGCTCTTTTATCTCCCGGATGAGTATCGGGGTGGCATTCTTTTGCCGCTTTTCTGTATGCCTTTTTTATGATATCCTCATCGTCCGTCTGCGAAACGCCTAATACCTGATATGGATTCATGTTTATTCCAACCTTTTTCATAACAATACAAATCTGATAACGCACACTTCTGATTACTGATTTAAGGCGCAGGCTGTCACATTTACTGACAATCTGCGCCCTGCTGTTATGCTGAATAATTTCCTTCTACCGCTACAGAAGCAATTTTGTCTTTCTTCTGTCTGAGCACTAACGTAAAGATTCCGACGCCTTCCTTGTTGTCAAAATCTTCACTGTATTTAATGACAAATGCATCGGGAAAACAATATTTTCTTTCCATCACGCCGCCTGCCACATGCTCTACCGTCACCTTGCGATAACAATCTGCTTTCTCTGCCGAAACAACCGACCATAATGCCAGCTTTCTTGTACTGTCCGTGATATCCCCGTCCAAAGCCGCTAAAATCTTTCCTGTAATCACCATAGTTGCGCCGACGTCCTTGGTTCTTGCATTCGAATCCAACGGAATATCAGTGGTAACATTTACGCTTCTGACACACTCCTTAGCCACTTCAAAGCTCTCGCTTCCTTCAACTTTTACTAAAAATGACATAATTCCATCTCCTTTTTAAAATATTTAAAATCCGCAAGAAGAATACTGAACCTGCATTCTTCTCATGCTATTCGCCGTAACCGCCTTCAATCTTCACCGCATCATTTTCGTCCTTCTTCTGCTTAATATGCAGGTAGAAAGTACCCACGCCGGTTTCATCGTCCAAATGCTCTTTATATTCCATGACAAACGCATTGGGGATTGTATATTCTCTTACCACCTGCCCTGCTGATACAACGTCGATCTTTGCACTTCTGTAGCAGTCTGCCTGCTCGGACGGAACCTGAGACCATTTGGCTAATCCGAGTGTTCCGTCATCTCCGTCTGCTCCCACTTTATAGAGCATTTTTCCGGTAATCTTTACTGCGATACCGAAATCTGTTGCCCTTGCGTTGGAATCTGTTGCAGAATCAGAACCGAAACTGACTTTCTCGATGGTTCTCTCATCCAGACTGATGTTCTCTGCGCCTCCACTCACTGCTAATCTAAAACCCATGTTCATTTCCTCCTTCTTTTCTTTCGGACTTTATTTAAAATGTTCTGTCCTCACTGTTGACCCGGTTAATCTCGATTTCGAGGTTCTTCACATTGCCGTTGAATGCGATATCAAGCGTGCAGTAGCCTGCCGTTTCGTCGATGGAATACCGGATATCATCTCCGTTTCCGATAATCGCATTAATGTAATCTTTTTTCTCCATCCACCTACTTCTCTGGCTGGTAGGCTTGCTGGAGAAAAACTCCACAATATTTTCCTGCTTAAAGTCACCTGTTGCCAGGCGCATCACCCTCTGAATATAAGTAGTCACCTGTGTCTTGTAGATTGGCTCATAGCTCTTTCCGTCTGTCAGCAGGTTACGCGCCTTATAAACCATGATGTTCTGAATATTCAGATCCTTAAGCACTGCGTTTTCAGAGGAAAATACAAATCCGAAATTCTTCCGGTTGATATCACTCTTAATATCATTCGTATATCCTGTAATCTCTTTTGCCATGGTTGTCCGAACCTGTAGTGCATGATCTCCTGACTCAATATCAAACCGAACACCTGGAAGCTGTTCGTCTACATTTTTCTTAAAAACTTCTTTTAAGTAGTCCGGACTCTGGTAAGCTGCCACCAGTCCGGCTGCCACATATGCGGCTCCTATATAAACGCCGTCAATCCAGATTTTCATAATATCTTCTTTTTCTTTGGACAGTGCTGCCGTATTCTGTTCCGTGACATACATCCTGTTATCCAGAATCACTCCGGATTTATCTTTAGGGATCACTGTAAAATTCGGAATGCAGGGAATTGCATACTCGCTGAATGGCTTGCCGATTAGCTGTGCGCACTTTGTTTCATACTTTTCAATTCCCTCTGTCGCCATAATATTAAAGGTGGTCTTATCCCCCGTCTCATAGCTGAAGAAACACTGCACTTCGTAATCTTTCAACGCATCCAGTATTCGAACCAGTGACTCCACGCTGTTTACATCCTCTTTCTCTACGTTCTCATTTCCCTGAAAACGCTGTCTTACCGCCTTAAGCTTAGAACTGCTGTTTAAAGAAACCGATGGAACAATCGCATACCAGATGGTATTCTCAAAATCATTTTTTGCATTTACTGTATTGAGATATGCTAAAAGTCTCGGAATGTTGCTGCTCTTTGCCAGCATATCGTTGCTTATATTGGAAATCACCATGGAAGGTCTCATGCCCTTGCAATTTCTCGGATATTGCTCAAAGAAAGACCATACTCCCATGATTTTCTCTACCAGTGGTTTTACCGTCTTGATAAAATCGTCCTTGCTCCGCTTGTAAAACTCAAGGTAAGAGTTGTAGTTCGATACTTCTTTCTCAATATCTACGACGCTCTCCATGGTAGAAGCCAAAGGACAGAACGTTCTCGCAACCAGGGACTTCACATACTCATTTCCGTCCTCATTCAGGTCCATATAATCTTTTTCGATTGCCTGAATCAATCCTGCATTGGCATTGTCGTCCAATACCATCAGTTCTTTTTTGTTTTCCTTCGGCGCCTCTAAAATCTTAAGTTCCCCATGCTCGTCCATGCTGAGAACGCCAAGACTTAATGGGGCTTCGTCTTTCTTCGTCTGCCCGTCTCCTAACAGCAGCCTTGTTTTGATATCCTCTATCGCAAGCGGCAACATCGCCATCACATTATTGTAGTTTACGCTTGCTTCTTCAAACATCAGATTCAGCTTATCCGCCGTATCTAACTTTTTTGGATCGCCGTCCTCAAGTTTCGCATACTCACTGTATGTATACTGGAGTTCCTTCCGGTTCTGCCGGATATCATCCATGACCTTTTTGGGGGAAATCATATCTGTCAGTTTCTCAAATTTAAAATCTACGTTAATACTTCCCTCTGCCCGCTTTGCCTCAACAAGAGTCATCAACATTTTCAGATAATCATTCTGGCGGTTCAGATGGATTTCGCTTAACAACTCATCCTCAATGTTTTCCGGTTTTTTGAGGGTATAGATTACTTTCTGGTTATTTGCGTCAAAATAAGAATATACTACCGGCTCAAATTTTTCTAAAAACTCATCGAAACTTCTTACCAGCAAGGCGTCGTTTATTTCCTTGATTTTATCATCACTTACGCTGTTTACCCCTCTGACGTCTCCCACAAGTGTTAGAAGATTCAGCTTTTCCGGATTGATTTCCTCAAAGAGAATCGTCCTGTTTGTCTGTGTTATTGTATTCACTTTGTTCCTCCTTACCTTTCGCTTGGTTTCATATTTTTATAATGAAGTTCGATTTCTGTTCCCCCATTATTAAAAATCAACAGTATTTTTTCTCCATAACATAAGGAATATTTTCTCTCCCGTTTCAAAATCTGGTTTCCTTTTACGATGGTTGCATAACCGTTGTTTTTGAAACATAAGGTGTGGTCTTTCCCTCCGGTAAACCGGATTTTGTCTGCATCCGATAATTTATAATCAATCCCGCAGCGGTCTTTCACCCAGTCAAAGGATATACTTTTCCGTGATTTTCCAAATAATTTAATACTACAAGGCGGAATATCGTCTTCCCGCTCTCCCTTTAACAGATACACTGCCAGTTGTCCTGAAAAATCATACTTTGGCACCACAGGAGGTTCTGACGGTTCTATGATAATGGAACCCGTCTCACCATCGTTTTTTTTTTGCTTTTTCCTTTCATATAAAACAGAAAATAAAAGCGCCACTGCACATAGCGATATAATCACAATCCAAAGGACTGTATAATCAGGTTCTTCCTCTACAACCGGAACTGTCAATTCCACCATATCTGTTGTCTCTATGTAATGGATCACATTTCCTGATGTCTGAGTGGTAACCTCTACATTTACATTTGTTGTCTCGTCTGTCTGATACGGAACCAACGCTGTACCATTTTCCACTTCGTAAGAACTCTCCTGACCGTCTATCAAAACAGAAATGCTATTTTTCAAGGTTTCTGAATCCAAAACCGGTTTATCCTGATGGTTTACAACATTTACCTTCAGGGTAAATGTCCCTTCCTCTGATGTATAGGATTTCTCCATATCAGCTTTTAAAAAATATTCTTTTATCAGATAAATATGGACATTTCCTCTGTTTTCCAGAGAATAGTCCATTGTAATCTGCCGTTCCAATGGATTTTCCAATTCAGCAACCGCAAACTTGTTTCCCTGAAGCATATTCAGACTCTCACACTGTCCTGTAACATGAAAATCCTCGATATTTTCTCCTGACACGAGAAGTATCTTTGCATTCTGCATATAAGTATCCTGCAGATCCACTGTCATATTTCCTTCTCCGGAAACCGCCTCACCAAGTTCTATTTTTTCTATCTGTAACGTCTGGAACAGATATTTTGCAGTGATTTCTTCCATCGTCTGGTTTTCGCCTACTGTATACTGCTCTCCTGACGTCACTTTCGTTCCATACGAAACCTCATTCTCCGTCTTATCATTGGGGATTGCAAACATGTCAATTTTTATTCCCTGTTCTGCAATCTGATCCACCATATTTTCAAACTGCCTGATTGCAGTTTCTGTTTCGCTTTGATCCCGCAGAGAAATTTCCCCGTCGGAAATAAATACCACTCTTTTATCTGCCGCCGCACTGTCAAACATATCAGCCGCCGTTTCCAACGCCACCGCTGGGGTGGTGTAGCCCTGCAGTTCTACCGTCTCGAGTGCATGTCTGGTTTTCTGATTAATGTTTCCGAAATCTTCCTCATAAACAATTTCCGTGTTATATACCAGCAATGCCACTTCGTATTCTTTCGGCAACGCCGACGCTATCATGCATGCGCTGTCCGCTGCCTCAATCCACTGTCCGTCTCCCTGCATTGATTTGCTTGCATCCAGCAAAAATATAATCTGTTTTTTTTCGGTGACTTCATTCTTTTCCGCTCCAAAAGTTCTCACCGGAAACAGTAAAGAAAAAAACATCAGCAGCATTACTAATTTAATTGTTATCTTCTCTATTTTTTTCATTTTTCTCCGTATATCTTTTTACTGACCATGCCAGATAACTTACTCCGCACCAAATTACTGCGCCCCAAGCCGCATAGGCAGCTTTCTTATTCACCATCAGAAATACCATTCCCACGACCAGTTCGGTCACAACTATGATTCGCGCTTTTTTCCAATGACTTTCTTTTCATTACGCATATAGTTTATACCTGAGTAATTCTGAAATCTCTTATACGTTGAATTTTCGACATAATTTGTCACTTTTTCCGGAAACACACTATATAGTATGTGCCTTTAAAATTGGTATAACTTGTCATCTCTATCGCACAAAACTCTTTTACTTTCATTCTCATCTTGATTAGATATATAAGCACATTATGTTTCTATTAACGCTGTCCGGTATTTAATTTACATTATACCGTTGTGAGTAAACTCCTAATAATTATGTAAAATAGTTATTAGAAAGGATGTCACAATTATGACTGAGAACCGTATCCGTGAGCTCCGCAGGAGCCACAACATGTCACAGGAAGCCCTTGGGACTATAATCAACACCACCCAGCAGGCGGTAAGCAAGATGGAAAAAGACACATGTGCCATCTCCACAGACCTGCTTATCAGCATGGCAAGGTATTTTAATGTTACCGCTGACTATATCCTCGGGCTGTCCGATATAAAACGGGATTTGAGCGGGCAGATCCGCATGAATCAGGAGATGGATCAGTGCTATGACATTGTACTCCGCTACAACAACCTGACGGACACGAACAAAAAGACACTCCGGTGTATTCTCAAACGTTTGGAACAGGCGCAGTTGGAAGAAGGGGAATCAGATATAGCAGAAGAGGTACTTAAAAATGCTGAAGATAGCCATATGTGATGATGACCTTGGCTTTACGGGAAACCTTGAGAACTTGGTGTTAGAAGAAAGCCAGAGTATGGGAATCCGGGTTAATACGGATGTATTTTCTGATGGAAAGACACTTTTGAAGAGCATACAGTCCGGGGAACGATACGGACTTATTTTTATAGATATTGAAATGGAACAGGTTGACGGCATTTCTGCCGCACGGAAAATCCGTGAGACAGATCGTTCAGTGCTGTTTATATATATTTCAGGATATGACAAATATTTAAAGGAACTGTTTGAAGTGGAACCGTTCCGTTTTCTATCAAAACCGTTGGATAAAGAAAAATTTCGCAGATATTTTAAGGAAGCCTGCCAACGGATAGGAGAAACGGAAATATTTTTCCAGTTCACTTACAACAGGGAGATCCGAAAGGTTCCATTAAAAGACATAGTATATTTTGAAAGTCGCAACCGTGTGGTGCATATCTTTCTGCGGAACGGAAGTACAGCATATTTTTATGGAAAGTTAAGCGTTGTTGAGAAGGAACTAGCAGACAGCCGGAGGTATTTCCTCCGCATCCACCAGTCATTCCTTGTGAATTATGATTATATAACAAAAATGAATTTTTTTAACATAACAATCAGTATGAATGGGAAAGAGATGGAACTGAAAATCAGTGAGGACCGACAGAAGGAAGTGCGCCGTCAGCTCTGCACAATGGCAGCGGGAAAGGCTGTCATTGAATGAGGGAATATCTTTCAATTATATCGGGATTTCTGCTTCCGGTACTGCAACTTCTGATTATACAGAGATACATAACAACCCTTTTCGGTTCGGGAAGCAGGAAACTCACAGGCATGATAGGCTGGCTTTTATACTATGCCTTCCTTGTTACGGCAGGGTTTGGTATCCTGTTTCCTCCGCAGTTTCTGTTGGTCGGGAATATCCTGATGGTATTTATGATCAATACCGTTACCAGAAAAGAGAGTCTGAAAAGACATTGTATCAGCACCCTTCTTATCTGTACGGTATGGATGCTGGTAGAAGTCATTGTGCTGCTGGCCTTAGAGGCAGTTGGCACAGACAAATGCGTCATTGATGTTGCTGGAAGTTTCATATCCAAGATGTGTATGCTTCTGTTTTCAGTACTACTTGGCCGTTACGCAAAGAAAAAACAGTATGCGGAAATCCCGCTGCGTTATTTCATCATAACCCTTTTGGTACCGGCAAGTAGCAGTTATATGATGCACCATATCTTTCTTATGACGGCGCTATATGCGGAATATTCCTTTTTTTCGGTTGTTGCAGGCATACTTCTCCTGCTTATCAATTATGTGATCTTTACAGTATATGACCGGGTGGGACAGGCAGCGGAGCTTCAATCCCGGAACCGGCTGTATGAACAGCAATTAGATTTATGCAGCCATCAGGCAGAGGAACGGGAAGGTTATTATCTGGAACTGCGTCGGATGCGGCATGACATGAAGAATCACTTATCGGGAATTCTTGGCATGGTAAATGCCGGACAGACAAAAGAAGCCAGTGATTACATACAGAAGATGCTGGATGATGGTATCGGAACTGGCTCAGATGAAATCTCCCACACTGGAAACATCGTGGTGGATTCCCTTGTGAACCATAAGTATGCCCTTGCCCAGAAGGACGGTATCCGGTTTGAGGCAAGGATATTTATTCCGTCCGTACTGCCGTTCCAGAGTGGACACCTAGCCATTATCTTTGGAAATCTGCTGGAAAATGCACTTGAGGCCTGTAGGAAACTGCCACAGGAGCAGAGATATATCATACTGGAAGCTACTTATATAAAAGAAATGCTCCAGATTTGTATAAAAAATGGTAGTCCAGAGAAATTAAAAAAAGACAGCAGCGGACGATACCTTACCACAAAGGAGGATAATGGCTGGCATGGAATTGGTCTTGCCTCGGTAGAACAAGCACTGGCTGATTATAATGGAGAACTGTTCACTAAGTATGAACATGGAGAATTTCGGGTATCTGCGGTGTTATATAGTAATTCCATAGAGAAAAACTGACCTGTATTTTCCTATTTTCTACAACTATTCGGTTTTTCTCTTTCTTTGTTTTATACTGTAAGATTATTAAAGGAGACCTCTTCTATGGAACATTTATCTATTGTACTAACGAACTACATCTTTAAAAAGGGGATTATTGATGAAAAAAATTATGAAATATACCAATATGGCTTTCAATGCTTTTTGGAAGTTTCTGCCAGCACAATTTGCAGTATTGTAATTGCCTTGTTGCTGCATATGTTTTCCGAATGCCTGTTTTTCTTCCTATTGTTCATTCCAATGCGTTCATTCAGCGGCGGCTTGCATTTAAAAACCTATTTTTCCTGTTTTATCGGCTCCTGCTTGATACTAACTACTACCCTACTTATTGTAAAATATCTTACTATCCCGATTCCTATTTCCTTTATGCTGTACGTGTTTTGTTCCATTATAATTTTAATCATAGGACCTGTAGATCATCCAAATCGGGAAGTTGATTCACAGGAAAACCGTATTTTTATCCGAAGAACACATTTCACCTTATTATTCAGTTTTCTGCTTGCAGTTATTTTCGCCATAACTAGAAATACAAGATATTTGTTTCTTCAGGCAATTGTATTTGCTTTTATATGTATAACCTCTTTTATCGGACACATTGCTTATAAACAGTCTTAATTTTCCACCTGTAAAGCAATATGGATTTTATTCTGAAGGATTTGTATACTTTGTCTGTATTCTTCCTGAAGCAAGTATGGAATTTTATTGTCAAGATTACAAATATTTTCGAAATCTTGACAGCCTAACAGCTTTCTATTCTTATAAAACCATTGCCAGCGCCAATTACGTAGCAAACTGTCTGCCATTTCTTCCGGCGAATGAAAAACCTCATCAATTTTCATTGAGTTGTTCTGTGTACTATCTCTTTCATACAATCCGAGTACAGATACATAGCCCACTTGGTACATATAGGCAATATGATAATCCCTTGATTGCTCAAGTGTCTCTGAAAAAACAGCTATCAACTCCTCGTATTTGTCCATCTAATAATCTCTCCTCAATATCACACCATTGCATAAAGGTTATAATGGTTATTATTTACTTCTCATATTAAAACTTATCATAACACTTATTTCTTTTATTAACTATTACTACATCAAATAATACCAAAATTCATTTTCTCTGTCCTAATCCTTAAAGTGAAAAGTTCCCTGCACAGGCCACGGTGAACCATACCATAGTCCACCTAACCGGCGCAGTAATCCCTTTGTGCTTACCTTATGATTTTAAACAGCAGACTGCTTCTGCCACCATTATCACGCCAGCGCTGTTTCTTGCGTATAAATCCGTTTTCCTCCAGATCGCTGATAGCTCGTTTTACGGTGCTGACAGACAGATGCAGTTCCCTGGCAATGGTACCGATTGCCGGGTAGCAGGTGCCTTCCTTATTTGCACGATCCTTTAGGTACAGATATACCGCCACAGCCCTATGGGGCAGTTCTGCTTCATATATTTCTTTTTTGTTCAACTAATCACCTAATCCTCTGTTCTGAGAGCCTGTCTGACCTTTGCCACCGTTTCATTCATCTGGGACTGCAGCATACCACCGCTTCTGGATGCAGTGCCTTGTTCCGTACCTTCCGTCTCCTCATCCACACAGCACATGTATCTGCGGATAATCTCTTCTTCAATCTCCTGCTTGTCTGCGTAGGCTACCTTTCTTGCTGACTTTTCCTCAATCTCGTATGGCTCCTCGAAAGTAATACCCCATTTTAGGAATAACTTCAGCTTGGTCCTCATGGGATGGCTGCCTGTTTTCGACACAATAAAGTTTCCTTTTGGCAGGGACTTTAATTCATCCGGTGTCATCAATGGTCTTTGTATCATCTGGAGGGACTGACTCGGATCATTCTTTCCCCTGCTGATGGAGCCGGACATGACCGTCTTGTTTCCAAGGCTCTTGGACAGTACCTCTGCGGATTCCGAGTTTGGTGCAAATCCACCGAAGATGGTATCCTGGCAGTTATCGATGATAATCTCTGCCCCTTCTTTTCCGTAGTTCTTATTAAGCTGTGCAAAGGACTGTATCATGGGTACGATACTTACCCTTCTGGAACGGGATGCAGAGAACATCATCTCCGCACTCTCAATCTTTGGTATGGTTCCGACCTCATCCCAATAGAAAACCACACGGTTATCCAGCTTTCCTCCATTCTCATCTGCCACCACAAGGATTTCCCTATAGAGTTGCTGCAAAATCAGAGAGATAATAAAATACTTGGTGTTGTCTTCTTCCGGCATCACTAAAAATACCGCTGTCTTCTGCTTACAAAACATTTCAGCATCGATAGCGGTATCAAAGCACAGTATCTGCTCCAGTTCGGAATCCAGAAAGGAGTTCAGTCTGGAGAGTGCTGTGGAAAGAACAGACTGCATGGACTGCTCTGCGGTATTTAAAGCTGCCCCGGCAAACCATTTGGCTTTGTGGGTATCCGGAAGCTTTGCCATAAGCAACTGAAACTGATTTCTTCCTTTTACCTTGGATGGCGCCAGTAAATCCTGAATCAGTTTAAATACACTAATGATGTGTCTTTTCTCCTTGGGACAGAATTCTGCTATTAACAGGATGACTGCGGTCAGCACACCTTCTGCGGCATCATAGAAGAATGCATTTTGTCCGTAGCTGGCACTGTCGGCTCCCCCAGAGGATATGATTGTCTTGGCAGTAATCTTTGCATACTTTTCTGCCTTTGCCTTGGCACTTAAGTTGTTATGATCTGCCAGATACTCATCCATGTACTTGTTTACCAAATGGAGCATATTATCGCCATCACTTCTAGTTGGGTTTCTTAAATCAATGACTGCGGTGTGGTACCCATAGTATTTCTTGGCGATGCCTGCATAGTTTCGGTAAAGGTCGCCCTTGGTATCCGTAGTCAGAAAACTCATTCCGCAGGCACAAGCATATTCGATGTTGGGATAGAGAAAGTGTGCGGTCTTACCCACACCTGCTGCCCCAATCATCAGACAATGCACATCCCCGGTATCCACAAGGGCATATAACTTTCCTACCCTCTCAATGCTGCCAAGCACAAGTCCCTGTGCTGTCGGCAGGTTTTCTCCTTTCCTCCACTTCTCCGGCTCATAGGCTACTTCCACATAGGTTTCTTTAATTTCCTTCTTGGTAGCAAACCGGGCGGTACCGTGCTGGCCATCTCCTACGGTCTTACTCTTGATTCCATTGAGCGTATAATAATGTGCCAGCAGGGAAAGTCCTCCAATCACTAAAAACATAATTCCTCCTAACACAAGCAACATCACGACTGGCTGCATTCCATCCTCATCTCCTTTCTCTGTATGGGTTCCTCATATTCTGTTGCAACAAAAATATGAGCCTTGATACACTCCATCGTCAGGCTCATACATTTCTTCACAAATTCTTCTTTATTCTCTTTTAAGGACAAATCCTCTTTGTCAAATACCTCCATCAGTTCCTCAAAGGCTTTCTGCATGTTCCGAAGCCTTGTATTGTAGTTCCCCTTATCCCTATGTGGCCGGTATCGCTTATGCAGGTTATCCAGTATTTCATCTGCACTTGTTTCCCTGCCAAGTTCCCTGCCTGTTTTCTCCATGCATCGGATTAACACCCCGGTTAAAAGCATTCCTCCACCGTCGAAAGCATCCTCCAGATGTTCTTTTCCGTTTCCTTTCTTCAGTGCATTGTAAATGTCTTGATAATACCGGCACACGCTTTCCTTGGTGGCATACTTCATATCCACACTGTCTGTGACCTGCTTTAGTATTTCCATCCACGCATCGCATTCCAGAATCTTTGGATGCTCCTGTGCCGGAATTACTTCTTCCCCATGCAGGAGTTTTAAATCTTCATTCCAGTCCTTGCAGGAGGATTTTAAATTCTTAATCTGTCTGTACCCATTCTGCACCAGAATCTCTGCCAGTCTTCCACAGGCTTCTATGCCTGCCGGATCATGGTCCAGGCACAGCACAACCGTATCCAGATTTGAGTAATCTTTTAACATCTGCAGCATGGCATGTTCTGAAACTCCGTTTAAGACAATATAACTGTTCTCCTGCCAGTTTACAGGGTACAAGGTCAGAAATGATAGAAAGTCAATGGGTGCCTCAAATACATACAACTTATTTCCTGCTCCGACATAACCGAACCCATAGGAAGAGTCCGAACCATCCTCGTTCATGCGGAAGCTCCTGCCATCCGAACAAGTACCCTTTTTATGTATGTGGCGTGCATTCCCTTCCTTATCCACTCCGACAAATACAGCGTTGTGATGCCCGGCCGATTCATACAGTGTTCCCTGTCTGGCAAAAAAGGACAGCACCTCCCTACTGATATGCCTTTTCTGCATCAGATAGGCATATACTCTTTTCATGGTATCGTTCTTTTCCGGCGGTATTAATACTTTCGGTTCTTTTTCTTCTGTGGTTTTCTCTTCCTTGGGACGTACTGATTTCTTGCCTGTTGTTTCCCTCGGCGGACTTCCTCCATGAATGACCTGTCCGGTTTCCCCATCTAACAAATAGGTAACTGCCTCCGGATAAGACATCCCAAAGAACTCCTGCATGAAATCAATAGCATGGCTTCCCATCTGTTGGCTGTGTCTGTACCAGCGGTTTCCACGGAACGTCACACTACCATGCCGCTTCCATCTCCATTCATTTCCGGAGCGTTCCACTTCTTCATGCTCCCGTTTCAAAATATCCATGATGGGTACTGCATTGGCTCTTTCCTTCTGCTCCTCTGTAAAATAAATGAAATCTCCCAATCTGCTCCTCCTTCCTATTGTGTCTGTACCATTTCTTCCTTATCATCTCTTGCATGACCCTGTGCAATTTTCTTATTCTTAATCTTTCTAGCCAGCTTACGGTCCATACCGGCTCGTCTGCCTCCTTTCTTTCCAGAAGCATCGTCCTCTATGATCTTTTCCAGATGATGCATGAGCCTGGTTGCCATTAGTAGTAAATCCGGATGGGGCATATCATTCCAGTGTTCCAGAAAATAAGTAGCGTACACATTTCCCTGCTCCGCTGCCAATCTGAAATATTCGTATGCTTTTTCCTTATCCTGCTCTACCTCTTTTCCCATCAGATACACCTTGCCAAGGACATACTGTGCATACTGATTTCCCACGCCGGCTGACTCCTCCAGATACAGTATGGCAGGTTCTACATTTTTTGCCACCTCCTCCCCTGCAAGATATAGCTTCCCAAGCCGGTATAATGCAAATTCATTTTTCCGGTTTGCTGCCAGTGTAAGATAGCGGACTGCTCTGCCAATGTCCTTATACTCATCCGACAGATATAGTCTGCCTAACCGGTACCACGCATAGGCATTATCTGCATCTGCTGCCCTGTGTAAATGATAGAACGCCTTTTCCATATCCTTTGCTGTCAGTTCCCCATCCGCATACAGTTTTCCAAGGGCATAATCTGCAAAAGAATTGCCCTGCTCAGAAGCTGCTGTTAGCAATTTAAGTGCCTGCTTGATTTTTTCATAGTCCGGTATTTCCTCAGGGTTGCTTTTCAGTTTCTCCGTTTCCTGACGTATGTATAGCTTTGCCAGTTGATAGGCTGCATGGGTATTTCCATAGTCCGCAGACTTACAAAGATACTTTTCGGTTTCCTTTTCATCTGCTTCGGTACCAACGCCTTGCAGGTACATGGTTCCGATACGGTACCATAAGGTATCATCCCTGGACTTCTTTTCCAGATTTAAAAAACCAAGAAACGCTACCCGGTAGCACTTCTCCGCCAGATCCGTATTCCTCTGGGTTCCTCTTCCGGCTTCATACAATTTCCCCAACTCAAAGGATGCATAAGGATTTCCCTTTTTATGGGAACGCTGAAACAACTGACAGGCTTTTCCCTCGTCCTGCTTCACACCTTTTCCATGCAGATACAGCATACCAAGGGAATATAAGGCGTACTTATGCTCTTTGCCTGATGCTATCTCAAACCATTTGGCCGCCTCCGGCAGATTCTCCTCGGTTCCCAAGCCATACTGACACATTTTACCGATGCGGTATTCCAGATAAGTGTTTTCTTTTCTGTCTTCCACAACAAGCATTGCCTTTAGAGACTTTTCATACCACTCCTGTGCTTTCGTCTTGTCTGCTTCCACAAAAATACCCTGTGCATACATCTTTCCCATGTCTGCCATTGCATAGGCATTTCCCTGTTCGGCTTCCTCCTTCATAACCTCATAGGCAGCCTCCTCATCCGTCTCCATCTCTGATGTGCCATACAGATATTCCCTTGCCTCTTTATAAGCATCCGTCCACTTAGCATAAAACTCCTGACTATCCGCATCTTCTGCTTCCGTTTCATCACTGAAATCATCTGCCGGGGTTTCTATCATATCTTCTGGCACTTCAGAATCATCTGCATCTATTTCTTCCCTTTCGGTTTCCAAATCTTCCAGTCCCTCATCCTCTGTATAAAGATATCCTTCTCCGTATCGTACTGCTTCCCGGATGACCATGTTTTTGATGCTTTTTAATTCCTTCTGCTCCGACAACGGAAGCTGCTCTGCATCTGCATCCTTGTAAAAATGGAGTATCTCACTTTTGCTCTCCATCCATTGTTTGTAACACTCTGCTACCTTTTCTTCCTTTGCCAGTTCATCCACAATACCATTAACAATTGCCTTTACATCTGCTTTCAGATATCCGTATACCTTCTTGCCTCCGGTATTCATTAACCGCTTGGATAACAACTGCATCTGTTCTGCAATTTTTTCGTTGTGACAGATACCACTTTGCATTTGCTGCAATAAAAAAAGCAGACTTTTATTTGCCTGCTCTTTCAACTGTTCCCTTTGCTGTGTTCTCTTTTCATAAATACTCATAAACTCCTGACGGAAAATGTCATGGGCATAGGTAGACCTCATGGTGTCAATACCTTTTGGCGATAGATAACCTTCCGATGGATTTGTGGAGTACACCACCAGATGTACATGAGGGTGATGGGACTCATTATGGAATGCTGCATACCATTTGAGGTTTCTGCTGTCTATCTTATAATTTTCACACAGAAGTTCCACCCTGCTCCGTAGCAGTGCCTGCCACTGTGCGGCATTGTCATATCCAAGCCTTTCTGCATCCTCTCTCCGCAAGCTGATAACATTTGTCCATATCACTCCCGGATGTTTTGCCACCTCCTCTGCCACATGGGACATCACAACAGACTCCCCCTCATTAGAAAACAGACCATGAGTACCGATTCTTTCTACTCTTGGTCTGTTTGCAAGGTAATCTATGTAATTTTTCTTCTTGGCAATGATATCAAGGTTGTTTTCCAGTGCCTGCGTGATAAACTCTGTTGCATTTTCCCTTGTTGGCCTCTGAAGATAATCATAATACTCATGCATGCGGTCTGCATCCTCTATCTTTGACAGGATATCTGCTATCAATTCCTTTTGCTTAACCGTAGCCGGAAGCAGACCGCAGGTATTATCTATCTTCTCCACACCTTCACGGGTGCTGATATAATTCATGTAATTGGCAAGATGTGAAGGAGGGGCATTCTTGAGATAGTTGCAGCGTAAAATTAGTTTAGGCATTTATTTCTCCTCATGAAAAAAGACCACTACACTTCTGCAATGGTCTTCTTGTTTAATTGTAAAACAGGTGCAACCTGAAGATTCACGTTCTTATACTTTCATTAATTGCATAATCTCCTCTACCTTGTCTGTATTATTACTCAATTACTTCTTCAATAATTTCAATAATTGCTTTTTCGGTTTCCATGTATTCATTCTGCTCTAATATGAAATCATCCAACTGCTCAATTATTGAACGGTAACTATAGTCGATTTCATCTTCCAAGCTATCTGCTACACCACCATCCTCATCATACTCCATATAACCCACTGTGAGTTCCACAGTTCCGCATGCTATTATTTCTTTTTCATCAGATAAACTAATATCAATCCATTCTTTATCACCTGCACTTGGATTAATATTAATTTCATCGATTTTCAAAAATAATTTTTGGTCATCAATCCCTAATATCTCAATATCATCTCCATATCCTATACTATCTGGAAGATTTGCTATATCCATTTTTCTTGACGCATCTTCATATTTGAAATCTACCCATTTCTTCATCTCAGATATTTCTTCTTCAGAAATACCATCTTCATCAATTACTCCTGGAAAATCTGTGATTTCTTCCAATTTTGAAGAAATAATACGAATTACACTTTCTATATTTTCTCTATCCGAGAACAATTCCAGTAGCGAATCATATATACTTGATATTTCTTCATATTCCTTATGCAATTCATTAATGCAACTAAAGCGCTCGATAATATCCTCTAACATTTTTGATTCAACAAGATCTTCTTCAAGGTATGTTTCATAATCACCCAATGGATTCAGTCCAACCGATTCACGATCCATATCCTCTATCTCTTGCTCATAATCATATTTCGAATCACCTTCTATCTCATATCTCTCTTTTCTTGAATCTCCACCTAAAATTATTTTAAATGGTAATATCTCAAAAGTATTTTCAGCTCTGTTAATTTCAATTCTACAAGCAAATTTCGCCTTATGCTCTTCTCTAATTCCAATAGTTTCCACATAAACATACTTTTTTTCTTCTGAATCCCATGGAGCATTATCATAGTCCTCGTAAAAACAATCCATAGTGAATGAGCCTTGGCATATTAAAGTTACAATGGATTTATTGTCATCAATTTCATCAACAGAATGAATTCCAATAGTTACATCTGACAAACCGTTCAAGTAGGTTTCTGTATAATCATAACCCTCTGTTACCCCTTTTCTGTCATGTGATAGCCCAATTACATTTATCTCCACATCATTTTGTATGTATCGAGCTAGTTGTGATTCAATACCAGATTTTTGGGCTATCACAAAATCTTTTGTAGCCGCATAAAATTTTTCCTGTTTATTCATTTCACCATATAAAGCTCCTAAAGAAGAAAAGAACAGATGATTATCCCATTGCTGACAGGCTTCTTTAAACCCGTTATCATCACTTATTATCGCAACCATTTCTTCATGTCCAAATCTCTCTCTGATTTGATTTGCTATAAATGCATCTGGAAACTCTTTTCTCTTTTTCTCACCAGTTTGAAATGGAGCTCGAATTTCAAAATAATCGTCTATTATTGCATCCAAATCTATTTTACAAGTATCAAGAATCTCCGCATCCAAATCTCTATATACTTATGTAGCAAATCTATACTCTTCTGTCTTATTTCAGCCTTATCAATACTTAAATCCAGAATATGCCCTAATCCCAGTTGTTTCATTTGATAATCAGTCGCTGTCTTCAAAGCATCTGCCCTTAGTTTTCGCATCAGTGAGCATACAGTAGCACCTCTTTGAGCAATATGTTTTTCCGCTTCCTTAACTACAATATTACTTAATACAACTTTCACTTTTCCTTTTTTTACATAGTTTACCAAAAGTTGAAGCGTACTCTTTTCATCAAAATCAAAATTTGCTGCATCCAAAATATTAGTATCTAATGTCACATAAATAGGATATTTTATCATTTCTCATCAGCCCTTTTTCGTTATTTAATATTCTCAACCTCTAGTTGAATTTTAATACCACTCTTATTGATATCTGCATTAGTCAATCCTTGACACTTAAAACCTCTCTAATTCTGCTACAATAAGACCGTAAATCTCAAAGTCGTTAACTATAAATCTTTTCCCCATTATATCATTCAAGGGAAAATATGTCATTGAATTCTTTCCCTTGCATCAATCATGCTGATATTTATACGCATCCTCAAAAGTTACCGCACCATTAATTCTTTTTACTTCATCCGTACACTTTGCCTGCAACTTCCTTAGTGCCTCTTCATCCACTCCATGACTATATGCAATCACATGGGACAGCTTTGAGGTTTCCACCGCCAGCTTATACATTGCACGGGCCATCCGGTTCTCGCTATCCTTCACTGTGGAATGCATCACTGAGGAGATAGTGGAAAGCATATAGTTTTCGATTTTCTCTGATGTCAAATAGCCGATATAAAATTTCAATGCCTGATTTAAAAATTCATTTCTTGATTTCACATCTGTCTGCTCCAGTAATCCATCTATCTGCTCCAGCAAGTCTTCCTCAATATAAAATCCCTTCCTTACTTTTCCTTCGCTTGCCACTCTCATCCTCCTTCTCTACTACTCCTCGCAGATATCTACGATGTGATCACACAATTTCTGCGGTATCACACTTCTTTCTCTGGCTCCTTTTAATCCCTGCGTCCCAGTCTTGCTTCCTCTTGGAGCTGCCACGTGACACGAATCTCCGTTATGACACATCGGCAAGAACTTCGGATCGGGATGATTCGTCCAGATGTCAGTCGGCTTCATCCGGTTGTCACCGTACTGACAATATGTCACAGTGCATCTTGACAGACCTTTCATCCATTCCATCTTCCGCATACCACCTCTGGTATTTTCAATAAAATAATACTTTGGCTGTAACTCTTCAATAAGTTTCAGCACATGCTGATCTACCATGTCACAAAATTTTGCATATGCACTGACCGGTTCCAAACTTCCGGTTTCAGGATTTTTTCTTCTGTGATGACTGATTGCAGCAATACTGAATGTGGAACAGTCCGGACTCGCCCAGATGACATCCGGCTTTCCAAAAAGCCTTAAGATATCTTCTGCGGTTACCTTACTGATGTCTTCATACAAATCAATGTTCTCAAAGTCCTTAGACCACTCCACACTGAATACTTCATGCCCTCTGCTTTCAAAGGCTTTCCCGATACTCCGTGTTCCTGCAAATAATTCTAAAACTTTCATAGTCCCATACCGGTAGTGGTGCGCACCTTACCCCACGGGACTACTCATTTCCTTTCCATTTTTCTTCTGCCTACAAGCATTATTGCGAAAGGCATAAACTTAAGTTCCCTCAATGCCTTTCAATCCTTAAAAACAATAAAAACAGGCATAACTTCTTCCAAATCTTCAAAAAAGTTATGCCATACCACAAATCCCCCAACGGCTCTGCCGGTGGGTGTTTCACGGGTTAGGCCGCGTATCAGCGGCATAACCCCTTTAACCTGCACTATTTTCGACCCTAGTTTTACAGCCCTCATTTACCCCGGATTTCGTTTCTTTACTCTGCCATTTCCGGCTATTCCGATTACATTTCCTCAAATTGGCTCAAACAGGGCAGAATGGGTGCATGTCGTTCACTTTATCTACTTTTGCCAAACGAAGGCACAAATCGGCTCACGAACGCTCACAGGGGGTAATTTCCCCTACTTCACTATCTGCGCTTACTCATTCTGAGAATATACCCCGGTAGTCATGCCAGCGTTTTTTGCAGTATTTTTGTTGCTTTTCTTAATAGCTGCAGGCACATCACCCCTGCTGTCTATGTATTCCCTTACGGCCTGGGGAACATATTTCTCATACATCTTTCCAAGCACCTCTGTCATCTCGGACTCGAAGTCGGCATCCTTCTTGCCCATATACTGCTTGATGGCATTGAGTTTCTCTTCTTCATACTTGATTGTTACTACTGCCTGTTTCATGTTCTTCTACCTCCATTTTTAAAACTTTGTTGTATTTTCCTCTTGGAAACACAGTTAATAAAACGCTTTGTTGTATCTACATCTGCTGTGTCATATCCTGTACCACAGATTGACTCTGGCTTTCCAAATAATTAAGCCACACATCTTTTTCCACACCAAACAATCCTTCATGAGCAAGGATTTCTTCCCTACTATCCAGCACAGCTTCAGTTCCGTCTTTATACAATTTATGGAGTTCCATCTCGGTATCCAGTAGTTCTAATGCCCTCTCCTTGGTAAGCGGAAGCATGCCATCCCACTGATACCCATATGAATGCATTTCTTCCACGCTAACCCTATCCGGCATAGGAATTTCCTCTTGAGATACCGCCACTACACGGGATAAGACTTGCGTATCACGGCTGTACTGATATACTTCATCTGATAAAATCTCAGTCGGATGCAGTTGGGTACGATTCACCTCTTTTACCATTTCACGCAGCATATCAAAGTCTGTATCTTTCTGTTTTTTTAACAAAATACTTTCGTGGATAGATGATGGAATAACCACAATATCTCCACCAACCCCTTCTGCTATCCTGCTCATGACTTCCGTATCAAACATATAAGCTGCACCATATTGTTTATCCTTATTGCTCAGAACATACATTTCCAAAAGTTCCGTTGCCTCCGACATTTCATCATAGCCAACAGAACGTAACACATTACTCATGGTAGAAAACTCAGGTGGATAGTGGTCGTGCATATTGTTCCAAGCCACTTCCTTTAATGTATTTTCATCGATTCCCCATGACTCCAAATGGGCATTATGTATTAAAACACTTCCCTTTTCTCCATTGGAAAGTTCTACATTAACCCTGTAAAGAAGTGCCAAGTCATCTCTGATTTCATGGGGAACATTTTCCAATAACTCACGGTTCATTTCCACATTCTGTACTACAACAAAAATCCCATTCTTTATCTTCTCATACTGAAATTCAGCAGCCGAAAAGTCACCCACCTGTTCCATACTTTCCATATACATATCTGCTATTTTCTGTAAAATAGCATCCATGCTAACACCTTCTGTATGGGCCTGATAGTATGGCTCAAGATAAATTGCAGGAACAATGTTCCTGTCTCCTTTAATGGAAAGTGCATCCCAAATTACATTGTTGTTCTTTCTCTGCTCCATGATATTGATTTCATGTACGTTGTAATCCTGTGGCAGAAAATCTCTTATATGGTCTGCCACATATTGTTTAAAACTTTCATAGTTCATAATCGTTTACCCTCCTGTTATTTACATACCCATAACCATACCGCTTTCCTGTTCCTGACCGGTTTCCTGTACTTCTCCCTCATCCGCTGTCCGAACGCCGGAATCCGTCTGCTCCGGAACAGTTTCCCTTGCAGCATTCTGTCTGCTGGTGCGTCTGCCCTGTCCTCTTGTCTGTCTCTGAGTCTCTGTCCCTTCTTCCTGCACAGTTTCCTGCTCCGGTGCCAGCTTGCTTTCCACAAATTTTCGCACCTGCTGGGGAACATTTTTCTCATAGATTTTGTCCAAGTGTTCTTTTAATGCTTTTTCTACGGTACTATCATTCTCCCTTAAGAAAAACTCCAAGGCCTCCATCTTTGCCTCGGAAAATCCAATCTTGATTTCTTTCTCTGCCATTTCTTGCTCCTCCTACATTGTCATATTCATTCCGGCAGTCTGTGTTTCCTGCACTTCCTGATACTGCTCCATGATTTCCTTTACCGATGGTACAAATGCAGCGTATCTGGCATAGGATGAGCCTTCGCTCTCCACCAGCACACCATCTTCCATGCCCTCTCCGGTTATTAAAAGACAGTGCCACACACCATCCTTTTCACACATCAAATCCACATTTTCCCTGATAAAGTCATAGTCATGCATCAGATGCTTGGTAAAGGATTCATACTCATTAGCCGGAAGCACAATGACCTTTTCCACACAGAATTCATTTGCCTCTATCTCCGGCTCTTTTCTAAAAAATACTGCTCTCACACTTCCTCCTTTTGAAGCGCAAAACAGATGCCTGTGGCATCAAAAAACTACTGTGGTCTGCCATAAAGCACCTGCTTGTCTTCGTCAAACAAATTTCGATATACTACTTTTCCCTTGGAATAAGATGCATCCACTACCTTTCCATCCCCGGCATAGATGCCCACATGGGTAATGTTCATGAACCGCCCATTGGGTTTATAACTCCAGAATACAAGGTCCCCCGGCTGTAAATCCTCTTTTGCAATGGTCAGGTTATGCTCCACCAGATATCTTCCCTGCTCTGCAGCAGTCCCCGGCAGAATAATCCCCACCTGCCTGTAACACCACAGTGTCATGTAACTGCAATCCACATAATTGTCTTTTCCTCTGTAGGTCTGTGAGTAAGGATGCCCCAGCCGAGACATGGCAAGTTCCACCACCTTTTCTCCTACCTCACTTACAGGCAGGTCATAATAGGTAATGTCACCGTCTCCGTTCCAGCCGGACCATCCATCAAAGCCATCTCCCTCCTGCGGTGCTGTGGTGTTGTATTTTGCGATATGCCACACATTCATTGCATTGGACTGCTGTTCATAGGTTGCTGACACTCCGTAGTGGTCTTTTATCCTCTCAAACAGTTCCACCTTGTCTGTAATGGCTATGGATGCCTGATAGGTTTCCATAGTCTGGGTACCGTCCTCATTGGTAACCGTCCGGGTACGCTCTTCAAAATTCACAAAGGATTCTGCAAATCTCTGGTAGTCCGATTCCGTAAGCCAGAGCCAGTCCTCGCCGAAATACAGAGAGTAAAACACCGCCTCGACCAGATACCTGTCCTGAACATCCCCCTCCGCTACTGCATCTATCTCGTCCATAGCGGCATCCAGATATCCGAAGCTTTGCTGCATCTTGTAGATATATCCTTTATAATCGGCAGGCATGCTTAAAGGAGCAATTCCTCCATGAAATGCCAGACGCACTGCCGCCCTGTTATGGTCTGCCGCTGCGGATGCAAGGTTTAGGATACACACTATGGCAAGAATAAAGGGAATGCATATCCCCACAATCACAGATGCTATCCCTGTCCAGACCTTTTTATTGGTACCAACCGCAATAGCGGCCTTGGCTATCATTGCAGCAGTTGTTGGTTCCATATCGGTTCCTCCATTCTTTCATTCTCAAGTCGTTTCTCCATCACTTCCTTACAGTGAGTCACGCTTTCAAGCAGTCGGTTTACATCAAAACCTGCGTCCAGATATCCTGCTGTGATGGTGTCCAGATAATATGAGGATGGCTTTCCAATCTCATGTCCTTCGTTCATTGTATAAGCCATAATGGTTTCACATCCTTCTTCCGTCTGTACCTCCAAGTCCACCTTGCCATAAAGTCTGGGATATCCTTCATACATATCCAGATTCCTTTCATCCTCCGGTCCAATCTCCCAGATTAACACCGGTACGCTGGAGCCTGCTTTCGGCTCCACTGTGGCTACCGCAGACATACTGTGTCCGCGAAACAACAGCTCATGATCCTTGATTTCCCCTTTGCCGATTACCTTTGCTGTGGGACATCTTCTTGCCATCTGTCCGAGATTTAAATTGGAACCATAGGCAATGTACTTCTTTCTTCTTTCCACTTTTCCTTACCTCCTTGTCCTATAATGACAGATTCATGCCGTGCTCCTGACACTCCTCTGCCTCTTCTATTGGTTCTTCCTGCACCGCCTCCTCCGATGCCCTTAAGGATTCCTCCTTTTCCTTTTTCGCCTTCAGCCTCTCCTTTTGTTTCTCTGCCTGTGCCGGGTCCTTCCATGCAATACCGCCCTCAAGATTTTCAAGCAGGAACTTTCTGGCTGTCTTAAACTCATCCCCAATCATGCCAAGCCGTAAGAGCCATGTGCGGAAGGTATACTTCTCATTGGTGCTGGTGGTCTTTCTGGTGGCGGCGCAGGTCTGGTTTAATGCCTGCCCGGAAATGGCAAGGCAAAACTGTATGTAGGTTTTTACTTTCCCTGCATGGGTAGTGGAATTAAACAGACGAAACTCAATGGTTCCCTTCTGGAACACACTGTGCAGGTTCAGGCAGTGGTATCTGCTGTCATGATAATGCCTGTGGCGGCCATCATTTCCCTTGTACCAGATGTTGCTGACCTCCGCCAATGTTTTTGGCTTTTTCCGGTTCAGACTCTGCAAAAAATCCTCTTCCACTTTCTTGCAGTAACGGTGTTCACGGTTTACATCCACCTGCAATGCCTTGTAGATTAAATCCTCTTTGCTATACATGATGTTGGTAATATTCCTGAGTGTCTTCGCATTATGGGGTGCGGCATTCACATGAACATGAATGCCACACTTTTCCCCTGCAATGGCTCCTGCATGACGAAGCTGCCTTACAATCTCCTGAATGGTTGGGATGTCTGCATATTCACAGATAGGGGATACAAACTCTACCTTGTACTCATCCCAGGCATGGGTTCCGTCCTTTTTCTTTGCCACAATACTGGAATCATACATGACCTTCCACTTCCTCCCCTGATTGTCATAGACACTGTATTCCTCATAATAACCACCATCATATTGGTAGCTGTTACCCAAGTATTTGGAGATAACCTCCGCTGCTTTCTGTCTGGTCAGACCGGTCAGTTCGATTTCAATCCCGAATTTCTGCTCCCGCATATCCATAGGCTAACCTCCAGTTATCTTCCGCCTGCACTACCGAACAGCTTCTCCTTATACTCCGGTGCGTGTACCATCAGATTGTATCGTTCATTGCCACACTTATAAAGGCACACACCTCGCTGGGGATAGCGGATGAGATTATACTCACTCTTCTCAAGCTGCAAGGTATCGATATAAAACTTGGCATCGATGTTACCGGCATTGAATAAAAAGGCATGTGTCGGGATGGAGAACAGCGGTTTTGTATATTCACGGATACCGTCAATGTTGAAGTCCTCCAGATTCTGGCTGGCAAGGATGACCGCACTGTCCTTCTTACGCACGCGTTTCATAAAGTTACGGATGTATTCCACCGCAGTAAGGTTGGTTAAGAACAGATAGAACTCATCGATGCTGGCGGCAGTATGACCGTTTGTTAACAGTTCATTGGACATGTAGGAAAGAATGTTAAACAACATTGCATCCTTCACATTTCTGCTGGCCTGTAACAAGCCTTTTACACCGAAAGTTAAAAAACTGCTGTTCGTGATATTGGTATGTCCGTTAAAAAATTTGGACTCCGCTCCTTTACACATGGAGTGAAGTCCTAAACAGATTTCCTGCAAAAGCTCTGCGGTATAAAGTTGTTTCTTTTTGGCATCGTAGTGCTTATATTCCTCCTCCATCAAATCATAAAGGTCTGAAAGGATAGGGTAATCGGTAGGTTTCAGTTTACTAAAGTCCGTATCATCCCGGATGTTCCACTTCTCATACAGCTTTCCTAACATGATTTCAATGGTATCAATCTGGCTGTCCGTGAAATTCTTATAGGTACGGAAGAAATCCTTTAAGAAAGAGATGTGCTGGCTAAGTTTGGAAGAACAGCGGAAGGCGATTGGTGCCTCCGTATCTTCAGGGCTTCCGTTCTCATCCCAAGTCTTAGGCTCCAGCACATTAATAATAAACTCGCCACTCATAAGATCCACAAAGCATCCACCCAGATTGTTTGTCAGGTCAATGTATTCATGCTCCGGATCAAGGCAGATAACCTTCATGCCGGACTCCCTTAAGATGGTTAATATCAGCTTTAACAGATAGGATTTACCCTGTCCGGAGTTTCCGAGAATCAGGATATTGGCATTGGTCTTATCATCGGCTCTCTGATTAAAGTCCACAATCACATTACTTCCAAACTTATCCCTGCCGATATAGAATCCATTCTTATCCGTTTTGCCGGAATAGTTGAAGGGGAACAGATTGGCCACGCTGGATGCAGGGAGCGCACGTTCAAACTGCTCACGGAACTCATTTCTGCCTACCGGATGGACACACATAAATCCCTGCTTCTGGCGAAGCAGGAGCTTGTCCACATTCAACTTGGAGCGGATTAATTCTGTCAACACCTCTGTCTGCAACAGCTTTAATTTGTCCATGTCCGGGGCAGACAATTCGATAAACACAGCCGTATGGAGCAGCGGCTCCCTGTTCCTGTGCATGGTGGCAATAATGGTTGTCACATCCTGTAAGTTACTTGCTGCAGTAACCGTTTCCTGCAAGTTTTCCGTATTCCCCTGTTTCATACGGTTCTTATTGGCAGCATTGCTGATAATCTTTTTCTCCTCTGCCGGTGTGACCTGTCTGGTATAAATCCTTAAGGTAACGCCATCCTTTTCTCCAAGGTGTCTTAAAATCGCCTGTTCATCCGTTGCAGTAGGATATTCTCTTAGCGCCCAGACACTACGGTATGTGTTTCCACAGATATAGTGGTCCGTATTAAACTGGATAACGGATGGGGCAATCATATCTAAAAAACCTTTCAGCTTTGCCTCGGCAGCCGATTCCGTTACCGTGTTTTTCTTTCTGTTCTTATTCATTTAAAATAATCCACCTTTCTCCGTCAAATTCTTCGAACTTTTCGGTTGTTACATTCTGCTCAAAGTACACTGCAAGGATTCTTCTGATATCCTCTTCCTCGGCTCTCTTGGATTTGAACCCCTGCTCCACAAGCATTTTCTCAATACGGTTTAAGTAGGAGAAAATCTCATTTTCCTTCTGATTACAGAGACGGATAATTAACAGAAACTCTCTTGCAGTAGCCATCTGCACCTGCATGCGGTCTAAGTAATTTGCATCCTTTTCCAGAAGCTTTCGCACCACAGGGTTGGTTTCCTCCTCCATACGATTCTTCAGATATCTCTTGTTGTCCTCAAAATTCTCTCTGGAATTTAAGCACATCATCTCAATCTCTGTAATGCCCTTAAGCACCGTCATCAGCCCATAAATTCTGGCAGACAGACTCTCTTCTGAAAGTACGGAGATGTTGCTCGGCTGGATTAAGAAATAAACCAGCTCATCATTTCTGTATGTTCTGACGCTGTAATCCGTCACTTCCTTGGTTCCCATCAGTTCTCTGGTGGACTCCATATTCTTCTTACTCATCCGGTGTATACCTCCATTCATAATGCTGCTGGTCCATTAAAAAGTACGCACAGGCATAGCGGATAAAATCCCTAATGCTGGTATCCTCCACCTGTATGGTTAAAAACGCATAGGCTCCGGCAATCACCAGCGGAAACCACAGCCCTGCGTATGCAAACGCAAACACAGAGAACAGAACAATAATACCTATAATGGCAAGGTCTTTTAGTTTCCACATCCACATGGTTGCCTTTGCTTTCAAGTTATCGGGATAGATATACATCCTCTTCCTCCTCTCCCATTTTTAATATATCCTGAGAAAGTCTTCTCAGGATTGTCGCGGCATTCGCCGAATGAACATGCAAGCATGTTCGCCCGGCTCATTGCTCGCACAAAAAATAGGCGATGCCGCATAGAATAAAATCCACACATGGCACCGCCACACTGTTTCCCAATGCTCTGTATCTTGCACTGTCACTTGCTCCCGGTATGTCTGTCCAGTAATCGGGAAATCCCATCAGCCTTTCGCACTCTAATGGTATTAGTCTGCGTACCAAGCTGCTGGTATCCACAATGCACTTGCTCTGGTCCACATATTGATTGCTGACCATCTTCTCATCCCCGGCACACAGACTTCCGCTGACCTCTTGATAAGGCTTTGGCATATTATCCGGATTGTACACACAATGCCTGTCTTCTGTGGTCAGGGTATAACTGATGCCTTGCTGGTACCCACATCCGTTTCCGCCATTCTTCTCCTTCCGGTTTACAATGTTCCCGGCAATGCAGAATGGCTCTTTGTTTACGGCAAGAGGCGGATTGGAACGTCCATGTGCAAGCAGGGTTCCGCTTTTGTTTTCATGCACATCCATCCGCTCTCCGCCCTGATCTAACAGGCAGATTACATAGTCTTTTCTGGGACTTGCCCTGCCTGCATCAGCAGTGCCTGTTTTAAAATAGCAGGCAACACCTTTCCTCTCTTCTCGCTTCTTCTGATAATTCCTCCACACGCTGTCGGACTCAAATAGTATTTCACCGGCACTGTGTCCTCCAAAATCTGCGACAAGGAAGATGCGATTTCTTCTCTGGGGCACACCCCAAAATTGAGCATCCAATACTCTCCAAGCAACAGAGAATCCTTCTCCCATAATAAGCCCGGCAGGAGTCCATGCCCCTCCCGGCGATCCAGGTATAGATATGTCTGCCTCTTTGATGCGGCAGACCTCTTCGAGGACTGTGTGGAAGTCGGCTCCGTGTGTTTCTCCACTGGAGAAGGCTCCCGGCACATTTTCCCAAAGCATATACCGAGGTCGAATAAACTCATCTGTCCGTCTTCTATGGTTTCTCATCCTCCTTCTGTCCTGTTTTCTCATTTCTTTTACAATCCGCACCTGTTCCATGAATAAGCCGGACCTCTCCCCTGCAAGCCCCTCTCTCTTGCCCGCCACGGATAAATCCTGACAGGGGGAGCCTCCTGCTATCACATCTACCACCGGCAGATTTGCCCCATGCAGTTTCGTAATATCCCCCATATGCTTCATCTGCGGAAAGCGGTATGCTGTCACCGCCATCGGAAAGGGTTTTATCTCGCTTGCCCACACGGGACGGATATCATTCATGGTAGCTGCCAGCGGAAATCCGCCTATCCCATCAAACAGACTTCCTAATTTCAACTCTATCATAGCACCACCTTATGCTGCCACTGCCTTCACGACCGTTCTGGTCATATTGATGGCGGTCTGGGCTGCATACACACTGCTCATGATATTGGTCTTGGTGCTGGTATCCAATCCGAACTGTCCTGCAATACGAGGCACTTCTGTGCTGGATAACATGAGTCCTAATCCTAACAATGAATGGTCTTTAAATACCATAAGTCCTGCGGTGAGGATAGTGGACTGCAAAAACGCAGTGATACAGATACCAATAACCTGCTTGCACCACTGGATAAATCCGTCTATGTATCCTCTGGGAACAGAGAACATATAAAGGCTTCCAACCGCTATCTGGATCAAGAGGATTCCGCCTCTTTTTAAGTTGGCAAAGAACACTTTGATTACTGCATACCCCATCATGACTGCACAAAAAATCATCAATATAGGATTTCCGATTCCCGGAAAAGATGCAGACATTAACACCTGCTGTGCTGTCAGTCCAATGCTTTCTGCATTGGTAATGCCCGTAATCGCCGAACCGAACATTCCTTGCAGGGATACACACAGCGAGTACAGGTTGACCGGCACTACCGTGAACAGACTTACCGCCATAAAACCTTTGATATAATTCATGGCAGTGTCTTTTATGCTTCCTCTGCCTCCCTGATACTCAATGGCACACTCAAAGGCTCCTACCACAAGTCCGACACCAAACAGTGCCCATCCAAAGTAACTAAAAAAAGTGGTAACTGCTTCTACCCAAGGTAATGCAAACAGTTCCACTCCCATGTTGTTCATCATCACAAAGAAATCATTTAAAAAACCTATGATTTTCCCATATATCCAGTCAAGTATCTGGTCCAGGATAGTCTCGGCCACAAAATCAAATATAAACATAGCTTGCCTCCTTCCTGTTTACTGCTCCCTATGTACCCATCTGCATGGTGCAATTCTGACTCTCCTGTGTCATTGACATATCCTGAAATATGGACAGATAGTTTTCCACAGTGTCTGCAACCTTCTGGTAGTCTGCCGCTCCCGGATGGAACACATACCACTCACTTTTTCCATTATCCGTCCAGATATGAGGATTTACTCCATCCTTAAAATTGGGATTGCTTACCTTGGGTTTACCCCAGATATCTGTAAACCGAAGCAGGACGCTGTCTACCACTCCTTCTCTTCTGTTGATAATGGATGCTTTTAAGCCTGCATAATGGTCACTTACTCCAAGAGTTACAAACTCTATTCTGGCTCTCAAATCCCCTCCAAGGGTTCCATAGCACATACGCCCTACATACTTCTGTTCTTTCAGAATGTCACTGTTTCCCATAATCTTTTTTAGTTCCGATTCAAAAAAAATCATATACACCTCCAAAACTCTATTTCCCCTTGCTGTAAAAAATTTAAGAAATAAAAAAGACATGCCAATCTCTCAGCACATCTTTTAGCGAAATTATAGTTGCAAACTATCAATCCATTCCTTCAGTTTTCTTTCGTTTTCCATTCTCTCCGCTTGTGTAGGTGGTCTTTTCGAAGGACAATCTGGATTTGAACACTTAATTATGGTTTCATTTCTTGTCCTTTCTCTTAAAACCTTTGTATGCGATTCCTTTATTTCATAATATTCTTTAACCCCTTGACCACAAGCGCATTTTTCTGAAGAAATCAATCTTTCTTCATCAACTTCCCAACTAGCACCCATACTTATCACCTTCCTTTTCTATATTTTACCGCAAGGAATAACCATGTCAAATAAAATATTTACATACCAAGAATCTTCCAGATATAGGCAGGTGCGGTCAGGGTAAAGACCAGACAGGCAAACAGAATTGCCGGAGCTGCCCATTCAAACTGTCCGTGCTTTCGGTAATCAAAATATGCTGTTCCTAACTTTGCAAAAAAGAATACTGCAAGGATCAAATCAATTGCAGGGAATACAACCTTGTTTACCACCGTCTTAATCTGTCCGGACGCATCTTTCCATGTTCCCTCAATGGCTCCGGCCACATCCCCGGTACCGGCTGCACATACAGTGGTTCCAAACATGCAGGAAAGCACAAGAACCAGCATTACCATCACTAACCATTTCTTTTTCTTCATTTCTCTTCCTTTCTCCTTTCGGTACAGAAAAAGACTGCCCGTAAGCAGTCCTTTTCCACTTGTTTTTAGTTACATTGTTATCTGAGGTGTTTGTGTCTGCTCCTGTAGCAGTTCCGCCACCTCATATATATTGGGGTTCTCATAGAACCTTAAATCTCCCCTGAAGCCTACCTTTAAGTGACTGAATTCCTCCCCAAGCCTCAGTATCTCCTCCGGCACCCCAGCAGGGAATTCCTGATTCCATATCACCCAATTTCCATTCTGATATCTTGGGGACAGCTCCAGCACCACATATTCCTCTGGCATAAACTTTGGATATCTCCTCGGCAATCCGTTTGTATCATAGTACAGTTTTCCTTCCTCCATGACCGTTAATTCCATCAGCCTTAAGGTATCCTCCAAGGAAGCGCAGAACCAGCATTCCGTATCTCGAAATTTCCTTATCCTACCGTCCTGTAAGATTAGCTCTATGTTCTCCCTTTTTGTGTAGTGATAAAGCAGACCTTTTGGTCTGTCAATTCTTTCATATGCCACTCAATATCTATGTCCTTTCTATAACCTGCGAACTTTGGGCCATCGGCACAAATTCGCGTGTGAAAAATCTTCCATATATGGATTTTTCACACTATTACCTTGCCCTTTGTGGTGCGATATGCCAGTCATCCCACAAATCACCCGATATCTGCACGGAGTCTGTCAGATTCACACTCAGCATTCCATCCGGTGTCCAGCAGTCCAATAAATAGGTGTAGACCGTATAGGTACCATCCGGCATCCAAATGGGGGTAAAATGTGTCCTGCGGTTATAGGTGGAATAATGGTTATTCCGAAATTCAAACCCAGCATGATATCCGCCACTTGTCTTCTCCAGTAATCTCCAATAGGTCTTATAATAAAACTCCGGGAAATAACTGACCGCTGTCTGCGGTGGTGTGGTTGATGCAGACTGGCTAGTGGATGCACTGGCATTTACACTGATGTTCACACCGTATCCACTCTTGATAGTGGTAGCTGTCGCAGTAGGGGATTTTGCATCCGTAGTAAGATCCATTGTTGCCGATAGGGATGCCGAATATCTGTCCAAATCAAACTCCCACCAGCCTTCATCCACATACTCTCCCTCATCTTCCCAATATCCATGACTGCTTTCACAGTCCTCCGGGCAATCTTCAGAATGAGAGCCAGTCTTCCACTCCCAATCACTATGCCATACCCATTTTTCTTTCCACCAAGGCCTCCATACACTCCATGATGCGCTTGTCTTTTGTGGATTTGCAGGAATAATGGCATTGTCTGCATTGTAGGAATCATTTCTGTCATCGGCTACCGGATTGGGCGGTGGATTCTTATCAAGGTCTACGATATTGGCAGTAATGGTTCCTTTACTTGCACTGCCTCCTCCGCTTACACTCACATTTATGGTGATGTGCTGTTCCGTGGATGGCGTATGCCACTTCACCCACACAACCTGCTGTCCGTCCTCCGGATAATACACATTATTTACGGTATAGTTCCTTCCGAGGATGCGGAAAGTCACGCTTACCGGATGGTCGGGATCGCTTTGTCCCCCACTTATGGTGACGGCTGTTACCACATCTGTGTCTACCCGGTACTCATAATCCGCTGCAATCACTTCCGGTGTTATCACCTCATCAAACCTTACAATACCAAGTCCTAACGAGCCTATGATTTCATCATCAGACACCTTCTGATTCTTGGCACCACCCCAAGCCGGATATCCCAAATCCGCAGTTTCAAGGAACATGGCAAGGGGCAGGTTCTTATGTGTCAGGGACGTCAGCTTTTTCCTTAACATACCGCCTCTGACCTGGTTATACATTGCTGCTTCTGTAGCGGTGAATGCAGTCCGTACTCCTTCAAACGTCACATACGCAATAGGTTCTAATAACAACTTATAGTCCCCACCTATCAACGTGTCATAATCCATCCCCACATATCCTGCTATGCTTCGAATAACCTGCTCATCCGTAAAATAACTTTTGATAGCGGCAAGACTGGCACTGCCTGATGATGTGGTAATAATCTTAGGCAGGGACTGTGCAGGAACATAATAATCATACCCTCCTACCTTTGCAGAAAGCCCTGCTCCACCTCTGTAATCAGACTTACATACTTTTCCAAAATGTACCTTGATATCACTTGGACTTCTATTTGTCAAATCAATGGATGCGGTCACTGCACTTCCATCACTGGCGCTTACCACTGTGACACGCACTCCTTCATCTCCTGTGTTCCAAAAGTTTGTATCCGTACCTTCTCCTAATCCTCCACCACCGTTGTCGATGTTTCCCTCTCCTTCAGCATGCACCGTCATGGGCGCCAGTGTGGATACGATTAACAAAAAAGTAAGAACCCAAAGTTTAAATCGTTTCATGTTGCCTCCCTTCAATGCAATGAACCACCTGCTGTTACAGATGGCTCACTGCATGAAAAAAGCACAGCGTTTTTTCACTGTGCCTCTTTCTTGGTATCCTTAATCCATGATACCTACCTTATTTCCGTTCTCATACATATCATCCGCATTCGTTCCCGAACCGGCACCCTCATCAGGTAACCATCCGAATCCTTCCACATATACCATTCCATCCTTGGTATCTCCGGTTTTTGGAGTATCATCCGCAGGCGTTTTCGTCTCTTCCGGCTCCTCATACTCTGGTGGTGTATCCGGCTTTGTGGTATCCGCATCCTCTGTTAAGGCAGGCGGTTCCTCCGGCTTTTCATCTTCCGTTTTTTCAGGCGTCTGCTGGATTTCCTGCTTTCCGCTCTCCATGCCATTCTCCGTTTCTGTTTCGATAACTAACTCTTTTGTTTCCTCTGTGCTTTCCGTTTCTTTCTGCACCGGCTCTGTCTTTTCCGTATCTACCACAAGTTCCATCTCTTCCGTAGTCTTGCTTTCTTCAGGTAACTCCTGCACCGGCTCCTTATAAAGCACCCTGCTGATACCGAAAATCAATAATACGCACACTGCTGCAAGTCCTGCGATGATAAGTCGTTTCTTTGTACTATCTTTCATAGCAATCCCTCCTGTATGTAATTTTTCATTTTTCTGTTTCTCAACCCACAACCTACCACACAACTTTGCATAAGTCTATCAAAATGTAATAGGTTGCATGATATCTGTAACATCTTACTAAAATTTTTCTGTATAGGCTGCCCGAACCTTTAGATTAATTGTCATATTTGTGATGATTTTTCCGGCAAATCTTACCGGCACCTCCAGCCGAATAGAGGCATCTGCATAATAGGAGCCGCCTCCTGCACCAAGAGCAGTATTGGGGATGGATACCGAAAGATTGCTCAAACGGTACTCCCTTTCTCCTCCGTTATTGACTCTTACATATCCATCCCCGTCCTCTTCCAGACCGAGTAAAAAACACATCCTGCTGTAAATATCCCCATAGTCCACTGAGGCTGAGAAAGTTTCCCCATCAGGCTCATAGCCTGCGGCATATCCTTCCCTTACACTGTGGTAAACCTCGTTATAGTTGTCATTGACTGTGGATATTACAGCAGACTCCATTGCATCCTTAATACCTGCAGCGGTAATCACAAGGCGCATGTATTCTGCAACTCCAAGGATAATAATCAGCATGCAGATGGTCACTGCCACCACTAACGGCATCATATTTCCTTTCCGGTCTTTTAACAGGGTGACAATCTTTTTCCTTAACTTCCTCATTTCCAATACACCTCACTCTTTCCGGAGGCTCTCGCACGGATGGTTATCGGGAACGAGCCAAAGTTTCCAAACAGCCCTAAATCCTTCTGCACTGTAACGGTTACCGTTACCTCTTCATTTAATTGCAGATTTCCGGTACTTGACCACTGCACAGTAGGGTGGAGTCCGGTTCTTTCTTCCAAGACCCTTTGTCTGTTCGAAGTCTCACTTCCTACCCTTCCATTGATTTCTGCCTCTCTTACCAGTTCGTCTGCAAAATTGTCTACCTGCATTTTGGTGATAAAGATGGGAAACAACCTTACACCAAGGGCAATCACCAGCATAACACATAGCACCATCACTGCCACATCGATATACCCCTCTCCCCTTTTATCATGCAGTATCTTTCTTATTTTCTTCATAGCATTCCTTTCTCTTAGGCAGAAGAATGGCTGTGCCATTCTTCTGTGTGAAACATAGTTATTCTTAGACTGCGTTCTTTGCAGGCTTAGAATAACTTTTCACACTGACCTCCCTAAAATAGCGTACCCATTGACTTGATAATCTCATAGATGATAATAGCGAAGTAAGTTGCCAGAAAACACATCAGCATGGCAAAGGAATACACTCTAATCTTGGGTGGTATCTTGGCTGCCTTCGCTTTCAGTCTCTGAAGCTCCGTCTGCTTAAAGTCATGGGTTAACATCTGGAAGTACACGGCTCCGTCATCTCCCCTTAATACACCAATAAGACCTCTGACCACATCCGATAACTGTGGGGAATTGAGTCTTGCTTCAAAGCGGGTTAGAGCTGCCTCGTAGCTGCTGGATCGCATGTCTGCACACACAATATCCAGTTCCTTCCGGAAGACTGCCCCGGCATTCTCCTTATAATGTTCCAGCATGGAAAGCACATCCCTGCTGTTTTTCAGTTCCTGCGTGATAGTAGATACAAAGCGGTATAACTCTTCCTCTATCTGCTCCCTTTTTTCTTTCAGCATTTCATCTGCCTTCTGGATTTCCTTGTAATAAATCATAATGCCTAAGAGGATTACAAATAGAACTGCCAGCGGAAACACATAAAGTGCCGGAATAATCAGCAAAAAGACACTTCCGGCTTTTAAGTATGCGTATGCGGTATATACTTCCGGTGTCATGCCAAGCCCAGATGCACGAAGCACACTTGCCATTCGGTTTTTCTTGTAATCATTGATACGGATGTATCTGGCAATCTTCACGGCTCCATCCATATAAAAGGCATCCAAGGTCTTGGATAACTGTTTTCCTTCCTTGCCTGTATCCATCATTACCCTGCTGGTCTTTAAGGTCGGCAGGCGTAATAGTCCTGCAAGCAGCAGAAAGAGACCTACAGAAAAGGTCAAAAACATACAAAATAATATCAGATTCATACTGCCTCCTTTCTACGACCTGTACTCTATCGGTTTTGTCAATCTGATTACATGGGCTGTGGATACAAAAATAATAATGCCTGCAATGCTTAACATGATCTGCCCCACCACCGTGTGCATCAGTGTGTGGTACCAATCCTTATTTAAGAAATATAAAAGGGGAATATTACCCACCACCAGCACTACCATTGTGATAAACTCTTTCCTCGGCTCCATGACCATATATTCCAGTTCTGCATTCACAATACGCATGTCGGACAGTTTGGCCACAATCGGTGTAAGAGTTGTCTTTAACGACCTGTCATACAGGCAGGCTTTTAAGGCATCCACCCATTCCTTAAACACATCATCTGCTATCCTTGTTCTAAGTTCATCCAAGGCCGCCTCCAAGTCCGGATCAATCAGACGGATTCTTGACACAAAATCCTGAAAGATGTTCTTTACCGGCGGATTTAGGTATTCCAGATTCTCTTCCACCGAAGTTAAGATATCCTCACTTCTAAGATACGCTGTAGTAATGATGGACAGTGCTGTTTCCAGTTCTGCCGACACATCCTTTTTAAAGTGGGATTCAGTCAGCTTAATGTACCAGAAGGGCAGGAACATAAACCCTACCGCTGCTACGGGTACCAGAAAGAGATTTCCAAGCATGACTGCTCCTGCGGCACCTGCGGCAAACAGTACCAGCGATACCGTGCATAAAAACGGGAAAGTGTTTTCCCTGTCCGTTGCCTTCAGGATACTCTGTATCTCTTCCACTTCTCTACTTAGGAAGGACTTTTTCTTTCTCTGTGTCTGCTCTAAAATCTCCTCACGGATGCCTTTTGGTCCATCCAACAGCCTCTTAAAAATATTACCGGTAAAATCCGTAAGATTAATGCCCAACAATAAAAATAAGCCTATGATGATACCCATACAGGCCATTACCTGCATTGTCAGCATACGCTTGCACCTCCTCCCGTAATTTTATTTAACACTTCCCTGGGCATTCCGTTTTCAAGGAACCTCTTTTTTAAGCTCCCTGAAATACCGCACACCTTTTTATGGATTCCGTTGATGATGAATTTATCTCCTTCCATCCGGTTTTCCGTAATTTCATAACGAAACAGGGAATTAAAATGTCTCTTTCCATCGGGTGTGATTTCACACTCCATGATTTCCATGAGCCTTCTTTTCTTGTTCTCAAGCTGCTTGGTAAATACCACGATGGGGAATGCCTCCGTTACCAAATCCATCAGCACCTCATCATCCATGTCGTATTTTCTCTTACACAGGGTTCTCATTCGGCTGTAGGTGGATTCACAACTGTTACTGTGAATGGTGGTAAGCACTGTATGCCCGGTTCTTGCAGATTCCTGTGCGGTATATGCTTCCGAGCTTCTCATCTCTCCCACACAGATAATCTCTGGGTTGAAACGCAGGGCCATATCAAGGAGCATATCCTGATCGATGTTCTGCTTTTCATTTTCGCTGAATCTGGTCAGGGTATGGATGACGCTGTTGGTTACCTTTCCATCCTTCTCCCTGACAAGAGCCAGCTCCCTGCTTCCGTTCTCAATGGTAAAGATACGCTTGTTATCGGGAATGGTAGTAAGGAGCCACCCTGCCAGAGTTGTTTTGCCGGAGCTGGTGGCACCTGCCACACAGATACTGATTCCATAACGCAGACATTCTGCCAGAAAATCTAGCATTTCATCGGTAGCGGTTCCTCCATCCACAAAGTCACTCTTTTTGAGACTCTGGGAATTTACGATTCGGATGGAAGCTGCAATACCTACGTCCTCATCCACAAGTGGTGTCTTTAACACCGCAATACGGATATTTTTACTCAAATGCCCAAGGACTGCCGGGGATGCATTATCAAGCACCATGCCGGACACATGGAGCATTCTTCGTATCACATTGATGGCATGCTCCGGGGACTCAAAGTGTTCCTCCATCTTCTCACATCTGCCATCGCTGTACTGCACCTCAATATCCCTCCATGAGTTGATATCGATTTCCTCAATGCCTGTTCCGAATATGTACTTGGTTAAAAAAGAAAACTCTGCCATTTCCGTATAAAGGTCATCGATTAGTTCTTCCCTTGTCTTTCCCTTTACGGTGATTCGATAATCTGCTATGTACTTTGAGATGTATCTCTTGACCTGCTGTTTTACCTCATCGTTCCCGCCTTCCACCATGAGGGTGGAATACTTGCTGGAGATATACTCCTGCACTTCCTTTAACACATCGGAGAATGCCCTGCCTTTTTCCTCCGGGGAAAAAAATAAATTCTGGTTATTTCCCATCATACACCGAACACCTCCTTGCTGATTTTCTCAATCTCTTTTCTGAATGCCCTGCTCTCCTTCAGTCCAAGCTCTGCCAACATATCTCCCTCCAGATACTGTGTTTCTACTTCCCTGCTGTGGGGAATCTGAAAGGAAACGGAGCCAAGCACCTGTTCCATATGGCTGCTTGCCTCCTGCTGTTTTACATTGGATGCCACCTTAAGCTGCTTATCCGCATCCCATTTGTTGTCACGAAGCAGTGGCAACTGTGAGGACAGATAACTGATGGATTTTAAATCACAGTTTACAAGTCTTAAGACCGTATCCGCTTCCATCAGTGCCACCGCCGACAACACATCTGAAGCAATGGTGCTTCCGCAGTCAATAATGACAAAGGGAGCCACCTCTCTTGCCTGCTCAATCAATTCCACAGCCTGTGTCTGGTCATAAGGCGGATAAGTGAACACGTTCTCCCCTTTTAACATCCCCACCATGCTTAAGTAATCATTCTTTCTGTAGAACATACAGTTTTTCTTAATCAGATTTTCCGTTACATGGGTGGCAGCAAGAATGCTCCCCAGGGACTTTTCTCCTTTCAAGTCCCCGGTTGCACAGATGCAGGGCAGGGGCGGTGTGGTCATGTCTGCAAAAATTAACAGCACATTTTTCTTTTTTCTGGCAAGATAATCTGCCAGCTTTACGGAAACCGTTGTCTTGCCGGAGGATGGACTCCCCCATACGGCAAGCACTCCACCCTGCACATCTGGCTGTTCCTCATCAAATCCTGTATTTCTCGTAAACAGAGAGTTCTGTTTAAAGTTCACGTTCTATTCCTCCCTATCTGTACTTGTTTCTTCTTCCTCTGTGGTTTCCTGACCGTCTGCATTCATAACAGGCTGACCGTCTTCTTCAGTTGCACCATCTTCCTGCATGGCAGCCTCCTCCGCTGCTTTTATTTCGTCCAGCATCTGATCCTGTGCCTTGATAAACTCCGAAGCTTTATCCGCATCTCCACGGAACACAAGGGATAAATGGATTTCTCCCTCTGCTTCCAATCTGGCAAGGAGTTTACTCTGCTCCGGTCTTACCAGAATGGTTACCGTGGAAGGCAGTTCTTTCTCTTCCTCCTCTGACAGTTTCTCCCCGGTGTTGGCATCATAGCCGGACTTGGCTGTCACTGCGATGACCTCCACGTATTTGAGTTCCACAGGGATTATGGTTTCTCCACTGCCAAGATAATCCGGTGCAATGACGGATACGATATCTCCACTCTTTAACTTGCCGGACAATCCTTCCGCAAAGGTATTGATGGTAATGGACATGGCCTGCTTTTCCCCATTTAAACTGTAAAGGTACTTATTTTCTGCGGCAGGCTCATTGGAAATCTTATCCGTAAGAATGTAATCTCCTGCATACACAGTTGTGGTCAGATATCTTCCCTCCACATCTGCAATATTTCTTATCACGTTTTCCGGCAGGTTATGATTTCCTACCTCTACCTCGTCCAACATACTTCTTGTAATCTCTTCGCCCTCATTTACCTGCCTATTAAAACGGACAATGGTAACCTTTTTGGATAAGCCTGCATTGACAAGGGGTGTAATGGCAAAGCAGATAATCAGGGACACTGCAATACAGAAAATCCCCAGCACGGTTCTGTTCTTAAATAATTTCATTCTATTCCTCTTTTCTGCGCACGCCCTTTGTGCATAACGAGTTTGTGTCAAGTGCGCGCAGACACAAATCTCGCGTGTGAAAAATCTTGCATATATGGATTTTTCACACTGTCCTCCTAATAATTTGTTCTTACCTTTGTATATTTCTTGCGGTTCTTACATACTGCAGCCACTACTCCAGTGATAACTGCCAGCACACCGGCTGCTACTAACATTTTTTTCATGATTACCTCCAATTCTTCACAAAAAAAGACACCGCATTTTTTACGGTGTCCTCTAAGTTCATCTATTACATTGTCATATTCGGCTCGGACAACTCCTGCTTTTCTGACATTACCATGTCATATGCAGGCTTTAAAATCTGTTCGAACCTTGCAGTTATATACCTCTTATAAAAGGTTTTCTGCAACTCGGTAATAAAGGGTACTTCCTCAATAAACCCTTTTATCTGCTCCAAGTTAATTTTCGGAACCATTCTTTGTATTGCGGCATTACACTGCGGCTCCTCTGCCGACATAAGAAAATCATAGTAATTGATTTTTCTTCCGTCTAACTTAATTGCTGATGTTGGAAATTGGTATACCCTGGCATTCATCACATCTTCATTTACCAGTGCCTGTTCCATAATCCTCTCGTCTGCCTGCGGCAACAGACAGCTTCCGCAGTCATAAACCGGAGCAATGCTTGCCTCTTTTGTAGAATCATCATACAAAAAGCCCCAGTTTCCATTGTGCCTATCAAAATTTCCAAGCAGGGCATCTACCACAAAGACATTAAAGAAGTGCTGCATCAAAAGGGACGGTTCCACATACTGCTGTTTTTCTATGGTATCCATAATGTCTGCCAGTTCTGTTCCGCTTCCTCCGGATTCGGAATCCAGAATGGTATTTTTTATGGAGCAAAAGTCAAACAACCGATATCCTTTCTCAGTAAAGTCCCGGCATGCACATACCACCTTCACTTTCCCGCTTACTTCATAGGTTCCAAGCAGGGTTTCCTGTGCCTTGATGCCAACCATGTTAAAAATACTGCTTGCTATATGCTCGCTGATACAACTGTTCGTATAGGACAGCCCTGTCGGCTTCGTAGCACCGGACGGTGGAAACTTAAGCATATACTCTCTTCCGTTATATTCCACTGCAATCTTCTTTCCGTTAGCACCATTGTATGCTCTTCCTAAAATCTTCTTGCAGTTTGTAAAATCAATCGTTCCTGTCATGTTTTCCTCCGAAAAGATACTTGTTTCGCAAAAATTCTGCATGTTCCCGTGTAATCGCTCCATCATTAATCTCTGCTATGTTAATGCTTCCGTACAGTTCTCCCCACAGGCAATCCAATAAATCGGACTTAGTTTTCAGACCTTCCTTGTAGGCATCTAAATCGTGCTGCAGATATTCCGGCAGGCCATACTCGTAGGCACGTTCCCTTTCTGCATTCTGTATTGCTGCAACTGTCAGCATCTCCATGGAAACGCCCAATACCTTTGCTAATTTATATACCGTTTCTGCACTGCATTTTTCCAGTCTGGTTTTTCCACTGCATATATCATTCAGTGTAGCGTGAGGAATACCTGCTTCTACTGCAAGTCGGTATTTTGTCATGTTCTGTTTCTTTAATAACCTTTCTACCATTTCCTCTTCCTCCTCTCTATCTATTATATCGGTATACCGAAATATTATCAATAGAAAGTAAAAAGTTTTTGTAGGGTTTTAGAAATGCCATTTTACAAAAACATAAAGACACTTATAACCATCCCGACAAGCAGGAAAGGAGCAAGCGGATATGCCTGTTCCTTCTCTGCTATACAATTTAGTTTTCTTATTTTCCTTATGCACTGCCTTACTACATGAAACAGTAACAGAAGACTCAGTGCCATAAGAAGTCCTGCAAGGGTCCGTTCAAACCCAAACACCAATCCGCAGGCTCCTGTCAGCTTGATATCTCCTCCTCCGATACCTCCTACAGTTATCCCTGCAACAAGTAGTGGTAACGCCACAAGAAGGCCTGTCAGATAAACAGGCTCCGATGGAATCAGACTTACCCCGGCAATTAAAAACGGCATCCAATCCGGAATGATTCGCTTTCGGATGTCAGAGACCGCCGCCAAAAACAGAACGAGAAAAAATAGGGCAAGCCTTATCATCCCTTCCACCTGCTACATTCCCATGCTCATGCCGGTGGTCTCTTCCTGCTCCATACCCTCTTCCGGCTCATCCTGATCAAGCACCGGTGTGAGAACACTCTCCTGATAAGCTGTTTCCACTGCCATGTCAAACTGCTGTTTCATGGACTTGTCCGCAAAATACACGGAGTCCTTATACTGCTCTGTGTGAGGCATCTTGGTTCGGGGCATGGTCACGGTAAGACCATAGTCATCCTGCTTAATCTTCACGTTACGGATCGTCATAATGTCTGCCACATTTACGTCTGCATTGGCAAGCACCTCTCTCTCCGGGTTATGCTCTGTGATGGTCACCTTAAAAGGTACCTGCTGTTCCATGTTCTCTGTGTTATTATTCTGTGTAGCTGCATTTCTAGGCATACTCTCTTCCTCCTTCTTTCTCTGGTATTAACCGGCATAATTGAACATTTCCTGAATTCTTCTGGTAAGGGTAGGCATTACTACATCTCCGAAGAGGGCATACAAACCGGCAAGCAAAAGGGCACCAATTACTACCGCAATCAAAATCTTAACTGCGGTATCCACATAGTTTTCTCCCTTCTTATCCTTCAACAGCATTGCTGCCCTTGCTACGGTTACCTTCATGTTTCCTGCTACCTTGTTCATCATCTTTCTCATTGATTTTTCCTCCATATGATTTCATTTTATTTTTCTGGTTATTTGGGTTTCTTACATACCGATCATGTCCATTGCCTGACCTTCCGGTGCCTGCTGCATTTCATGATGCTTTGCCATACTGTTCTGACTCTGGGTGAGCGCCTGTTCATAGGCACCAAGGACTGCATCATTTAACTGCTTTCTGCATTCCGGTGTAATAGGGAAACAGATATCTTTATACTCATTCCCTACCTTGTAGCTGGGCATGGATACAAATAATCCATGACTGCCCTCAATAATCTTGACTCCTCTGATTGCAAAGGCTCCGTTAATGTTTACACTTGCGGTACCTTTGATGGACTCATTTGGTTTGATGGACTGGATGCGTACATCAAAATCAAGAGGCTGTGTCTGTTTCGCCTGTTCGGACTGTGTTTCGCTCTGTGCATTCTGCTGGTTATTTTTTGTTCCTTTTCCCGCCATGTTCTTCCTTTCTGCCTTACGGCTATTCTGATTTAAATACAATTTCCGCAAAGCCTTTCGGCTCTACATAAAAATAGCGGCTTACCTCTTCCTCTGAAAATTCCACTACATCGGATATGGATAATGCATGTCCTTCAAAATCCCTTGGCACCCTTCTGCCAAATTTCTCCCAGACATTTTCGAGACTAAAGGTATCCATCTCTCCCTCATAAACAAGCGCATACTCCTTTTCTTTCGGTTTTTCAAAGTCTCTCTTTTCTCTCTCTGCCAGACTGATAAACCGCATAAGGAGCGGACTGTCCTGTTTAAGCTGATAGATTCTTATCCTCCTTCCTTTTGCTGCCTGTACTGTCACTTCCATCCCTCCGACCTCTGACAGACGGTCATAGACTCCCGACCTTATTTCCACTGCCAGCTTTTCTTTTTCAGACAGGTAAGCAATGATTTCCCCTTTATCAAAAATGGAATCCAATACTACTTTCCCCTCTGACAGATAACCTGCCGGATTTCCATAGTAGATAAGGATTCCATCACGAAAATATATGTTTTTCATACTGCTTCTCCATTCATATCCCACGAAGATACGGTATCAACTGATTATTTAGAAACTCGTTGTCCTCACAATACAGGAATAATTTTGACAACCCAATTAAAAATGGCTCTCCTTCCAACATGTGGATGGTGATAATGCTCCCCTCCTTGCAATTTTTAATAAAATCTGCAATGGCTATCAGGTTTCCTTCCACCACCGTTTCACTGACCTTGTCATCCTGAATTTCAAAGGCCTTGTATTTACTTTTTAGCAATCCGCTCCTCCCTCCTGCTGTGCAAGTTTCAAAATCCTCGCGGCAAGTGCCACCTGCTTTTCATGGCTCATGGTCTTTACGGCTGCATGGACATAAGCCTCCACAGCTTCTGCATCCTGCTTTCCTACCTCTAAAATGTCTACCTTGGATATAACAATCTTCCCGGAGTTTATGGAAACCTTTAAGATATCCCCTTTCTCCATCTCCGCTTTCTGTCGCATTTCCAAAGGTATCAGTACCCTGCCCTTTTCATCCAACAATTTATACACCGGCTTTTTCATCGCTTCCCTCCTCGGTCATTCGTAAAACAATGTTTACTTTTTCCCTGGGGATGCCAAGCTCTGCACAGATATCCAGAAGTTCTTTGGGTACATCCTCTGACCCCACATCCTCCGTAGGCAGAATCACAATTTTTCTATCCAAGCAGACAATGTCCAAGTCTGCATCCAAGGGAATGTGTGCATCTGCAAGCAACTGTGGCGGCAGTTTAAACTCCGTTTCCCCACTCTGCAGCTCCTCCAACGGATTTTCCCCTGCTCTCTTTAACATAAATTCCCTTGATTCATTCCGGTAATCCTTCTCACCTGCGGCAAGATAAATCAGATTTACCTCTTCTCCGGTATGAATACCTGTCTGTGTAAGCAATACAATGGGAATTTCAATACAGCCTTTTTCATTCAGCACTCCTGTTATCTCCACTAACTGAACCATCTTCGTCCTCCTTCCTGCTACTGCCATGCCACACAGAAGTCTTCTGCTCATCAAACATTTCAAACAGATTCATCTGCATCGGCAGGCTCTTTCTTCTTTCTTCCATGTCATAGTTGGCAATCAGCACCTCCGGAAACTCACTTCCATTGTCATAGCGCTGTGCCAGATTGTTGATTCGTGTTACCGCTTCAATCTGAAAGTCCTGATACAATTCCCTGATGTACTCACAGTCATTGTAGGAGACCATGAATTTCCCCTCGATGCCTACCAGCGTATCCCTAAGTCTTACATGGTCTTCTTTGCGGAACACCACTTCATAATGCCCTTCGGTTTCAAAATACGGTGGATCGCAATAAAAAAAGGCATTCGGTCTGTCATACTGACGGATGAGTGCCTCAAAATCTTTATTTTCAATCACGGTATCTTTTAACCTCCGGTTTGCCTCCCAGAGAATAGTAAAGGTCTTCCTTATGTCAAATGGCTGGCACCCATAAGAGGTACAGCCGCTTCCATAGCTGTAGCGGATAATCTTATAAAAGGCCGCCGCCCTTTTCACATCCCCTACCTCTGCCCTTTCCATAAGGATGTCACAAATCTCTGCTGCCTCCGGCTCTTTTAAGAAATGAGTTGCTATCTCCAGTTCCTCTGCCAGATGCTCGCTTTTGAATTCTTCCATCGTAAGGAATTTCCTGAGTGTCACAAACTCATCCCTGGAGTTAAGCGGCAGGAAAGACAATTCCCGAAGCAGTGCCATCGGTCTTTCCTTGACACAATAAAAGAGGTTTGCAAGATTCGAATTGAAATCATTGTAAACCTCCATACATTTATCAGGCGGCTTTCCAAATAAAACCCATCCGCCTCCGCCAAATACTTCTATGTAGCGGTCATAGTGCCCCGGCATTCTCAGGTATATCAGGTCACGGAGTGACTTCTTACCGCCTACCCAACTGATAATGCTATTCAATTATGTCCTCCTCTCCTTTATTTCGGTCCCTCCATCTGCTGTGCCTGTCCTGTCACCAAGGATTCATCCACCAGCCTGCGGATGTCTGCAACTGTCTCCGGCATATCCGTAAAGTTCACATGGTGGTCACGTTCAACGAGTGGCGTGTACCAATAATCGTAGGGAATATAGTATTCCCTGATGGCACGCTTCTGCTCCTCCGTAAGCTCTGCATGTCCCTGCACCAATGGTCCTCCCGGTGTAAGGAATGTAGTACCCCAATGCTCACCGGATGATTCCAAGTCCAGTGTTACCAACGCAAGGGCCTGTATGCCGGATTCCCTTCCTCTTACCACCGCAGGCATCATAATCATACCATAGCTTTCATCCACATACCCTTCTCCATACACTTCCTCGAATGCCTGATGCATGGCAAGGAGCTTCTCGGCAGCATAGGATGTATTCTCCGTATTACAGGACGTATTTAAGAGCAGGAAATCTGTCTTGTCCAAGATTTCATTTATCTTGTCAATAAACTCCTGCTCTTTCTTTTCACTAATTTCATCCTGATGTGTGATGATATCGAAACGGTCTTCTTCCACATTTAATGCAAGGGAGCTTCCGTTCTCCCACTTCATATGGATTTGCCCGATGTCATCCACATGGTCTACAACTCCCCGGCTCCCCGGCGGCACGGTCTGCTCCCCTTCCATGCTGTAAAGACGAACGGGCGTACCTTTCGGGTACTGTTCCTTAATGCGTTCTACTTCTTCTCTTCTTAACATGATTCTCCTTCCTCAATCTCCTTGATTCTTTTCTTTAGGCGGATACCATCCTTGACACCCTGCAAGTATAACTGCTCCTGTTTAATACAGCTAATGTCCAGAATACAGCCTGTCAGTTCACTGATTAGTTTGTACTCTTCCGACCTCGGTCCGCCAAATCTTTCCCTTATCCGGTTCCATGCTCCGATTTCTTTTTCTGCCAGTTCTTTGGCATCCTCCCTCTGCAAAATGTCATGACGGTAACTCTCAATTAATTCCTGGAAAAACTGATAAAAAATATCTGCTCTCTCTTCCATAGGTCTGCTCCTTTCCTTTTTGTAGGACACACAATACTACAGAGCATCCAATATACCCAGCACAATATTTTTAGCAGCACATATCCATTCCCTGTACCTGTCCTCCCATCAGTTCCTCTTCCGTCATAACGCTCCAGAAATTTACACTGTTCCAGAAACTGACATAAATTTCTCCGTCCTCTACGTTAATCGGACGCTGTTCAAAGCCTTCGCCCCATCCGTCACTCATCTGTCCGGTCCAGTATTCTTTCAGTACCTTAATATCTTCCTCTGTCAATGGCTCACTGATTTTACATTCCAGAACACCATACAGTTCCCCATTTATCTCAGCTACCTTGGGATGTGCCGACATAACTTTTGCTGCCACTTCCCTGCTTTCATCAAAGTAATGCATGAGACCTCTGGTTTCTTCTCCTACACATTCCTCCTTTGCAATGGCTTCTGCTATCGCCTCTGCATACGGTGTAAGGTCACTGCGGTACAGATTGCCTTCGTCTACGCCTTCCACCATCAGGTTTCCTGTAAGAGGACTATATAAACAAAACTTTTCAAAGCAGTCATAATCAATTTCCAACGGTTCCGCAAACTCTCCCTTGTACTGACCATACTCCTCTATCGGTCTGATGGCTCCCACGAAGCCACCCTCCACATATCCGCTTGTTACAAGAGTTCCAACTCTTTTATCAGCGGCAAAGGATGCATAATTGATATGAGGGAGTAAGATTTCATCCACATCAAACAATCCCGATTCCGTTACAAGAAATTTTCCATACTCTTCATCGTTATGTACCAACGGATTGATTTCAAACTCCCCAAGGTGTGTTGCAATATAAGCCACATCCGGGAAATCACATAAGCCGGTAAATTCCACCACCATTGCAAGCTGATTCATTTTTACTTCATCAAACCGCTTGACGGCATGACACATTTCGTTAAACAGTGTCAACTGTTCTACCTCTCTTAAATCCTCCGTTGTCGGCACAAGAATTTCCGGCAGATGTAAGTTTTCAATTTCAATTACTTCCATTTCCCAATAGTCCTGCACCTGTAACCGTTCCTTTACCTTGTTCATGGAACAGATATCCATTGGCAGATAGAAAAATTCCGTATCCTCTCTCTTGTTCTGCACCTCTACAACTGCCACAATCTCATCCGATGCAACAAAAGGCGGAAAGTTTTTCCCGTTGTACACTTCCTGCATTTGAAAGCCATGATCTACAAAGACACCATAGGGTAAGACTTCTAGCCGGCTCTCCTTCAAGGTCTTTTTCGCAAACTCAATAAAATTGGTCTGTGCTTTTTCTTCTTCTGACATTCCGAGGAACTCATCCAAGTAAAGACGTTCCCCGACCTGTCTGGCATCTGAAAAATCCGTAAGCAGTGAAAGACCTTTCATACTGAATGTCAGATTGATTAAATCCTGCATGGTAGCCACACCATAATCCTCCGCATACACTGACAGAACTTTTCTTTCATATTCCGTCAGGCTTTCCATCCTCTTGGCAAAGAAATTTACCTCATCCATGTTTACAGTCTGACCTTCAAATCTATGCAGGGGATTTTCCTGCTCTGACACTTCCACAAGTCTGCACATGGGTACTATTTCTTCAATACCAATCCGCCTCATCTGCAAATTTAATTCCGCATCTGACAATGGAAGTTCAATATTTCTTCTTCCTCCGCTTAATACCTTAATCCGCATTCCACACCTCCTGCTTTACAATTTCCACTCCACACTTCTCGATGACAAAGGCATTCACGATGCTCCTTAGTATTTCATCGGGTATCAAATCCCGGTCAGTCAGCTCCGACAATCGGATATGTTTGGTTCCGTTATAAACATCCTTCGCTGCATGAAAAAGAATGTACTGCTCCAGTGTCACACCACCGAGCCTTATCCTGTCAAAGTAAATCCCGGTATCCAGCACATTTTTACTGACTCTGTCCCAGAGTTCCTCATCCGCAGACAAAAGAAATACGGCGGCAGCATAATTGGGTGTATGCTGTAATGCCTTCGCCCTCTTACCCATAAGCAGGGAATAAAAATCATTTCTGTGTTTCTTATTTCGGAAAATCAATTCCCTATCTGCCTCTGTAAAGATTTCCTCCACTCTCTTTTTCAGATGTTCCAACTGCATCCGGCTGATTACACAATCCACGATTTCAGAATAGTTTCCCCGGCTTTTCCAGTCCATCTCCTCAATGATGCAGATACCACACCCCCTCGGTCTGTATCCCGGCGGCTGCTGCATCTGCCTTTCCAGTACACGAAGTCCCGGACTTAAACAAAACAATTTTGACATTTTTACCTCCAAACAAAAATAAGGCGGCACCTATTTCATTTCTAAAATAAGTACCGCCTTACATATTCATCCGCATCCCCTGTCCTGTGTCTTCCGGTGGAATGCTTTTTCTCAGTTCTGACACCTCATCCATGATATCAAAGACTTCATCATATGGATGATAACTGATTGCTCCAGATTCATCCACCACGACTGCAAACTCACCTTTTAAGGTAAGCGTTAATGCTCCACCCTGCATACCTTTCATTTTAAATCCTTTGTTTCTGGCAAGTTCTGCCACCGCATAGAAAAAAGGTGTCATCCCTTCCATTGATATCTCTTCCTCCACAGACTGCCTGTCCTCAGACAATGCACTGCATACAAGTTCCGTAAATTCCTGTTCGTTCATACACATTTCACGGAACCGTCTGCCATACTCTGCAAGGACATCAAAATCACTTGAGTAACAGAAGAACCCTCCTGCTTCACAGTCGAACGAAATCTTTTTCAGATTCTCTTCGCCTTCAAACGCCTTTTCAAACACATACTTCCATTCATGACCATCTCCATGCGTATAAAATCTGCCATCGGTTACCGACTCTCCTGCCCGGATAGTATACTGATTAAACGCTTCCTGTCCAAAATCCCTGTACTCCTCGCTTAAAAAACTAAGAGGAAGACATAAACTATAAACACCATCTTCATGATCCATCATGTAGAATGGTTTATTTTCTTCATCAAATTTCTTTATCTGTTGCTTGATATCCATAGACCACCATCCTTTCTTTAATCGTCCCTCTTTCATAAACAAAAAAGTAACCAATTTTTACGTTGGTTACTTTCTCTACTCTCTACTGCTCTGCAATTCTTGCGGCTAATTCTTCTAAGTACATCCACCTATCCATCTTTTCTTCCAGTAGACTCTCTGCTACTTCTTTATCAGCCATTATCTGATTCAATTTTACAAAGTCTGTTGATACTGCAGCCATTTCACTTTCAAGCTTTTCTATTTTTTCTTCCAGTGCGGCAATATCACTTTCTATCGTTTCATAATCCTTCTGTTCCTGATAGGTAAACTTCAACTTCTGCGAGCCACGGGTACGCTGTCCTTTCTGTGCCTGCTGCGTATTCGTCTTGGATGCATTGCCTGCTTTCTTTGCCTGCTCTGCCTCCTGTTCCTCTTTCTCTGCTAATTTCTTCAAAGAATAATCGGTATAACCACCTTCGTATTGTTTCAGTTTTCCGTCTTCCTCAAAAGCAAAAATGCGTTTCATGGTTCTATCAAGGAAATACCGGTCATGAGACACCGTAACAACAATGCCCTCGTAGCGGTCCAAGTAGTCTTCCAAGATAGTTAATGTGGCTATGTCGAGATTGTTACTAGGCTCATCCAAAAGGAGGTAATTTGGGCTGGTTGCGAGTACACGAAGCAGGTTTAATCTCTTCTTTTCTCCGCCGGACAACTTTCCAATCGGACTATACTGCTTTTCCGGCGGAAATAAAAACCGTTCCAGCATGGCGGATGCAGAGATACTTCCCTCTGTTGTCTGGATATATTCTGCGGTATCTTTTACATAATCAATCACTCTTTGCTTCGGGTCCATATAGGATAAGTCAACTTCATTATCATCGTTGGTTTTTTCTGAAGCAATTTCCTGTGCATAATATCCCATCTTAACAGTCTGTCCAATGATAACCTGTCCGGAGTCCGGCGGTATCATCCCTGCAATAATTTTCATCAGCGTGGATTTTCCGCAACCGTTTGGTCCAACAAAACCAACCCTGTCCCCTTTCAAAAAGATATAGGAAAAATCATCTATCAGTTTTTTCTCCCCATATGCTTTGCAGATATGTTCCAGCTCTACTGTAGTTTTACCAAGTCTTGTAGAGATAGAACTTAATTCCACCTGTGAATCTTGCACCGGAGCCTGACGATCTCTTAACTCCTCATAACGCTGAATGTGTGCTTTCTGCTTGGTGGAACGCGCCCTGGCTCCTCTGCGTATCCATTCCAGTTCTACACGAAGTATGGACTGGCGTTTTCTTTCACTTGCCAGTTCCATTTCCTGACGCTGGGTTTTCAATTCCAAGTATCCTGAATAATTTGTCTGGTAACTATAAATTAATCCCTTATCGATTTCAATAATCCGGTTTGTCACGCTGTCTAAAAAGTAGCGGTCATGGGTTACCATGATGAGCGCCCCTCTCCAATTTTTCAGATAGTCTTCCAACCAATCTGCCATGTCATTATCTAAATGGTTTGTAGGCTCGTCCAGCAACAAAATGTCTGCCGGGGAAAGCAATACGGAAATCAATGCAAGACGCTTTCTCTGTCCTCCGGATAACTGTCCTGCCGGCTGCATGTAATCTTTAATTCCAAGCCGGGTCATCATTGCTTTAGCTTCACTCTCTATGGACCAACGGTTTTCCTCTGTCACATTTCCTTCCAGTACACAATCTAGACTACTTTTATCCGGTGCAAACTCCGGGTGCTGTGGCAGGTAACGGAGTACCACATGGTTGGCAAGCGTAACGGTTCCTTCATCCGTTTCTTCCTCACCCATAATCATTCTAAGCAGGGTTGTCTTTCCGGTTCCGTTGATACCAATGACACCCACCTTCTCTCCTTCCTGTAAGGAAAAGGATGCACCATCAAATAACTTCCTCTCAGTATAGGACTTTGTCAGATTCTCTATGTTAATCAAATTCATGTTATTGCCTCACTCATTTACTTTATCTCTCATTATACACCAAATAAAAAAGTAGTCATCTCTTTTGACTACATTCCTTGTTACACAATACACAGTATAATGACATTTTTGTGTATCCAGTACCTTTTACACCTATTTTTTTACACAATACACTCTATGCACTCCTCAAAAGGTTACTCCAGTTTACATCCAGGATCAGCACATTGGGCGCCTCCATCAGAACACGCAGGAGGTTCAGCCGCCTCTTTTCCCCGCCTGAAAGCTTGCCGATGAGGCCATACTGCTCTTCGCCCGGAAACAGGAACCGTTCCAGCATCTGGGAGGCGGTTATGCTCCCTTCCCCTGTCTGTACGTACTCCGCCGTTTCCCGGATATAATCAATTACCCGCTTCGACGGATCCATACCGGCTGTTTTCAAATCGATAAAGGCGCTCCCGCCTTCGGCGGGGGCCGCCGCAACCCCGCTTGCGATTTCCTGGGCATAATAACCGATTTTGATGGTCTGTCCCACTACCACCTCTCCCGTATCGGGCTGCAGCTGTCCTGTAAGGATCTTCATCAGGGTCGTTTTTCCGCAGCCATTGGGGCCGATAAATCCCACCCGGTCTTTTTTCAGGAAAACATAGGAAAAATCTTCGATCAGCTTCTTTTCCCCATAAGCCTTGCCGATATGGGAAAGCTCCACTGTGGTACGTCCCATCCGGGAGGAAACGGATCCCATCTCCACCCTGCCGTCCCCAGACGGCCCCTCCGCATTCTTAAGCTCCTCGTAGCGCTGGATACGGGCCTTCTGCTTGGTGGAACGCGCCCTGGCCCCTCTCTGCATCCAGGCCAGCTCGTTCCGGAGGATGGACTGCCTTTTCCGTTCGCCGGCAGCCTGCATCTCCTCCCGTTCCGCTTTCTGCGCAAGATACCCTTCATAATTGGACTGGCAGGAATAAATATTCCCTTTATCAATTTCTATAATCCGGTTTGCCACGCTGTCCAGGAAATACCGGTCATGGGTTACCATGACCAGCGCGCCCTTCCATTTTTTCAGGTAATCCTCCAGCCAGTCCGCCATGCTGTTATCCAGATGGTTGGTAGGCTCGTCAAGGATGAGGATATCCGCAGGCATAAGCAGAGTGGCCACCAACGCAAGGCGCTTTTTCTGTCCGCCGGACAGCTCCCCGCATTTCTGCCCGAAATCCGTCACCCCCAGCCTGGTAAGCATGGCCTTCGCCTGGCTTTCCAGTTCCCAGCCGTCATGACTGTCTCCCTCCCCCGCAGGTTGGTCTGCAGACAGGCTCTTTTCACTCCCCTTTTGCACGCTCTCCAAAATCGTATCCCCGGGATCGAAAACAGGCTGCTGGGACAGGAAACGCACCACCACATGGTTGGCTCTTGTTACATTTCCCTCATCCGGCTCCTCCGTACCCGCCATGATTTTCAGCAGCGTGGACTTTCCGGTGCCGTTGATACCGATGACGCCTACCTTTTCCCCCTCCTGCAGGTAAAAAGAAGCGTTGTCGAACAGCTTCCTCTCTCCATAGGATTTGGTGATATTTTCCACTGTGAGTATGTTCATTAGGGTAAATGTCCTTTCTTAAAAATCTTTTAATTCTGTCTGTCCCGCTATCTTTCCCGTTCTGTTTTTGTTATATTATTGCTATAGCAAACAACGCCGGCAGCGACCTGCCTGTAAGCCCTGTGTTCTCAGCGTCCGCTCCGGCGGGCAGAAAGGAGTTCTTATGAAAAAAATGATAGTAGCGGCTGCCGCAGCCGCCATGCTCACCCTGAGCGCATGCAACAATAGTGACGGAACCATCGCCGTTGTTCCTTCCGCGGCGGAACCCGATGTAAGTACCATAACCGTGAACAGCAGCGAAAAGGTCAATGTAGTGCCGGATATCGCCGAGGTTGTTTATTCCGTCCAGACGGAAGGCACGGACGCGGCCGGCTGCCAGCAGCAGAATACCCAGGATGTAAACAAGGTAGTGGAGCTTCTCACAAGCCTGGGCGTGGAAGAAGGCTCCATCCAGACTACCGGCTATTATATGAATCCCCGCTATGACTGGAGCAATGATACCCGGAAGCTTATCGGTTATGAGGCCACAACCACACTGACCGTATCGGATCTACTCATCGACCGGCTGGGGGATATCCTCACCCAGTCCGTTAACGCGGGAATCAACAACATCCAGTCCATCTCCTATTTATCCAGCAAATATGACGAAAGCTATCAGGAAGCCCTGCGCCTGTCCATCGAAGCCGCCAGGACAAAGGCAGAGGCCATGGCGGCCGCCGCCGGCTGCCAGCTGGGTGATATAACGGATCTCAGGGAACAAAGCAGCTACAGCCAGGCGCGTTACACGGATAATTCCCTTATGGAAAAAACGAATCTGTCCGCAGCTGCGGATACCGGCAGCGTAACCATTATGCCGGGTGAGCTGGAAGTGGAAGCACTGATTACCGTGGAATACCAGCTGTTTCCCAATTCCTGAACGGAGGGCCGCAACGAATGAAAATCCTGATTATTGACGGACAGGGAGGCCGCATGGGCGGCCTGCTTGCTGAAAAAATAAAGAAAGCCTCCATACCGGGCGCGGAAATCTATGCCCTGGGAACCAACAGTACGGCCACTGCCGCCATGCTGAAGGCCGGAGCCGATTACGGCGCCACCGGAGAAAACCCGGTGCTGGTAAACTGCCGGGATGCGGATTATATCATAGGTCCGCTGGGTATCATGGCGGCCGATGCCTTATTGGGAGAGGTGACTCCCGCCATGGCGGTGGCAGTAGGCCGCAGCCAGGCTATGAAGATACTCCTGCCGGTAAACAAATGCAGCCAGCATGTCGTGGGCGTGGGGGAATACTCCATGTCCGAGCTGGCGGAACAAGCCCTCTCGTATCTGCTTTCCTGCATCCGGGAAAACGGCTGATACCCGGCGGTAACTAAACCGCCTGTCCCCGTCCGTTCCCCGGCCTTTTCCTACGGCTTCCTTCGGAACATGGCAGCGGCCCCTGACGGATGTTAACCTGCGTCGGGGCCGCTGCTGTTTTGTGGCTGCACCGTATGCTGCGTTCCAATCCGGCCGGTCAGCATACGTATCTAGTTCACTATTCTTCTCACCGACAGAATCGGCTTGTAGGTGGCATATCCGTATTTAATTCCCGTTTTCACACTGCTGGCATGGACAATTCTGCCGTTTCCCAGATAAATAGCCACATGTCCGGCATAGCAGATCAGATCGCCCGGCTGTGCCTCTTCATAAGACACTTCCCTTCCCGCGCTTCTCTGGGAAGCGGAATTCCTGGGAAGGCTGTAGCCATATACCTTATAAACCGACTGCGTGAAGCCGGAGCAGTCCGCCCCGTTGGTCAGGCTGGTTCCCCCCGGTACATAGGGGTTGCCTACAAACTGACAGGCATACTGGGCGATATCGCTGCCAGAACCGCTGCCCATTTTGGGCGGTACGGTTTTCGCACCTCCCGAGGTGGCGGGTGTGCCGGAAGAGCTTTGGGAAGAAGATGCATTGTTTTTCTGCTCCGCCGCTTTTTTCTTTGCCTCCTCTTCCGCCTTCTTGGCCTGTTCGGCCGATGCCAGCTTCTGGATCTCCGCATTCTGCTGCTTTATCCTGGCTTTATAGGCCGCCGCCTCCTGCTTTGCCTTAGCCAGCTGGACCTCATAATCCGCGGCGATGGCTTTCTGTTCGTCCAGGGATTCCTGCAGGGATGCTTTTTCCTGCTCCAGCTCATATTCGGCTGCCTCCAGCTCGGATTTCTGTTCCTCCAGGCTCTCCTTCAGTTCGGCCACCTGTTTTACCGTCGCTGCATAATCATCCAGCATATTTCTGTCATAGGTGTAGATTTCCTGCACATATTCCGCCTTGTTCAGCATATCCGACCAGCTTTTAGACGCCATCAGAAGTTCGATATAGCTGGTCTCTCCTTTTTCATACAAATATTGGATCCGTTTTTTCATGGCATAATATTGGGCATCTTCTTTTTCCTTGGCCGCATCATAATCCTTCTGTGCCTGCTCAATCTGCTCCTCCGTATCCGCGATTTCGTCCTCAAGCAGGCTGACGCTTGCCATGATTTCCGCAATCTGGCTTGTCAAACCGCTGATTTCGGCATCCACATCCTCTTTTTCCCCGGACAGGTCATTGATCTGATCATTCAGGGAATCCAGCTGGTTCTGGGTGCCTTTCTTCTCATTTTCCTTCTCCTGCCGCTGCTTCTGAAGGTCGCTGATACTGGTAGCATATGCTGTCTGCGTCATGGTGAAAGCCAATATTAATATCAAAATCAGACTGGTAAATTTCTTCCGCATATTCTGCCCTTCTTACGTATCCATCGGTGCACTTTATCTGTCAGTTTTATTTTCCCTTACAACGAGCCATACGGACGCATTTATGCGTCCACCTGGGTGCTGCGGCGGGGTATTGGACTCAGGTATTTGCCTTATAATTCGCAGTTCTTTACTGTCCTGGGGAAAGGAATGACATCCCTGATATTTCCCATTCCGGTCAGGTACATAACGCATCTTTCAAAGCCAAGCCCAAAGCCGGCATGGCGTGCGGATCCGTAACGCCTTAAATCCAGATAGAAGTCATAATCCTCTTTATTAAGGTTCATTTCCTCCATACGCTTCTCCAGCAGCTCCAGCTTGTCCTCCCTCTGGCTACCGCCGATGATCTCACCGATACCGGGAACCAGGCAGTCCATAGCCGCAACCGTTTTGCCATCTTCATTCAGCTTCATATAAAAGGCCTTGATCTCTTTCGGGTAATCGGTCACAAAAACAGGGCGCTTGAATTCCTTCTCGGTAAGAAAACGCTCATGCTCGGTCTGCAGGTCGCTTCCCCAATGAACCTTGTATTCAAATTCCTCATTGTGCTTTTCCAGGATTTCAATGGCTTCGGTATAGGTCACATGTCCGAACTCGGAAGAAAGTACATGCTCCAGACGTTCAATCAGGCCCTTATCCACAAACTGGTTAAAGAAAGCCATTTCCTCCGGGGCGTTGTCCAGCACATAACGGATTACATATTTCAGCATGCCTTCTGCCAGAATCATATCATCCTTCAGATCCGCAAAGGCCATTTCCGGCTCAATCATCCAGAATTCCGCAGCATGGCGTGTGGTATTGGAATTTTCCGCGCGGAAGGTAGGCCCGAAGGTGTAAACATTACGGAAAGCAAACGCATAGGTTTCCGCATCCAGCTGCCCGCTCACCGTGAGATTGGTGGGCTTGCAGAAAAAGTCCTGGCTGTAATCCACCTTTCCTTCTTCCGTCCTGGGCACATTTTCCAGATCCAGGGTGGTTACCTGGAACATTTCGCCGGCGCCTTCACAATCACTTCCGGTAATCAGGGGCGTATGCACATACACAAAATTCCTTTCCTGGAAAAATCTGTGAATGGCGAAAGCTGCCAGGGAACGGACACGGAAAACTGCCTGAAAGGTGTTCGTTCTGGGACGCAGATGGGATATGGTACGAAGGTATTCAAAGCTGTGACGCTTTTTCTGCAGCGGATAATCCGCCGGGGAAGCCCCTTCCACAAGAACCTCTTCCGCCTGCATTTCAATAGGCTGCTTTGCACCGGGCGTCTCCACAATCCTGCCGGTTACCACAACAGCCGCACCCACGCCTATTTTCGTTATATCCCCGAAATTTGTCATTTCACTGCCATATACAATCTGAAGCGGCTCAAAGAAGGTTCCGTCATTGACCACAAGGAAACCGAAATTTTTGGAGTCCCTGTTGCTTCTGACCCATCCTCCCACAGTTACCTGCTTTTCCTTATACTGTTCTTTTTCTCTGAATAAATCCTTGATGTTTGTCAGTTCCATTTTCACTCCCGCTGCGGCTTTGGCCGCATTTCCAATCTGAGGAGCTGAAAGTGCACTTCTTTCAGCGTTCCCCCTACGTTACTTTTTCGTTACTATTGTTATCCTGCTGTTATTTCGTTTCTGTCTGTGTTTCGGAAGCTGTCTCGGCTGCCGTCCCCGTTTCGGTCTCATCTGCCTGGGCGGTTTCCTCCGCAGATGTTTCTTGAGCCGCTGTTTCTTCCGGCTGGGTATCGGTTATCACCGCATTATCAAAAAGGAAAGACAGCACCTTTTCGGTCATCATATATTCCTTATACCCCTTCAGATCCAGAGCTTTTTTGTATTCCTCCACATCCTCATAGCCATAATCGCCCGCATTCTTTGCAAGCTCTTCATCCATATCCTCATCCGTCACATTCAGGTTTTCCGCATCGGCTATAGCCTTCATGGCGATGATTTCCCTGGAAGCCTGTTCCGCGGATTCCTGGAGCTGTTCCTCTGAAGAACCGGTAGCAGCCATAAAACTTTCCAGATCATAGCCATACATGGCGGCATAGGAGGACATATTGGATTTAATCCTGTCATAGTACCTTGTCACCATTTCAGCCGGAGGCTCCTTGAATTCGGAATTTTCCACCACTTTGGCTAAAATATCCATCTGTGCGTTGGAGTCATGGGTGCTCTGCTCATCTTCCATAAGCAGTTCATACGCATACTGTCTGTATTCGTCAACCGTGCTGCAGTTTCCTTCCAGCCCCTTAACCAGTTCGTCGGTCAGTTCCGGGATAGTCTCCGTATGGATGCTGTTTACCGTAACCGTAAATACCGCTTCTTTGCCTGCCACCTCTTCGCTGGGGTAGCTTTCCGGGAAAGTAACCGTTACATCCCTGGTCTCACCGATTGCAGCGCCGATCAGGCCATCCTCAAAGCCGGGGATAAAGCTTCCGGATCCGATTTCCAGATCGTATCCCTGGGCGGTACCGCCGTCGAATGCCACTCCGTCAATCTTTCCTTCATAGTCAATATTAGTAAAGTCTCCGTTCTGAACGGCCCTGTCCGTAATATCCGTAGTCACCATGTTGCTCTGCAGCACATAATCGATATAGCTCTGCAGATATTCATCGGTTACCGCCGGAGCTTCCGCCGTAACTTCGATGCCTTTATATTCTCCCAACGTCACATAATCCCCTACGTTAATCCCGTCAACATAGGCATCGTCTCCATATTCCACGGTCTCCGTCCCGGTTTCCGCCTGGGTTCCGGTTTCCGTGCTGCTTTCAGTAGCGGCCTGGGTGCTTTCCCCGCTGTCCGCCGACTTGCCGCATCCTGCAAGTACAGAAGCTGACAGGGCCAGTACTGTAATTGTCGTAATAAATTTTTTCATGATTTGTCTCCTCTTATCATTCACAATAGCGCAACCTGCACCGTCTGTCATTGTATCATATTTTTTTCTTTCTTAAAACCCTTAGTTACGGTAATTCACATATATTTAAGAAATAACGGTAACCAATTCCTTGCTTAATCCCCGAAAGTCTGCTACAATATTTTTGCATATAACATAAGGAGGTTTCCACGTGAATACAGTTACTATAGTATTATTAGTCATATTGGCTGTCTTAATCGTTGCGGTTGTCGTTTTATACATCCTCGGAAAAAAAGCGCAGAAGAAGCAGGCCGAACAGCAGGAACAGATCGAAGCCTACAAACAGACCGTATCCATGCTGATTATTGACAAAAAAAGGATGAAGCTGAAGGATGCCGGGCTGCCCGCCGCGGTGATAGAACAGACTCCCAAGCTGCTGCGTGGTTCCAAGCTTCCTATCGTTAAAGCAAAGGTCGGCCCCCAGGTCATGACCCTTGTATGCGAGGAAAGTATTTTTGAATCCGTACCGGTAAAGAAAGAAGTAAAAGCTACCGTGAGCGGTATTTATATCACTGCTGTAAAAGGGCTGCACGGAACCGCTATTGTGAAGCCTGCCAAGAAAAAGGGCTGGTTTAAGCGCAATGTGGAGAAGCTTCAGGAAAAGGCAGGAGCCAAACCGCTGAAGTAAGGAGCCTGTGCACTTGCCTGCAGGGCATAGATGAAATGTGCGCCGTCGGATGCACAAGAGAGAGTTTGAAAATTCATTCCCGCAATTTTCAAACTCTCTCCGGAAAAATAACGGCTGCCGGATGGCATACATCCGGCAGCTATTTTTATGCCTGTTTTATTCCTGCGGGAAGGCTTCGCTATATCCGTTCCCTGTTGTATACAATATTCCCTCTTCCGCCGTCCTTCCGGCCCATCTGAGGGGTCACGGCCCTGGCAATCAGCCCTCTCTTTCCCATAAAGGAAAAAGGGACATCATCGGTATTCCCCGCCTTAATATCCTCACAAACAGCGATTACATCCTCCAGAATCTCCTTATGCCCGTTCCCGTCTCCATGGGAAAGATAAACGGTATCGAATTTCCCTTCCAGCTTTCGGGAAAGTTTTTTCAGGCTTTCCTCATATTCCGTTATCGTTGTGGAGTAGTAATCAAACAGGAATGTGAAATAATTGCACGCATCTCCGAGAAGAACCGAACGCTCCTGAGGAATCAGCATGACCACGGAACCAAGGGTATGCCCCGGGCAGTCGTACACCTCAATGGTGGTGTCTCCCAAATCAAAAACATCCCCGTCCGACAAATCCCGGAAATCCCCGCAGGGTGCTTCGGGGATAAAATCGTCCGGTTCCACCTCCCATTCCAAAGGAGTCCCGGCAAGCCCTTCCTTCCTGAATTCCAGGGAGCAATGATCGTTATAGATCGAATCATCCTTATGGTTCATATACACTTCTGTAAATTCCGGGGCCCCCATGGCATGATCCACATGGCCGTGGGTGAGCAGCACCATAACAGGCTTATCCGTCAGCTTCTCCACGCAGGCCTTCAGGCTTTTGATACCTGTCCCGGTATCCAGCAGGGCGGCTTTCCTGCTCCCTTCCACCAGATACATCAGTTCTCCGCAGAAGCCGTAGATTCTGGTTACCCGGTCCGTTAGTTTTTCTGTTCGAAACTGCAGCATGTTAATCCTCCCCTTATCTGCCTCACCGGCGGAATATCAGATATACTTTCTGATAAACTCCTCCACCGCATCCAGCGCTTCTTCACAGTTAAAGCCTCCAAACCCATGGTTCGCACCCACAAGCTTGACGAATTCCACCGTTTTATCCAGCTCCTTCATTTTTTCATACAAGCGGCAGCTCTGGTTAAAGGGAACCAGCATATCGCTTCCCCCATGCATGATCAACAGCGGCGGCGTCTCTTTGTCCCTTTCCAGATAATTCATGGGTACCGTGGCTTCGGCCAGTTCCGGATTCTCCAGCACATTTTTCCCGCCGATAACACAACCCTCGGGGCTTTCAGGGCCGATATGATCCTGCACGCTGGGATAGAAATTCATTTTCCCAATGTCCGTAGGCCCATACCAGTCCACAATACACCGCACGCACGCCGACTGTTCCCTGTAGGCATCCATATCCGGCTCCCTGTCTCCTGTAAAACCTGCCATCAGCGCCGTATGCCCGCCGCTGGAATCCCCCCACAAAGCCACACGCTGCGCATCTACCCTGTACCGGGATGCATTTATTTTCAAAAACCGGATCGCCGCCTTCGTATCCACTACCTGCGCCGGAAAGGGTGCGGTCTCACTGGGCCGGTATTCCACAATCGCTATGGCATAGCCGCGCTGGCTCATACGCAGAAGGTTAGGCAGATGACAGTACAGATCCTGCTTATGCCAGGCAGACCCCTGCACGAATACCAGCAAAGGCCATTTTCTGTCCGCCTCCTCCGCCGTTTTGGGAATCAACAGCTGCAAATGAAGGTTCATGCCGTCCCTGTTGGCATACACCTCATCCGGCAGGAACTCCACATCATACCCAAAGGTATCCTTCCATCTTACCGTTTTCACCCCCTGCGGCAATTCCTCCGATTCCGGAAACTCCCCCGCCCCCGCCTCAAGCGGCGGGATTACCTTCCATTCCTCCATGTTCCACTCCTCCTTAAGAATCCTCTTCTTTTATTTATCCTTGCCAACTGTTCCGTATTTTTACGGTTATTGTCATTGTACCACAGATCCGCACGGGTTTGAAAATTGCTTTCTGTTCAGAGGTGCAAATAAAAAAGCAGCCGGCCCCCGGAGGTTTACGTGCTCCCCCGGCAGATCAGCTGCCTTACTCTATACATTCCGTCTGGCTTATTTATTGTTCATGGGAATAAAAGATATATTCCCCCGGGCCAACTTCGGTTTCCACGCCGTCAATCACGATAACTGCCGGAGAAGGGGTGGTGATTTCATAGCGGATACGGCCTTCCTCCTGCTTCCACAACGAACGGACAAGACCCTTTCTCGTATCAATAGAAGCTTCCAGCCATTCCAGCCTGGTATCGGGCTGCGGCGCAATCCTCACCCGTTCAAAGCCGGGCGCCTCTTCCACGGTATGGATTCCGGCCGCCTCTTCATATACCCAGTCGGCTACAGCGCCGTAGGCGTAATGGTTGAAGGAATTCATATCCGTACTCCAGAAATCGCCGTTCTCCATGATGCCGTCCCAATGCTCCCATACGGTGGTCGCCCCTTTGGTAACCGGATACAGCCAGGAAGGATATTCGGTACGCAGCAGCAGTGTATATGCCAAATCGGTATGTCCATAGCTGCTGAGCACATGGAGAAGATAAGGCGTGCCCACGAAGCCCGTCTGCAGTTTGCTGCCGCAGGAAACCACCATATCCGCAAGGGCATCCGCGGTCTTCTGCGGATCCTCCGCCAGGTGAAAGTGCACCGCCAGAACATGCTCGGTCTGGGTACGGTAATCGGTAAAGGTCTTACGGAAGGTTTCCACAATATTCCGGTACAGCTCCTCATAGAAGCTCACATCCTCCCCCAGCACTTTTCCCGCTTTCACCACAAGAGAGGTGGAATGGGCATAAAATGCGGAGGCGATGAAATCTGCACGGGAGGATCCCTTATAGCTTCCCACAGGTGCATCCAGCCCCAGCCAGTCTTCATAATGCTCCCCGCCCGTCCACAGCCAGGCATCCTTCGTGGTATCGGTGATGAAGCCGATGTATTTCTTCATGCAGTCAAACTGTCTGGCAAGGATTTCTTTGTTCCCATAGGTGAGATAGATCTGCCAGGGGCAAATCGTAGCCGCATCGTCCCAGGCGGCGCTGCCGCTTCCCACATACAGCGTGGGCACCACATGGCCGATCGAACCGTTGGGAAGCTGATCCGCAGCCATATCCGCCAGCCATTTAGTAAAAAACCGGTCCACATCATAGTTATAGCTTGCCGTCTTTACAAAGGCCTGCGCATCACCGGTCCAGCCCATGCGTTCGTCACGCTGCGGGCAGTCGGTGGGCACATCCAGGAAATTTCCCTTCTGCCCCCAGATGATATTGCTGAAAAGCTGATTCAGCAGCGGATTGGAGGAACGCAGATAACCGGTGCGTTTCATATCGGAATGCACGGCTATGGCATAAAAAAGTTCCGGCTTCGGTGTCCCCGGGAACTGATCCAGGCGGATATAACGGAAACCGAAGAATGTCATTTTCGGTTTATATGTCTGCACTCCGTCACAGCAGGTATAATATATTTTGGCTTTTGCAGCACGGTAATTGGCATTATAAAAATTACCGTCTTTGTCCAGAACCTCCCCGTGGGATATTTCTACCATATCCCCCGCTTTGGCGTCTACCGTAAACTGAAGGTAACCGGTCACTTCCTGTCCGAAATCCACTACAGTTTCCCCATTGGGAGCCGTAAATACAGAAGCGGCCTTCACATATTCCTGTTCGGTAATGACCTCCCCTTCCTGGGGGATCAGGTTATCCGTGGTCCAGTCAAATACGGCAGCCGGAAGATATTCCCCGGCCTCAAAGCTTGCATCAAAGGTTTCTCCGTCATAGATCTCACTGAAACGGATTTTACTTTCCCCCGCCTTCCAGCTTTCATCCGTCCCCATGACAAAGGAATTCCCTTCCGTATCCGTAACCGTTATTTCAGCGAGCAGCCCGGCAGGGACAGCCGCTCTCTGCGCTTTCCCTTCTTCGGTAATCCATCCTGGTATCGGACTTCTGTACCAGCCCTTGCCTACCGTAACGGTAAGGAGGTTTTCGTCCTCCAGAAGCTTAGTAATATCATAAACCTGATATTGAAGCCTTGTTTTATAGGAGGTCCACCCGGGTGCCAGCACATAATCGCCCACCCGCTTTCCATTCAGGACTGCCTCATATACCCCCAATGCCGTCACCTTTAGTTCCGCTTTGGCAATCTGTCTCCCCCATTCCCTGCTGCGGTCAAATTCCCTGACAAAAACAGGGCAGACCTCTCCCATCTCCTGAGACGGTTTGATCCATTTAGCCTTCCATTCCATATGTAATCCCTCTCCGTGCGCTGCAACGCACCTGTTATTATGACTGCCGGACACGCCTATTTGCCCGGCCTGAACCGGCCGGCTGGATAAAAACAGCCGCCGTTACTTCCTGCAATTATAAGCTTACCTGATTTTTCTTGCTGCGGTACTGCTGGGGTGTGCAGCCGAAGCTTTCCTTAAAATTTCTGTAAAAGCAGCTGATATCCGAATATCCTACCGCAGCGGCTACCTCTTCTATGCTGCAGGAGGAATTTTCAATCATCCCCGCAGACTGCTTCATCCGGAATTCCTTCAGCAGGAAACGGAACGTTTTTCCTGTTTCCCGCCGGATATACCGGCTTAAGTAGCCTTCACTTTTTCCGAAATGCTTTGCCAGGGAGGTTAGGGTCACCGTCGTGTAATTCTCACGGATATACCGTACAATCATGGGCAGAGCGGCTTCGCTCACACGGATGCTCCCCATGTTTTCCATCTCCTGCTGGTGGGCTTTCAGCGCCCATCCGAACAAAAGCATCACATAGCCTTTCATCATCAGGCTGCCTCCGGCTTCCCGGCTCTTTTTCTGCAGCAGGCCTTCCTCACACATTTCCAGCACGATCCTGCGCAGGCGCTCATCCCTGCCGCAGCGGACCACCAACACCCGTCCGCTTCCCTTACTGTAAAGCATCTGCCAGAAAAAATCAGAAATGCTGTCATTTTCCAGAAGCAGGCTGTAGAAGGCCTCTCCGAAAGTGCTGCGCTTGAGGATGATATTGACAGTCACCGCATCCTCCTCCCAGGTAAAAACCGCCTGGTTCATTTCCGGAGGGACAACACAAAAGTCCCCCTCTTCCAGCAGTGTCTCCCTGTCCTGGGTCTTACCCTGGGCAAAAAAACGGCATCTGCCCCTGAGCGCATATACCACCTTGATGAACTTCAGGTTATGGTAAAACGGCGGGGCATACCGATCATGGAGAATGATGGAGCATTCCATATTTTCATCCGGAAAGCAATCCTGCTCCGTGAGAAGGTTTCCCATAAATACCGGAGCCGTTTCCCCCAGCGTACAGCCGCTTTTATCGGTGCTGCGGAACCGTTCTTTAAATTCTTCCCAGTTCCATACCACATGCCGGAAGGCCTCCGGGTTAGCCAGGTAAATTTCCCGGCAGCTTTCTTCATAATCCCGCAGCGGGATCAGCCTGTTCTCAATATCCTGATAATCCATACGCCCATATTCCTGTATTTACATTAACTATGGTAAAATAACAGTGTCTGTTACATGATATCTTCCAAAGCCTTTCATTTACTGCTTTCTTACATAGTAAATGCTTTGTCATAAAAAGTCACTATGATTTTTGGCTGTCTTTTTATGACCTCCTGTATCACGAAAGGGCTGTTACGCAAGCACTTGGTAACATGCTTTTTGTAACAGCCCTCCGCCGCATCGTTTCCTTATTCGTTTCCTTATCTTCAGGAAATCAGGCTGATACCCCGGTTTTCCTTGGGACGGATATGCATCTCTATCTTACAGTCTGCGAGATATTCATAATTTACCTCCAGGGCATAGTCCACATTAACCCTGATTTCCTTCTCACTTTCCGTATAGGTTACCTTGCCGGTATCCAGTCCGATCAGGATGCTCCCATAAGGGGTGAGATAATTGGTCATATTTTTTTTATTTTCTTCAAATACCATATAAACATTAACCAGACCCCGTTTGGTCAGGTTAAGTTCCCGATCGCGGAATTTGATTATGTTCTTGGTAGGTTCCTCGTAGCCTTCCATCACTTCTTCGTAAATAACATAATGCGTATCATTTTTCTTATAATATTGGCCCCATTGGATTGTTTCAATCTCTTCACTGTCGGCTCCCTGGTCAAACTGCAGTCCTTTGATGGAAACCATTACCTCTTTTGTCATAGCAAACCTCCTGTTGTCAGTATTCTTCAATCTGAATGGTCTTGGCCGACAGGATTCCATATTTAATGATGGAATTGGCAAAGCGTTTAAATTTTTCCGCTCCGTCACTGACATAAAATTTATATTTATTATCCCCTAAAGCCGGCGCCTGGGGATTCAGCAGCTCATGCGCGGCCAGAAGCTTTTTCAGCTCGGCCGCCGTTTCATAAGCAGGATTCACCAGGGTTACCTTATCCCCCATAATCCGACCTACCGTGGAACGGATAAGCGGGTAATGTGTACATCCCAATATTAACGTATCAATCCCGATATCTATAAGCTCCGTCAGATAACGGGAAGCAATTTCATCCGTCACCGGATCCTGGAGCAGCCCTTCCTCCACCAAAGGGACAAACAGCGGACAGGCTTTTCCGGTTACCCTTGCATCCGGGTTTATATTATGTATGTAATCTGTATAAATCTGGCTTCCAATCGTTCCCTCCGTCCCTATGACGCCGATTTTCCCGTTCGAGGTCACCTCAGCGGCCACCCTGGCCCCGGGCTTCACCACACCGATAATGGGAATATCGATTTCTTTTTCCAGACTGTCCAGGGCATAGGCGCTTGCCGTATTGCAGGCGACCACTATAGCTTTTACCTCCTGGGTACGCAGGAAGCGCACGATCTGCCGGGAATACCTTGTTACCGTATCCCGGGACTTGCTGCCATAGGGCAGCCTGGCGGTATCCCCGAAATAGACGATTCTTTCATTGGGAATCTGGCGCATAATTTCCCGCGCCACTGTGAGGCCGCCGATTCCGGAGTCAAACACCCCGATTGCAGCGCTTCGCAGCTCTGTTTTACTCTGTATCATTCTTTCCTCGATTCCGCCGCCGAAACGGCACTTTTAACCGATGGAAATCTGCCTGTTACCATTCCACTCCCGCAGAATACGTTACCTGGTCATCCTCCCGGAAGCCGGGGGAAGCTTCACTGCTGCCTTCCTCTCTTTTTCCGGACAAATCCGCTTTTTTCCCTTTTTCTTTCTCCATAAAGCTGAAACGGATCGTAACCTCTCCTTTTCCGGCATCCAGTATCTGATAGTAATCCTTCACGTTATCCGCGGATTCCACAGGAGTTCCATCCTCTATTTTCTGATAGGCATCGCCCGCAAAGGTGTATTCCGGATATAAAATATTCCAGAAGCTGCATACAAGCAGCCCCGCTGCCGCGATATCCCGTAATGTGTCCTTATATTTCATACTGTCAGTTCCCTTCCGTTTTGTCTATGGAAAGTATTGACAGCTGCTGCCCGGCTTATACCCGGGATGAGCCCTTATTCTGCTGAATCTGGTTCAGGATGGACTGTTCCTGGTTATAAATATGCATTTTGATCGCACCGGCCCCCGCGTTTTTATCTCTGCTGCTGATGCATCTGTATATCTCTTCATGCTCTTCGATCAAGCGTCCGTGCTGGCTCACGTCCTTAATATATTCCAGGCGGTAGCGGTACATCTGCTGGGAAAGATTTCCCACCATCTGCGCCAGCTTTTCATTCCTGCTGCCCTGTACAATAATATCATGAAGCTCCACATCGGCCTGGGCTATCCGGACAGCATCCTGGGTTTTGGTAATTTCCGCAAAATTATCACAGGCCTCCCGGAGCCTGCCGATCTCTTCCTCCGAAATTCTCTCACAGGCCAGCTCCATCGCCAGCGCGTCCAGCGCCTGGCGCACCTCCAGCACATCCCGCAGGCTCTTCGCGGTGATCTGTGCTACCTCCGCCCCCCGCCTGGGTATCATGGTTACAAGCCCTTCCAGCTCCAGCTTGCGGATGGCCTCCCTGATCGGGGTGCGGCTGACGCCCAGCTTATTGGCAAGATGGATTTCCATCAGCCTTTCTCCCGGCTTCATCTCCCCTTTCAGTATGCTTTCCCGCAGCGTATTGAATACCACGTCTCGCAGCGGCAGGTAATCATTGGTATTTTCTTCAGCTTTCATCTATACTCCCATCTTCTTGCAGTTATTTACGGATACAGGTCTTATCGGAAAAAGAGGTAAGATATACCTGTTTTGCCAGGCCGGCCCTCCGCAGATCCTCACAGGCCCTTGCAGCAAGATCCTTCCTGTCATACAAAGCAAATACGGTGGGGCCGCTGCCGCTCATCAATGCCCCCAGCGCCCCCCTGTGTACAAGGAATTGTTTTATCTGTCCAATCACAGGATATTCCTTCTGTGTTACCGTCTCCAGCACATTTTCCAGCCTCTCAGCCACACCCAGGATATTGCCTTCCCGTATGCTATCCAGGATACCGTCAATATCAGGATGTTTTTCCAGGCTGTCCAGACGCAGGTTTTCATAAACAAAACGGGTGGAAACATGAATGGGAGGTTTGGCTATAATGACCGAACAGCGGGGTGCGGACGGCAGTTCCGTCAGGATTTCCCCTATCCCCTCGGAAAGCGCGGTTCCTCCCTGCAGGCAGTATGGCACATCGGCACCGACCGATACCGCCCTTTTCTGCAGTTCCTCCAGGGTCAGGCCCAGCCCGAAAAGCTCATTCATTCCCGCAAAAGCGGCCGCAGCGTCGGTGCTTCCCCCCGCCATTCCTGCCGCAACGGGTATTTTTTTCTTCAAATGGATAGACAGGCCTTCCCTGATACCGAATTCCTTCCTGAGAAGCTCTGCGGTTTTTACGATAAGGTTATGCCCGTCCGTGGGAAGGGAACGCAGATTGGCGGTCAGCCGCACCTTATCCCCCGGCTGTTTCCGGAAGGTGAGCTCATCATACAGGTTTACCGTCTGCATGATCATCCTCACTTCATGATATCCGTCTTCCCTGCGCCTTATGACATCCAGGCCCAAATTGATCTTGGCCATTGCTTTTAATGTAATTTCTTCCATTGCCGGCTCCCATCTGTGCAGCAGGGTTTCAGCCCGGATAGAGAGGGGACGCCCTGTGCCTGTACCTATTCTGTTCCTGATTGTATACACTGATTGTACTTAAGTATATACAATCAGGGCGGGTTCGTCAATGTTTATCTTTCTTTGCCAAAGGCCCGGAAAGCCGCGTAAATGCTGGGAATAAAGTACATTTGACAGTTCGTCTTAGTTTATGATATTTTATCTTGTTTTATACCGGTTTAATAAGAATTGGGGTACAGATTGGGGTATTTTTATGTTGTCCATTTCCTGCTGTTTTGTGTTGGGAAGCACATGGGAATACAGGTCCATTGTCATAGCAGGCTGGAATGCCCCAAAATTGTTTTCAGTACCTGAGGGCTGCCGCCCTGCTCTATATAGCGTGTGGCGAAAGTATCCCTGAGTGCATGGGGATATCTCGATCACTTGTCCGGCTTTCAGGAGTATCTACCGTGTGTTTTCCTCCCTCTGTCCGGCTCTGGGTCGATGAAATGTGTATCACATTATTGATATAATCCACATCCTTCCATGTTATGGCCGCCGCTTCCCCGACACGCATTCCGGTGCAGAACAGGAGAGGGATTAGTTCATAATACCATTCCGGGCGCAGCAGTTCCACGAAAAGAGTCTGCTCTTCTACTGTCAGGGCCCTGTGATATGTCTCACTTGCTTTTTTTCCATCGTCCTTCAGCGGCTTTACCCCAGCAGCCGGACTTCTGGTTATAATTCCATCTCCTACGGCTGAATTGAGCATGCTTTTCAATGCCCCCAGAGTTTTTTTCGGCATACCATTCTCCTCCTACGTTTCAGCTTGCTGGCCAAAATATTTTTCCACCTCCGCAAAAGCTTCCTGTAGCTCCGTAATCTTATCGCTGCCGATTCTGTTCAGCTCCGCTTACAAACGGACAGGCAGCCGGCAACCTCACTGTTTTCATTGACAGAAGAAAAACCCATCCTAAGGTAAAACACTACCTCTGACAAATCCACAAGTTCCTTCTTTTCCACGCTTGATCCCATTTGTCGGAAACTGATATTCATTTTCCTGTTTTGGATATGCCGCCGCAAAGGAATAGACAATCCGTTTTAACAGCCTATCATTGCTTATCATCAAAAGAAGCCTGCCTATGTATTCCCTGTATTCTTCATTGATAGTCCCATTCATTTCCCCATTATCCTGGGGAAGTTTTTCATAGTGCATTGGTAAAGCCCTCCTATAATTTTTCTTTGGCAGGAGGGATAATACTGTGCTATAATCAGACTATCCCCTCTACATTGGTGTGTGGTCGGGTATTTTCTTTTATTAGCCCTGTGCAGTTGCCGCTGCATGGGGTTTTTAAATACCCTGCGCTTCCTCTTCGGTCCCTCTGGCCTGCAGCTCCTGCTTTCCCTCTTCCTGGATAATCTCCATCTGCTTTTCAATGGCTTTCTTCCTCTCTTCCAGAGTTTTCAGGGTGTTTACCTTCTTTAATAATGTTTTCGGGGTAATAGGCCCTTCAGCCTTTCAAGCATCTTCTGAACTATCGTTTCCGCTCTGGTCCGCTCATCAGTATATGGCTTGAAATTTATGGGGGCTTTCGGCCTTCCCGGTTGCTATTCTCTTGTTTGTTTCTAATTACATATTACACTTTATAGTGTATAATGAAGTCAGGAGGTGATATGATGGCTTTAACTTACGGTGAAAAAATCAAAATACTTCTAAAGAGAAAAGGGTTAACTATTACAGAACTTGCTGAACTACTGGGAACATCTCGTCAAAATCTATCAAACAAATTTGCTCGTGATAACTTTCAGGAAAAAGAAATGATAGAAATCGCGCAAAAATTAGGCTGTACCTATAAAGGATCTGTAATCATAAACGAAACCCAGGAGGAATTGTAAACTCTTTGCCTCCTGTCCATACTAAGGATATTCACAAACCGAATACCCATCACCATGAAAGGAAGTGACTCTTATGCCATTACCGCAGGAAAGAACTTATACTATCGATGATATTTACGCTCTGCCTGATGGGGAACGTGCTGAGCTGATTGACGGCCAGATTTATTATATGGCTCCTCCGGCACGAAAGCACCAACGTATTGTTTTACAATTATCGCGTGTTATATCCGACTATATTGATAAGAACAATGGCCCTTGTGAGGTCGATATAGCCCCATTTGCCGTGTTTCTGAATGGAAACGATAAAACCTATGTAGAACCGGATATCAGCGTTATATGTGACCCTGGCAAGCTTAATGATAAGGGCTGTTCTGGTGCGCCTGACTGGATTATTGAGATCGTGTCTCCCAGCAGCAGAGCAATGGACTATCTGACAAAATTACTCAACTACAAAATTGCCGGTGTTCGTGATTACTGGATTGTGGATCCGGATAAAAACCGCATCACAGTTTATCGATTTGGAATAGATAAAGTAGATGAGTACTCCTTTACCGATGATATCCCGGCCAGCATCTATCCCGGCTTCTCCATTAACCTGTCAAAACTGAATATCTGACCACATGCCTGCTGCCGCCGGATTGCTTCTGAATGGCAGCAGGCTTTTTGTATCCATGTGCTTCCCTTTTTCATTGGACTATATCAGGCAGGCCATTCTTGTCAGCTTGGCCGCCACCAGATTGTAGGTTGCTGGATGGAATTAAGGTCTGACAATATTGTCGGACCTTGATGGGGATCCCTCAATTTTGGGGGACCCTTTTATCGATTTCAAACAACCTGTCAAAACTGAATATCTGATCACACGCCTGCTGCCGCCTGATTATTCCTGAATGGCAGCAGGCTTTTTGTATCCGCGGTACATTCCTTTCCCCAGAACATATTCATCTCTTCCGGAGTATGCCTATCCGGCCGGAGTGCATGCGCAATCGTTGGGATTCACATAAAACAGGAGCATGCTCCCCCCGGTTCATGCTCCTTCACGTGTCTTATGCTATCAGGAAATCCCTTTTACAATCAATAATTTATCGCCCGGATGGATTTCATCCGAAGTCAGTTCATTGATATCCTTGATCTGGGAAACCGGCACATAATATTTTTTGCCGATATTCCAGAGGCTGTCGCCTTCCCTCGCTATATAAGCGACAATGCCGGGCAGGCTGCTGAGCTTATCGGGATCCAGATCCGTCACCTTCACATCCTGGATCATAGGCTCTTCATAATGGCTGAACACAATACCGTGGAAACCCAGGACGGCCTTAACCTCGACCTCATCCGCATCGATCATGGTAACACTCAGATCCTCGGGGACCGATTCCAGCTTGTAGGTGCATTCCGGTGTGATGCCGGGTATCTCCAGTACATAGCTGAAAGGAATCGTACCGGCTATGCTGTCGTAGGGTACCTCCGGATCTCCGGTCCCGTACAGGCTCTTTACCGCTGCCGCCCCGGTAATCCGCAGGCCCTCCTCCACAATCTTGGTTTCCGCCATCTGTATCTCGCATTCGCTGTGACACAGCTGCTGCATTTTAGGCAGGCCTGCCGCAACCTTAAAGCGGCCGGAAATCTTTGTTTTTCCCATATTTTTCATCAGAAGCTGTTTCAGCTTTCCTACGCCGGCGACTGCTTCCATTTCTTTGGTAACCCCATATACATCGGAAAGAATTTCCGTCTGCTCTTCTTCATATATTTTCATATCCAGGTCGAGGACGATTTCCAGACCGATAACCCGCTCTTCCCCGTCGGTATCCGCTTTTACCTCCAGCTCCTTATGCCCGATCTGGCAGGTGATATCGTCCACCATGCGTTCCCTCATCCCCTGGCAGTCCAGCACGCCGCTGAACGGGATCGAAGACTCATACCACATGACAGGGCGGTTCTCCCCTTCTCCTTCGTAAAGGAAGAACAGATGGACCTCTCCCTGGATGGAAAGCTTCCCTTCCGACAGCCGGAACTGTGTTTCCCCCAGCTTGCAGGTCTGCCAGAAAATAGTAAAGATATTGGGATACCCGTTAGGCAGTTCCATTTCTTCACGGATACGGAAAATATCCTTTTTCTGGATAGCCAGGCCGGCGAGATTGATGGTTTTCTGCCTGAATTCCACCGGTTCGCTGCTGCTCAGCTCCACCGCCGCCTCTTCATCATAAAGCTCTTCCACATACAGCCCCAGCCGGATCAGCGCCTGCACGCTCAGTTTTCTGGAGTTTATCATTCCGACACTCAAATCCTCCAGATCCTTTTTCACGGAAACGCTGTCGGTGGAAACCACTCCTTCCATATAAATCTGTTCGTCAAAAGGAATGCTTCCTTCCATGCTGGCAGGACGGCGCACATCATCGTCCGACAGATACAGGACGCTAAATTCCAGCTTTCCTTTGATATACACATGATCCTGCACCGCTCTGATTTCATCGATGACCACTTCCCCCTGCTCCTCGATGAGCTGGTAAACGTCCGGCCTGGAATCCGTGATATTGATATCGTCTTCCATCGTCACCTGCGTACTGGCCTTACATTTAATGCGGTCCATATGTATATTCTTTTTTATTAATTCCATACGAATACCCTCCACGCGAATGCCTTTGTACAATGTATTCGCCGGATGCTAAAATATGACGGCTGCGGGCAAAAAAAATACCGCCGGGGCAGGCCGTAAGGTTCTTTCTCGCGTTTGGGTATCCTGTACCACGCCCTGTGCAGTATGCTGTTCCCCAGATACTGATATACCAAACGTTCCGATGAGCCCAAAGCATCCCATGTGGCAGATAGGCTGCCCCATGGGATTGGTCTCATCTTCACGGTATATAAAGCATCTGGGGAACAGCATACTGCACAGGGCGTGGTACAGGATACCCAAACGCGAGAAAGAACCGGCCGTAACCCCACAGGCGGCATTTTTACCGGTGCTTTATTTCACACATCCGATAATTTCATGGATATCCTGAATCTTCTCTTCCTTCATAAATGCTTCGATCCCTTTCACCACCTCTTCGGTGGCATAAGGATTGATAAAATTGGCGGCGCCCACGGCCACTGCGGTGGCTCCGGCCATTAGGAATTCCAGGGCATCTTCGGCGTTGGATATGCCGCCCATACCGATAATGGGAATGGAAACCGCCCGGGCACACTGGTAAACCATGCGTACGGCCACCGGCTTGACGGCAGGGCCGGACATGCCGCCTGTTTTATTTGCCAGCACAAAGTTCCTGCGGCGGATATCAATTTTCATCCCCGTGAGGGTGTTAATGAGGGAAACGGCATCCGCACCCGCCGCCTCCGCCGCCTTTGCCATCTCCGCAATATCGGTTACATTGGGGCTCAGCTTCATGATAATGGGCTGTCTGGCTTTTTTCTTTACCGCCGCGGTGATGTCGGACAGGCAGTCCGCCCTCTGGCCGAAGGCTATGGCCCCTTCCTTCACATTGGGACAGGAAACATTGATTTCCAGCATATCCACATCCGTGTCCGCCAGACGTTCCACCACCTCCAGATAGTCCTCCACTGTTTTTCCGCATACATTGACAATGATCTTCGTATCGTACTGCTTTAAAAAAGGGATATCCCTTTCTATAAACACATCAATCCCCGGGTTCTGCAGCCCGATGGCATTGAGCATGCCGCCGTATACCTCCGCCACCCTGGGCGTGGGATTTCCGGGCCATGGTACATTGGCCACCCCCTTGGTCACTACGGCACCCAGCTGGTTTAAATCCACGAATTCCCCGTATTCCATGCCGGATCCAAAGGTACCGGATGCGGTCATCACCGGGTTTTTAAAGGTAACACCTGCTATGGTAACTTTTGTATTCATCTTCAACAATCCACCTCCCTGGCTTCAAACACAGGCCCGTCCGTACATATCCGGGCATTATGGACATGGGAATGGGCGTCCACATCCTTTGTTTTACAGACACAGCCCAGGCATGCCCCCACACCGCAGGCCATGCGCTCCTCCAGGGAAATATAAGCCGGGATATCCGCTTCCAGCGCATACTGTCTGACAGCCCGGAGCATAGGCATGGGGCCGCAGGCATAAATGATGTCGGCCTTCAGCCCGTTTTCACGGATGGCGTCCATTACATTGCCTTTGGTTCCCACGCTGCCGTCCTCCGTGGCGATGTACACCCGGCCGTTTTTTTCAAAATCCGATCGCAGGAAGCAATGATCATCCCGGTATCCCACAATTATCTTTTTATCACATTTCAGCTGTTTGGCAAGCTCCAGAATAGGCGGTACACCGATACCGCCGCCTATCAGGAATGCGGTCTGCCCTTCCCCCGCTTTATCCAGGGGGAAGCCGTTACCCAGAATTCCCAGGATATCCACCCCGTCACCTTCCCGGTACGTGGAAAATTCCCCGGTTCCTTTGCCTGCCACCCGGTACACGATACGCAGGCTCCCTTCCTCCTTATCCACCTCGCAGATGCTGATAGGGCGGGGGAGCAGGGTGCTTTTATCCCGGGGATAAAGAGCAATAAACTGGCCCGGTGCCGCGTCCCGGGCTAAACTGGTGCCGATCCGGCAGTCGTAGATGCCGGGAGCGATCTCCCGCTGGCTTAAAACCGTGGCTTTTTCTTTTTTCTTTAGTGCCATTTTCAATCCTTTCTGTTTTTACATTCGCAAATGGTATCCTTCCGTCCATGAGGAACACTACATACCGCCGCATGGATGGAGCCTGCTTTATGATCTAATCCGGTAAGCTATCCTTCCCGCGCATATCGTATAGTGGATCCTTCCCTTAAGTTCCCGCCCCAGAAAAGGCGTATTTGCAGATTTGGAGTAAAAACGCTCCGCCTTCCACGTTTCTTTATCATTAAAGAGAATGAGATCCGCAGGGCCACCTTCCGCAAGATATCCCGCATCCAGGCGGTAAAGTCTGGCGGGTGCCAGGGACAAACGCTCCAACAGCTGGGAAAGGGTCAGCTTTCCGGTATCCACCAGCTCCATAATCCCTAGGGAAAGCGAGGTTTCCAGACCGATAATACCGCTGGGCGCCTCCGTCAGGGGCTTCTGCTTCTCCTGCGCCGTATGGGGGGCATGATCCGTGGCTATCATATCAATGGTATTATCCTGCAGGCCCTCTATAATGGCCTGCCTGTCCGCTTCCTCCCGGAGGGGCGGATTCATTTTGGCAAGACTTCCGTATCGGATAACCGCCTCCTCCGTCAGGGTAAAATGATGGGGTGCCGCCTCCGCATGGACATCCGCCCCCCGCCGTTTCGCCTCCCGTACCAGCGCCACCCCTTCCCGGGTGCTGATATGCTGAATAACCACCGCAGCCCCGGTTTCCTCCGCCAGACGCACATCTCTTGCAATCATATCGATTTCCGCCTGCCGGTCGGAACCTCCTATCCCGTAATACGCACTGGCCTTTCCCCGGTTGATGCCGTTATTCTCAATAAATGCCGGATTTTCTTCATGAAAGCTGATGGGGACACCCAGCGCCGCCGCCGTTTCCATGGCTTTACGCGCTGTTTCTTCCTTTAAAAGAGGGATGCCGTCATCCGTAAACCCTGCCGCCCCTTCTGCCAGAAGGCCTGCCATATCCGTAAGCTCTTCCCCCTTCATACCCATGGTAACATTGGCACAGCTCTTCACATGGACAGACGTATGACTCCCCTTTTCCAGCACATACCTCAAGGTTTCCCTGTTATCCACACAGGGCCTGGTATTCGCCATGAGAATCACCGTGGTAATCCCCCCTGCCGCTGCCGCCCGCGCCCCCGTATTTATATCTTCTTTTTCCGTAAATCCAGGATCACGGAAATGCACATGGGCATCCACCAGGCCCGGAGCCGCAATCAGTCCCTCCCCATCAATCACCTGAAGCATGTCCGCTTCGTCCCCGGAAAAAACAGCCGCCTCGTCTTCCCGGATCGTGTCCCTAATTTTACGTATTTTCTCCCCCTGCACCAGAACATCCTTTTTGGCATCCGTACCGGACGCAGGGTCTATCATTCGTGCATTTTTAATTAACAGCATGCCGTTCTCCTTTACTCTCAAAACCAGCCGGTCCATGCCCCCATTCCCATGCGCTTCCGCCGGCTGCCCGCAAGGTTTTTAACCATTAAGTATTTCTATTGTACCAAGTCGCTTAGGCGACGGCCATACCTATTTACAAAATTTTCACCACGCTTATGTCAAGTTAACGACAAAATTATAAAAGCTCTAGCCAAAGCCAGAACTTTTATATAAGCAACATTTTCACTATGGCCGTGTTCCTAATAGCCGAACATCTTACGAATTTCTTCGTCAGTAGGTTCAGGTTCGTCATTTTCATATTTCTCCGTTGTATAATCCCCAGAGCCTCCGTTATCAAACTGCTCAAGGAACTTAATTGTACCCGTTATCCCCAAAGTCTCTTTTAATGCAATTAATCCTTTTTTCTGAATTTCTGTACTGCTCATTATATTTAATCGCTTTGTAATCATAAATACAGCACCTCCAATAACCACTGATTAGGACCTAATACCCTCGTGTACGTGTTAATACGGTTACAATTATTCATAAATTTTCTATCTGTTGTTAATAATACATCTGCCTTTGCTGCTTCCGCACAGGCCAAATGAATACTGTCTTTATACTTTATATTAGAATTATGCCTTATTTCCTCTGCCCTATCTACTATTTGTAAAGTGATTTTAGTTTCCTCTGAACACAGCCCATATACCAGTTGTAATACGGAATCTTATACAAATCCTGCGTATCATTCATTTCCCTGACAAGCATTTCACTACCAATTAAACGAATTGCTGACTGCTCCACTAACTCCAAAATAGCATAACCGAATTTCTTTCATAGTATATTTGCGAATAGCTTCGGTCATCCAGCAAACGATTATAGCAACAATTATCCAGATAAATTCTCATATATACCTCCAAATCTACTTTATTATAGCCCAAAATTCTAATTAAAACAATTGATTATATCCCATATTCGAAATAAGCGGTAACAGTTCAGCCCTCTGTAGGAGCCCGTGCCTACCCAGTGCCCTGCCCTTTGCGTCATTCGTTGGCCAACATCTCCTGAAACCGCGATGATGGTATTCGCTAATACTGCAGAGTCGGAGATAGGGAATATCCCAGTGGACAAGTTGAGAATAGTGGAAAATTAATTTACGCTGTTTAAAGACGGAGGTTTACATATGTTGCTGAAACAAGTTCTGGCACAACAGCTTTACAGACCTCCCTGAAGGCTATAAAGGTATCATCCAGTCCCGTTCCCGGTGATCTATACCAGGCGCAGGAGTGCCGCCCAAACGGCGGAAAGTCCGTGCTCCCTTTCCCCCCAAAGCAGGCCGGGGCGAAGGGGGACACGGACTTTCCGCCCCACCTCATTCACGGTAGATCCGGATGCCGGATGGCAGTCCGGCAGCCTCTCTTCAATCAAATACCACCGTTTTATCGCGGAATTCAATCTTCAATACAATATAAGGATAAGAAGGACTCGTCGCGGGGGCGCTTCCTGCCTTCGGCCCCAGCAGGTTGGTATTTACATAGACCGCATTCTCCGTCTCGTACAAATCATTCACCGTAACACTGTAGCCGCCGCTTTCCTGCTTTCCGTACCCGATACAGATATACAGGTACCCCTCGTCCGCATAGGTAAGCTTGAAGGCACTTTCCTTTTTCTGATCCAGGATTTCCTTCAGCTCATCCGGCAGCCTATCCTCACTCACCACCGTGAATTCCAGATTTTCCCGGTTTTGTTCGTTTACCGTATCACCGCCGCAGGCAGAAAGGCAGGCAGCCATAATGGAGGCTATCACCAGCAAGCATATTTTTTTCATAAAGAACCTATCCGTCTTTTTTACTAATCTATTGGCGTACAGGATGTCCTATGCCTGCTTTTTCCACAATCCTGTTTGTTTTTTTACCCGTTATCCACAATATTGCGGGCAACGTCAGGTTTGTTTGTGATTATGGCGTCAATGCCTTCCCGGACCAGATACTGCATATATTTTTCTTCATCCACTGTCCAGACATGCAGAAGCAGCTTCCTATCCCGGCACGCTTCCAGAAAACCGTCATACTGCAGGTTATACAGCGCCGGATGAAGGGCGTCCGCCCCCAGCCCGGCCGCATAGCCGGGAACATCCTGGAAGCCGTCCCCATACAGCAGCCCGGTTCTCGCCGCCGGATCAAATTCCCGCATTTTCATCACGCTGTAATGGTTAAAGGACGAATATATGATTTTTCCCTGCATCCCCTTTTCCTTCTCCAGCAGATACAATTTTTCTTCAATACCCGGATAAAAATAAATCCCCGTCTTGATTTCCACATTGATTTCCAGACCCAAAGGCTTCAAAAGGTCATAGACCTCCCCCAGCGTGGGGATCCGCACATCCTGATATTCCGGATGGGTTTTGTTAAACTGTAGTTTCCTCAGTTCCTCCAGTGTATAATCCCGCACATATCCATGCCCGCCGCTTACCCGGTCAATCGTCTCATCATGGATTACCACCAGCTCCCCGTCTTTACTAAGCTGTACGTCCAGCTCCACGCCGTCCGCCCCCTGCTCCGCTCCCAGGCGGAAGGCCTCCAGTGTATTTTCCGGCGCATATGCGCTCGCTCCCCGGTGTGCCCAGACCTTTGTTTTCATATACATTTCCCTCCTATATTTCCAGCTTCATTCCATCATATGCCGCAATCTTGCTTCCATACGTCTCATCCGGGCTGTGCAGCTCTCTCGCCATATGGGAAAGCACCAGCTTCCCGTCCTCCTTCAGGATACCGCATTCCCTGACGGAAGCCTCGAGAAGCTCCACCATGGGCAGGGTATTATGTCCGCCTATCCGGTAATTGGCCCGCAGATTTCCCACCGTAGCCTCCAGAATCATCACATCCAGCTTCTGCTTCTGCAAGAGCGACCAGGTATGGGCCAGAAACCAGGCGCCGTCGCAGCCGTAGAAAAAAGCCTTCCCTTCTGCCGAAAACAGATAGTGGAGAGCCGTTTCCTGTGTCCTGGACACCTCATGGTTGGCTCCAAGCGGCAGAACGGACACCCTCCCGGCTTTTACCCGCACGCCGGTCTTCAGCGGATGCAGCCTCATCCGATCCAGCTCCTCCCGGGTAAGCTTCAGCCAGGGAAGCGTACCTTCATGGCAGTAAAAACCCACCTTTCCCTTTGCTTCTCCCAGAAAATCATGCAACGCCTTATGGCTGAAATGATCCTTATGGCTATGGGTGAGAAATATGCCTTTCAGCCCCGATAAGTCCAGCTTCAGTACCTTTTTGGCAAAAAACCAGGACTCCGGGGCCGGATCAATCAGATATGTTCCGTTGACCAGCAGGCTGGAAGTACGGCGGATAACTCCGCCCGTATCGTATCTCACATCCGCTCCCGGCCGCAGCGGCCAGTCGGCAGCTCCCGTACCCAGAAAAATAAGTTCAAACGCCGCCATAATCCTTCTCCTCCTTACGCGTGTCCGGAAATTCTTTCTGCACGCTCTACTTCCGGCTTTTCTGATATTCCTTCGGTGTCATCCCATATTTCTTTTTAAACAGGCTGAAAAAGTAGGGGTAGCTGGTAAAGCCGGAACGGTCTATGATTTCCTTCAGCTTCCCGTCCGAAGTATCCATACATTCCTTGGCCCGTTCCAAACGCACCTCGTTCAGATATTCCACGAACCCGGTTCCCACCTCGGCCTTGAACAGGGTGCTCAGATAAGAGCTGTTCATGCCCGCATTTTCCGCCGCATCCACCAGGGATATCCCTTCCCTGTAATGTTGATGGATATAGGATACCACTTTCTTTACCGGAACGGAATAGTCTTTCCCGTTTTCCAGCCTTCCGTTTTCCGCAAGAACGGCCCCGAAAAGCTGCAGGAAAAATTCACGGCATTCCTTCAGCTTTTCCAGCGAGGCCACATACTCCAGAACGCCGGTGCGGTGCCGGTACACCTTTTCATACGCGATGCCCTGCTTTTTGCAGAAGGATAAAGAAAGGATGATCAAATCGGAAAAAAGCTGGCTGCAGCCGGTCCTTCCCGTGTTCTTTTCATAGATTTCCCGGAAAATCCCTTCCAGTACGTCCTCCAGCGCTTCCTTATCCCCCTGCTTCAGGGCCGCCGTCAGCTTTTGCTCCTCCTCCAGGCGGATGCCATTCCCTTCATTGTATTCCCGATTGGCTGCGGCCTCTTTAGGCTTATTTAAGTCCAGGAATTCATTTCTCCTCCTGTTTTCCAACTCCTGGAAGCCGTCCTGCATTTCCGTCAGTGCACCGGATCTTCCGATATGGAAATTTCCTTCCAGACGCATGAATTTATCCAGGCAGAAGCTGCTGCGGTTTACGATCCGGCGCAGCTCCTCCCCCGCTTTCTGCTCGCTGACAACGCCGTTCAGGGAAATGAGCAGCAGTATTTCATTCTTTTCCAGAGGCACGGCAAGCCCCTGGAATTCTTCCCGTATAATTTCTTCCAGCACGTTGCACACGGAAAAAATCACCAGCCTTTTATCCCGCAGGGTCCCTCCGTTTATCTTTTCCTCCAGATTCCGGATACTCAAAAGCACGGGAATGACCCGGCCGGCATCCAGTTCAATGGACAAGACCTGCATATCCCGTTCAATAAATGCCTCTTTTCCCCGGTATTCCCCGCTTATCAGCTGCAGCACAAACTGCCTGCGCAGCGCCTGCAGGTTGTTCTCATCTTTTTTGATTTTAGGGCCTACTTTCAGGACCTCCTCCGCTTTATGCAGCGATTCCAGCAGGCTGTCGGGCGTCAGATCATTTTTAATCAGATAATCGATGGCATTATGCTTTAATACATCCCTCACATATTTGTAATCATCGTAGCCGCTCAGGCAAATGGTACAGATTTCGGGATATTCCCGGGCGATCCGGCGCACCAGTTCATCCCCGTTCATCCGGTTCATCCTGACATCGGTAATCACGATCTGGGGACGCAGCAGAGGGAGCAGGGACCATGCCTGTTCGCCGTCGCCGCATTCCCCGCAGACGCAATAGCCTTCCTTTTCCCAGTCGATGAGAGAGCGTACCATCATCCTGCTGAGCAATTCATCATCCACCAACAATACTCTAATCATCTTCTTCACCAACCTGATATCTTTTCGGAATGCGCAGCGAAACACAGGTGAAAATGCCTTTTTCCCCTGTGATGCTCACACCGTATTTCTCTCCGTAATATAGCTGAATCCGTTTCTGGATATTGAACAGGCCTATCCCTTCCCCATTCTGGAGATTGGCAAGGATATCCCTGCTCTCCTCCTCACTCAGCCCTTTTCCGTTATCCTCCACATCTATCTGCACATCTTCCCCTTCGGAATAGACGGATACGGAAATACAACCGCCCTCCCGATCCATCACCCCGCCGTGCTTCAGGGAATTTTCCACAATAGGCTGTATGAGCATCTTAAGAATATAGCATGACCGCAGCCCTTCCTCGATTCTGCATACGAATTTTATACGGGCCGCCTTCTGGAATTCCTTCATGCAGACATATTTATTCAGATAATCCAGTTCCTCCTGAAAGGTCATATAAGTATTCTTAGACATATTTACCTGCATGATGGAGCTGAGGGCATTTACCGCATCCACAATGGAATCCGCCCCCTGCATCTGTCCCATCCATTTGATGGTATTCAGGCTGTTATACAGAAAATGGGGATTGATCTGGGCCTGTAAGGCCCTCAATGCCAATACCCTTTTTTCCTTTTCATGCTTTTTAATATCCGTGATCTGTTCTTTGATCCGATCGATCATATCCCCGAACCGGTGATACAGCACCTCCGCCTCATCGCCGGAGTGGATAGCCACATCAAGGCAGAGATTCGATTTCTGTATTTTTCCCACCGCATCGGTGAGGATTTCTATATTTTTTAAGAACCGTTCCGCCAGGACGCGGCATAAAAATACCGCAACCAGGGACAGCAGCACCAGCACCACTGCGTTGATTGACAGCATTCTGCTGTGCTGCCCGGAAATCTGTTCATAGGGTATCAGCACAATGCTCTGCCAGCCGGTCACTTCCGATACCATCCGCAGCAGCAGCACCTTCCGGTTTCCGATCCTGCACACCGCCTTATCCTGACTGCATACCATTCCGGATATCTCTTCGGCTCCGACAGCGCCCTCCTGCGTAAACCATTCCAGGTTATTTCTGTATATTTCCTGCCCGCAGGCTTTATCCCAGACGAGCAGCCCCGAGTCATATCGTTCCGTCTCGTTATAAATCCCATATATCCCGCGGCAGTTAATCAGCATGACCACCCAGGCCCCGGGCGTCCCTTTTCCCATATTCAGCTGCTTTGTCAGCACGATCCGCGGATAATCGTATTTATCCCGGGCCTGCTGTACCCCGAATACCACATCCTGTTTTCCGGCCATATCCTTATAATACTTCAGGGTTTTATCATCCAGCTCCGTATACGCCCCTCCCGCGGAGAATTCCATTCCGTTTTCCGTATACACATAAATATTCTGCATATATTCCGCACCGGTCATGACAGCCTTTAATAAAAGCTGCATATTTCTCATATCCGTCAGACGTTCACTGTCGTCCTCATAAGAGGTTTTATTCAGTATGGGCTTTGCCAGCGTATTATTCTGCAGGACAAAAGCAATGAGGCGCAGCTTTTTTAAATAGCTTTCCACGTTTCCGTTGGCAGTTTCCGTCATCTGACTCGCATACTCCACCCCGCGCTCGTCAATTTCACGGGTAAAAGCCACTCCCCAGATCACGGTTGTGGCCAGAACAAATACAAAAAGCAGGCTGGCCACAATAATAACAAATTTATGCTTCATACTGAAAAACTTTTTCTTCATAAGTTAACCCTTTACCGCCCCGTCCGCCAGCCCTGCCACAATATACTTCTGCATAAACAGATACAAAATGACAATGGGCATGGAAACCAATACCACATCCGCAAACAGCAGCTGCCAGTCCGACGCCTTCTGTCCCATAAACAGATAGGTGGTGAGCACCGCGGTGGTCCTTTTTGCACTGTTCAGCAAATAAAGGGAAATCCCGAAATCATTCCATATGGACATCACGCAATGCATCAGCGCAGTGATGGTCACCGGCTTGAGCAACGGGAAAATAATACGGAAATACATGAGAAGGGGGCTTGCACCGTCAATGATCGCGGCTTCGTCAATTTCACTGGAAATCCCCTTGATAAAACCGGTATAAATAAAAAAGATAAAAGGGAAAATACTGGCTGCATATACCAGTATAGCACCGGCAACCGCTCCTGTTCCAGTGGTCATATGTACTTTTGACAGCATAAAATAAACCGGTACCATTGCCAGGGGAAGCGTCAGGCCCATCACGATAAAATTATTCACCGCCCTCATGGCCCTTGTTTTTCTCCTGACCACGACAAAAGCTGCCATGGAAGCACAGGAGAGCACCAGAGCCGCTCCCAGAAAGGTGACTATGGCACTGTTCATAAAGCTGGAGACCAGCCTGGCCTCCCGGATTACGGTTCCGTAGTTTTCCAGGAACTGGTTCCAGGAGATTCCGGTCAGGCTCAATTCCAGCAGATTGGCCTGCCTTTTGCTTTTCATGGAATTCAGGAACACCATCAGAAAAGGAACCAGAACCAGGAAGCTGATCAGGACGCCCAACATTTCACAAACAGCCTGCTTACTTTTTTTCTTATTCATCAAACCTCCACCTCATTTTTGGCAATTGTCCGGTAGGTGCACAGGGTTATGATGAGAATCATCACAGCCAGCAGGGTGGTTCCCGCTGTGGCTTCCCCATATTTCTGGTAGCTGTAGGAATTATAAATCATGGTATTGAATACCTCCGTGGCATAGCCCGGCCCTCCTCCCGTCGTCGCCACAACGATATCAAATACCTTCAGTCCGCCGATGATACTCAACACTACCACGTTATTGATAGATGCCATCAAAAGAGGAACCGTGATTTTAGTAAACTGCTGCCATTTAGTAGCCCCGTCCATGAGCGCTGCCTCGTAATAATCTTTGGATATATTCTGCATGCCGGCCAATAGAATCATCATGGTATACCCGGACCATTTCCAGATTTCGATAAAACAGATGGACAGCATGGCAATGCCCGTATCCGTCAGCCATTTCGGCTGGAAACCGGTGAGTCCCGCCGCACGCAGCGCCGTATTGATCAATCCCTTGGAGGGGTGCATCAAAGAAGTGAAAACAATGCCTACCGCTATGGAATTGACTACCGCCGGCATATAAAAAACAGTGCGCAGATAGTTGGTGGTTTTCAGTTGCCGGTTCAGCAGCACCGCCAGAAGCATACCGATGGACACCTTTCCCGCGGTGGTTACTATGGTAAAGAGGAACGTGTTTTTAAAAGCAATGCTCATATTCGGGTTTTTCAGAATACTCACATAGTTTTCCAGGCCTACGAAATCCGCTCTCCTGAAATTCCAGTTCGTAAAAGAATACCGGAAGCCCATAAGAAACGGGACGATAAAAAAAAGCAGAAAAAGGAAAATACCGGGCAGGGCAAAATAGACGGGGTATTGTTTTTTTCTTAACATATATCATTCCTTCCTTCTAAAAAAGGGACAGGAGCCCGGCTGCAGGGCCGGACCCGCGTCCCTTATCCGATGGGGATCAATAGCCCCAGTCCGGATTACCCGCTTCTTTTGCATAGGTATCCCAGTCGGTATCATAGCCTGCCAGAACCTCTTCGGGGGTCTTGTCACCCGCCAGCATGGCCTGTACGTCACTTGCCATGGAAGGAGTGGAATACAGGGTATTGGGAAGGGTATTGGTTTTTCCCGCTTCCATCAGGGCGGATACATCCGCCGGGATACTGCTCAGCTCCACTTCCACGCCGTTTACGGCGGGAATGCCCTGGTGCAGCTTATAATACTCTGTCATCGCTTCTTTCGATACCAGTTCTCCCACAATCTGAGCTGCCAACTCCGCTTTTTTTCCGCCTGCCGGAATCACAAACCCGGTGGGAGTTTCCGTATAAGCGATGGAATCTGCCGCATCCGTGGCGGGAATAGGGAAAAATCCGATATTATCCAGCTCCTCCTCCGATTCCGCCAGCTTGGTCAGCTCCGCATAGATCCAGGTTGCCTGGGGATACATGGCAGCCGTGCCCGTGAGCAGCGCTTCCTGGGCATCCGCATAGCTGTCCGACAGGAAGGTATCCTGGATATAGCCTTGATCCTTCATTTCCTTCATCCGTTCAAAGGTGAGCTGCATATATTCCATATCCGCCCAAAGCTTTTCATGGCTGTTTAGAGATGCAATGCTTCCGGGCACCGTACTCTCCTGCTTCAGCCGGGCGTCAATGGGAATGATCTGAAGTGTCCACTCATTATCCGTTGTTCCCGAAATGTACATGGGGGTAACCCCTGCGGCCTTCAGTGTCTCACAGGCAGCCAGGAATTCCTCCCAGGTCTGGGGAACTGCAATCTTGTTGTCCGCAAAAACCTGCTTATTGTAACACATGCCGAAAACGGTTACATCCCCGAAGGGTGCGCATATCAGCCTTCCATTGTAGGTCTGGTTGGGGGATTCCAGAATGCTGGCATTATAATCCTGTGTCCAGCCGCCGGACAGTTCCATAAATAAATCTTCCCCGATTTCCGTAGCACTTGTCTTAGCCCCCTGCCACCAAAGGATATCCGGGACCTCACCGGACTGCATTTTTGCAAAAATCAGCTCGTTTCCGGATCCGCCCTCCGGCACCTCTTCAAATTCAAATTTAACGTTACATTTTTCCGCCACATAATCAAACACCGCATTGGCTTCTTCAGTCCTCCAGCTGGAATGACACATAACATTCAGGGTTTCCCCGCCGCCGTCCACACCGGCGGCCTCTGCAGGCGCACTTTCCTGACTCTCCGTCGCCTGCGCGGAACCCTCCTCCGTTTTGCTTTCCTCCTGTACGGCTGCCGCCGGCTCACTCGCCGCTCCCGCACCGGAACTGTTCCCGCAGCCTGCCAGAGCTGTTACCCCCATAGCTGCACACAATAAGATACTGACCAGTTTCTTTTTCATTTCTTCTCCCATCTGCGCCTCACAGCGCGCACATCCGTCCGGGCAGCCGGACACCTGTCCCTTCCGGTCCTTGCCCTGTTTTGTTGTTTCCTGATATCTTTATTGTAACAAAGGTTTTCATTCGTAAGATTACTGTTTTTTTGGATTCATTACTTATTTTTTGGGTGGAAGCTACCGTTCATGGCCTTGTGCCTGCTGCCCGGTGGTTATGCCTGCCCGTTTTCCCCACCCGGTTTTTCCCTGGGGCGGCGGTGCTGCAAGGTTCCTTCCAGGGTCCGCTCCCGCTCGGCCGAAAACGCAGCAGTACTAACGCTGCACAGGACACAGCGCAAGGACTGGCGTTTTCAGACGCCCCTTCCAGGAATCCTTGCAGCACCGCCGCCCCAGGGAAAAACCGGGTGGGGAAAACGGGCAGGCATAACCACCGGGCAGCAGGCACAAGGCCATGAATAACAACGATGGACGGCCAAGAGTTTTCCCTTAACAATCTCTTGCGTTGGCAATAATGGTAGTATATACTAAAAAGGCAGCGTAGTCTTTGCTTCCGCTGCCTTTACGCAACCAGAAAAGGAAGGGATTATCCTATGATTCGTTTTATCAGTGTGGCATTGTTTGTTATTCTGTTTCTCATCCTGAGCATTCCGTTACTCATCGCAGAGTGGATTATCGGTAAATTTAATATGGATATTAAAAACCGCAGTTCCCTTGCGATTGTCAATTGGGCATTCCGCTGGTGTCTGCGCCTGTCCGGTGTAAAAATCACCTATATCGGTGAGGATCGAATCCCAAAGGATCAGGCTGTCCTTTATATCGGCAATCACCGCAGCTATTTTGATATTCTCATGACCTATGTACGGGTTCCCCGCCCCACCGGATATGTGGCAAAGGTGGAAATGCTGAAAATCCCGCTTCTGAGCCACTGGATGAAAAACCTGCATTGCCTGTTCCTGGATCGGAAGGATCTGAAGCAGGGAGCTAAAATTATCCTTACTGCAATCAGTAAAATCAAAGATGGGATTTCCATCTGTATTTTCCCGGAGGGTACGCGCAACAAGGTGGTTGATACGTTTCTGCCTTTCCATGCCGGAAGCTTTAAGATCGCAGAAAAAAGCGGCTGTCCTGTCATCCCCATTGCCCTGAATAATGCGGGGGATGTTTTTGAAGATCATTTCCCCAGAATTAAGAAAACCCATGTGGTTATTGAATATGGGGAGCCGATCTATCCGAATGAACTGTCCCGGGAGGAGAAGAAAAGGCTGCCTGATATTACGTTGGAACGGATTAAGGAAATGTATTTCGGAAATAAAGAATTGGTTTAGTACATAAATCCAGCCCGCCGGTATTCCCGGCGGGCATTTGGCTTCCCGGGCTTCGAACAGCTACTTTCCCTTTCGGGAACTCGCTTATTTCTAATTGTGGTCACTTGTAAAGTGTAGTTTAGCTTTAAAATACATTTGGTTTATCGTTGCATATTCATCTTCTGCATGATAAAATATCTACGTATAATTGAAAAGAAATCAGAGGATAGTCTGATGGTTTCCTTCGGAAATAAACGAAGGAGGAAAGGGAGCATGGACACACTTGAAGTGTTGACATTGGTGCTGGTAATTTTTGCGGCACTTGCTTACATAGATAACCATCAGGACAAAAAATAGCTATCCTCTACTGCCATTAGAGGATAGCCCGTAACTAAAAATTATGTGTCAATCCGAAGTGCAATCATTGGATCACCCAATCCTTTGATTACTTCTAAGTAGATTATACACGGGGTACTTGATTTTTTCAAGTACCCTTTTTATTTGCATATACCATCTTTTTGGTAAACTTTTTGGTAACAGTTCAGCAGACAGAGGTACACTGTGTACTCCGTATTTACCAGAAGTGCAAAATATTTACGGTACACACCTTAAGAGTGTCATTTATATGGTTCCTATGCAATTTCATGCATTCCCATTCCCGATGAATCGGTCACAGGAGTTCATTACAGTATAGTACATAAATCCAGCCCGCCGGTATTCCCGGCGGACTGTTATTTTGCAAGGTGTGTTGTTGTTTTTGTCTACTGGCCGAAGGAACAATATCTGTCATATGCTCCCTGATATATCGCAACTAATTCTTCCATGCCGGCGGCGTTCAGATCTTGTTTGAACTTATCCCAGCCCTCATCCGTGGTGCCGTTCATAACAGCATCCATCTGGTATGCATTCACAATATTCTCTATGGTACCATAGATCTGTGACAGCTTGTTGTTCTCTTCCAGAGAGAGCATCATTTTAGGTATGGCGGGGATTTCCTCCAGGCATTCTTCTTTTCCGTTTACCCTCTGGCCTTCCAGAATCGGCACCGCATCCCATGTATAATCCACATATTTGTCGTAATATTCATTTAAAACAGCCAGGGAGCCTCTTGTGGGGGAAGTATTGGTTCTCTGCTCTGAAAAATACTGCCAGCCGTTCTGCAGAATGATGTTATCATTTTCATCCAGGTTAAAATGCAGGAGGCCGTCATCCCCTTTTACATAGGTATAACCGATAGCACCCCAATTCAGCGTAATCGATATTTCCGGATCCATGCAGTAATTTACCAGCGCCGCTATTACCTCCGGATATTCGCACTTATCGGTGATTGCCACCATGGAGGTATCCTGCATCTCCGAATAATTCAGTACATTTCCGCATTTTCCTTCCGGTCCGGACAGTCTTGGCAGCGGGACATATTCTTCTCTCACGTCCAAATCCACAATATTATCTCTGGGCGTCCAGCACTGGAATGCCCCGATAACCGCATCCGGCTGTGCCAGCTTATTAATATATAGAGGGGTTCCTGTTCCGGAAGGTGCAAAGGAATCCGGATCGATCAGCCCTTCTGCATACATATCATGGAAGAAATCACAGGTTTTGCGGAAAGACGCATCGGCGGCTGCAAAAACTATTTTTCCGTCAATCAGCCTCAGATGGTTTGCCGTAGCATTCCCCGAACATACCGAATCCGCCATTCCAAAGGCTCCGGTAAAATAATAGAATGAATCAAAGGAACCAAACCCGTCATCATTTCCGAATTCAAGAGCATACGGGATTTCATCCGCTTCCCCGTTCCCGTTCAGATCGCCGGCCTCCTTAAATGCACGCATGCAATCCACAAACTCTTCGACTGTGGCAGGCATTTGTTTGCCCACCTTATCCAGCCAGGCCTTGTTTATCATAAAAGGCCCCGGTGTCAGTACAAGCCCGTGCATCTCTTCAATATAAGGGAAGCCATAGCTATGGCCGTTGGGTGTTGTGGAGCCCTGCTTATACTGGGGGTGATCCTTGAATATCTGTGCCAGCTTTGGCGCATATTGATCAATCAAATCCTCCGTCGGGACAAAAATATCCTGATCGGAATACTGAACCGCCATATCGCTGCTGATTCCGTTCCAGAAAACGTCGGGATATTCCCCGCTGGTCAGCATAAGGTTGATTTTCTCCGCAGAACCGTCGGCGGGAATTTCCTGCCATTCAATCGGAATCCCCGTTTCCTCCGTAATTTTTTTGGTCATTTCCTTGTCTTTGGTGGGTACCGAGCTGTCCGCCCCAATCACCACCGCAATGGTAATCGGCTCCATCTTACCGGGATCCTTCACAATAGGAAGCGTCCCGTCCAGATTAAAATTGTCCAGGCGCCCGGCTTCTGCCGAACCGCCGTCCTGCTCCGTTTGGCTGCTTTGCGCTGCGGGCGTATTTTGGCATCCTGCCGTAACACACACGCACAAACATAACATACATGCTAACATTTTCTTTTTCATACAATCTCCTTTTCCCGGAGCGTGCTGCAAAAACACGCTACCCTTTCACAGCTCCCATTAACACACCTTTTGCAAAATATTTCTGAACAAACGGATAAGCAACCAGCAGCGGCAGTGCCGATACTACAATAATGGAATATTTTAATTGCTCAGCCATCTTCATTCTCTGTGCAACCTCTGTTCCGCTGGATGTGAGGGCAGAGGTCTGGTTGGATAATACCAGGTTCCGTAAGATTACCTGCAGCGGCATCTTATCCTGCGTCCCCATAAACATCAGCGCATTCATAAAAGAATTCCATATGGATGTGGCGTAAAAGAGGAGCATAACCGCAATAATCGTCGACGACAGCGGAACCGCTACGCGGAAGAAAAAATCGAAATCATTGCAGCCGTCGATTTTTGATGCGTCGTACAGTTCATCCGGTATATTGGAATCGAAAAAAGAACGGCAGACAATCAGGTTATATACGGATACCGCTGTCGGCAGAATCATGGCCCATATTGAATCATATATGCCAACCGTATTGATAATCAGATACAGCGGGATAATACCGCCGCTGAAAAACATGGTAAAAGTAAATAAGAAGTTAAGCACTCTCCTGCCCCACAGTGCCTTTCTGGACAGGGCAAACGCACAGGGAACCGTTGCCGCTATGGCTGCTGCGGTTCCGCCAAATGTATAAATAAGTGTATTGGCATAACCCGTCCAAATAGGACGGTACTGAAATATCTTTTTGTACCCGCCCAGGAAGAGCTTTTCCGGATACAACAGAATCTTTCCCGAATTCACAATCGTAGGATCGGTGAAGGAAGCCAGCAGTACATAATAAAGTGGATAAGCAATCACCAGGCAGATAAAAACCATCAACACGGCGTTTACCATATCAAAAACCCGGTCCCCCCACATTTTTTTCATCCCTGCGGGCAGAGAACCGCCCCTTTCCCTTACGGGATTTTGCTTCTTTTTCATAAGTCCCCTCCTAAAAGATATAACAAGACAGACAAGACTAAGCTGTCACTAGAAAATACTGATATCCGCAGTTTTTCTGGATATGGCATTTACTATCAGCAAAATAAGGAAATTAACAATGGCGTTAAACAGGCCGACCGCTGTGGCAAAAGAGAACTGGGCGTTCTGCAGCCCCACCTTATACACATAGGTAGAAATAATCTCGCTGACCGTGGTATTTGTCCCGCTTTGCATCAGATATACTTTTTCATACCCGATTGACATGATATTTCCGATAGAAAGAATAAACATGATGATAATTGTGGGCATGATTAAAGGGATATCGATGTACAGAATCCGTTTCAGCTTTGTGGCCCCGTCCATAATAGCCGCCTCATAGTAGTCCTGGCTGATCCCGGTCAGCGCCGCAATGTAAACGATTGCAGAAAAACCCATGGTCTGCCATATATTGGAGATAACGTATAAGGATCGGAAGTATTCGGCCGCAGACGTAAGATACAGGGCATTGCCTCCGTTAAAAAATTTGATAATCGTATTAATAAAACCGCTGGGGGCGCAGATAACGCTCAGGATACTTACAACGACCACATTGGAAACAAAATAGGGTGCGTAGGAAATCGTCTGTACCACTTTCCTTCTTTTGTTATTTTTAATCTGGTTCAAAAGCAGGGCAAAAATAACCGGAACCGGAAAGGAAAGCAATATGGTCAGCAGGCTCAGTATTATGGTATTTCCGATAATCTGGGGAGCCACGCTGGTACTGAAAAATGAAATAAAATGCTTCAGTATCGGTTCCGCCCAGGGGCTGCCCAGGATTCCCAGCTTGCCTTTATAGTCCTTAAAGGCTATGAGTATGCCGTACATAGGCATGTATGCAAATACCACCAGCCAGAACAACGCCGGCAGCATCAAAACATACAGTCTCCAGTTCCGGGAAAATGTCCTCTTAACTTTTTCCTTCATATCTTCCGCCCCCTTCCCGCTATTTAACAAGAGTCCTGTATTCCAGGTTTTCGATGCAGGCTTCCCCGTAAGAAGCTGCAAACCCGAACGTTCCCTCCCGGAACTCGTTCATTCTGGCGCTCATGGCATATTTCCCTCCGAAATATACCTCCAGAACCGGTCCGTCCTTGATGACATCCATGTGATAGGTCACATCCGGCAGCACCTCTGTTTTTCTTTCCGACTCAAGCATAAAGGGATAATCGCTTCGTTTTCTGGGCCACCGGTCAAAGGTCATCCGGTTCATGACAGGATCAATGCCCACATAATAGGCCGCTTCATTATCCTTGTCACTGTTTAAGAACAGGTAAAAATTGCGGATTCCTTTCCGGAAGGTCACATCAAAGGAAAGCCTGCAGCTGTTTTCCAGGTCGCCCAGATCCAGGCTGCTGAAGCCGTCCGGCCTGCCGATTCTCCAGCTGTCCTGGTATTTCAGCACCGTACCGATGGTATAGCCTTCCCGGTAGCGTACCGGAACACAATAGGACTCCTTTATTTTATCGGGCACCGCTGCAAAAAGCTGTCCGTCCTCCCCCTGCACAATTTTATGGATGACGATGTTACCACCCCACTGCGTATCCGCAAAATCCTTGTCCTGATCCGTTGTGGGATTCCATCCGATGATGTATCTGTCCGTTCCGTCCGACACCGTCTTGGCCGCATAAAAATTACGGTTGTCAAACGTGTCGTATTCCGGTGTCAGCCATGGCCCCTTTAACGACTTTGCCATACGGTAATGCGTTTCGCATTTGTCTGTGAATTCACTGAAAACCAGATACCACCATTCTCCCATGCGGAACAAATCGGGACATTCATGGGTAAAGTACTCTCTCGGACTGTAAAACGGTTCCTCCTGAACCTCCCAGGTAATGAGATCCCCGCTGACCGCAACCGCCGTGCATCCCCTTCTTCTGCTTGGGCCGTAATTCACCCTGGCTGCCAGCAGCATGTTAAACTTTTTCGTTTCTTCATTATAAAAAACAAACGGATCCCTGAAATCGTGAGGTTCAAAGCAGTCCGGTGCGTCGATCCTGAACGCAGGGTCTTTTTTCCAGGTCCGGAAATCGCTGCTCACCGCCATCCTGATGACTTCCTGTTTCTTCCCTTCTTTCGGGAAATGAGGATTATGGCCGGTATAAAATATGTAATAGCTGCCATCCCTCTCAAAGACGCTTCCGGTAAAAATATAAAGATCCTGCTCCTCCCGGCTTCCTCTGGAAATAACCTCCCCCTTTTCTGCAAAAGTAACAAAATCCCTGGTTTCCAGCAGATACCACGGGGTACCTTCCCCGCATCTGCCCGCATCCCGGAAATCTCTCAGGTAGAATAACTGAAAGGCGCCGTCTTTGTAAAAAGGGATGACATCAGCGGCTGCCGATTCTTCAGGTCTGTAATACATAATGGGTGTCCTCCTTAATGTATACGTTTACATTATCTCTTTAAAAAAACTGCAGTATCCTCACTGCATTGTTTGTATAGGCAAATAATAACAGCGAATGTAAACGTTGTCAATACTTTTCCTGTTTTTCTCTTATTTGCACAAAAAACAAAAGGAATCTCCTTTCTTTTTCCCATACGTTATTATATAATATTAACAAATACATCAAAGGAGGATTCCTATGGCAACCAGCAAAGACGTCGCCAGGCGGGCCGGTGTATCCGTAGCCACTATATCCAGAGTTTATCAATATCCTGAACGAGTAAAGCCGGAAACAAGAGAGTTGGTTTTAAAGGCTGCCAGGGAATTGGACTACTATCCCAACCTTCTGGCCAGAAGCCTGAAGCAAAGCAGGAGCAACTCCATCGGCATTGCTGTAAACGATTTCACAAACCCTTTTTATTTTCAGGTAATCGAACAAATACATAACCGGCTGGACCATACCGATTATCAGCTGTTAACGTTTTCACCTTCCGGTAACTACTTCTCGAACAACAAGGTAATACGTTACCTGCGCTCCAACCAACTGGATGCCTTTCTGTTTACCCCGTTATTTTATAACAAGGAGGATCTGCGTCTGTTTACGAATTCCAAACAATATTGCCTTCAGCTTTATACGGACTACTACGACGGACTGGATTCCATTACCATTGATGACCGGTACGGCACCTACCTTGCGGTCAAATATCTGCTGGAAAACGGCCATCGTAAAATCCTGGTGCTGAACGTTGCCGTAGATGGCAAGGATGTGCGGGACGAAGGGTACAATCAGGCTTATTTTGACAGGGATCTGGTTCCGGATCCGGAATACATCCTTCACTACTCCTGTAACCGGAATTACATCAAATCCATCGAAGATAATATCATGCGGTTAAAACCTACCGCCATCATATGCCACGCGGAAACGCTGACCATATGGACTCTGTCCGCCCTGAAGGAACTGAATCTGAACTATCCGGAGGATATCAGCCTTATCGCATATGATGATCACCCCTGGGCCGATATCATGGGGATAACTGCAGTCGCCCAGCCTATAACTCTTGTGGGAAGCACTATTGCGGATACGGTATTGGACGCGCTTTCCTCCACGGATCCCAAACCTGTCATCAAGAAAAAAATAAGACCGGAATTGATTATGAGGGACAGTGTGCGGATGCTGTAAATTGCGGCATTGACCACAAAAAAAGGCTATCCTCTGCTGCCAACAGAGGATAGCCTGTAACTAAAAATTATGCGTGAATCCGAATTGTAATGCCGGTTACTGAATGCAATTCTTTATAAAATAGTTTTCAGCCGGTGACAACACCCTTTTGCAGCATCACGTTGGCATAAACAGCCATTTCCCCGGTTGCCACAATGGCATAGGCGGTTTTGGCCTCTTCATAAAAAGCGAAACGTTCGATATTCCCCACCGCATCGCTCCCTCTGTCGTCATGCCTGGTGATGATTTCCTTATACGTATCCCAGATAGGGGTCTTTACCGGATCGCCGGGCATTACCTCCATGAGGTTCACCGGATGCTCCACATAGGTGTCCAGCGGGAATACCCGGAGGATCGCATCCAGGATTTCCGGCACACCGTGGCCGTCAAGACGCACGACTTTGGCATTTTTCCCCATGGATTCCACCGGGAAATTGCCGTCCGCAATCACGATTCTGTCACTGTGGCCCATCTCACACAGAACCTTTAAAAGCTCCGGTGATAAAATAGAAGGGATTCCTTTTAACATAGCTGCCTCCAATCACCAATTCTGTAACAGTTCGGACAAGTCTGTGCTGTTACACCCAATTCTTACAATCTTCCTGATATTTCCGGTATGCCGCTTCCCATTTTTCCGGATCCTGAGGCTCAAACCTGCGGATATCCTCCGATGCACGGATCACACTGCGGATTTCGCCGAGGCTTCCGATAGAACCTTCCGCCATCAGCTGGATAGCGATGTTTCCGTAAACGGTTGCTTCCACCGGGCCGGCGCAGACCGGGCACCCGCACGCATTTGCAGTCAGCTGGCAGAGCAGGGCGCTCTGGGTCCCGCCGCCCACCATATGGATTACCGGATATTCTTTTCCCGTGCATTCTTTAATCTCTTCCAGCGCCATGCGGTATTTCAGCGCAAGGCTTTCATTGATGCAGCGCACCAGCTGGCCTTCTGTTTCCGGCACCGGCTGACCGGTACGTTTACAGAATTCCCGTATTCTGCGGGGTACATTTCCTGAAGGGGCGAATTCCGGCGCATCCGGATCGATCAGGGATCGGAAGGGTTCTTCCGGTGCAGCCAGTTTTTCCAGTTCCCCGAAGCTGAATTCTTTTCCTTCCCTCATCCACTGGCGGCGGCTTTCCTGTATCAGCCAGAGTCCTATAATATTTTTCAGGAAGGAAATCTTTCCTCCCACGCCGCCTTCATTGGTAATGTTAAAACGGGTGCTGTTCTCATTGATAACAGGAGCATCCAGTTCCGTCCCGAACAGGCTCCAGGTACCGCAGCTGATAAAAATAAAATCCTTTTCCCCGGTAGGCACCGCGGCCAGCGCGCACTGGGTATCGTGTCCGGCACCCGCCACCACCTTCATGGATTCCACTCCCAGCTCCTCGCAGATTTCCGGCCGCAGCATACCTACCGGTGTACCGCTTGGAACGATTTGCGCAAGCAGACGTCCCGGCAGCTTTAATGTTTCAATAACCTCCTGTGACCATTCCTTGTGCACCGCATCCAGCAGCTGTGTGGTGGATGCCGCGGAATACTCACAGCATTTTTCCCCGGACAGATAATAGGTAAAAAGATCCGGCATCATCAGGAGGCTGTCCGCCATATCCAGCAGCCTTTTCCGGTTCAGGGATAAGTACAGAAGCTGGAATACCGTATTGATTTCCATAAACTGATTGCCGGTGATTTGGTAAAACCGCTCCTTGTCAATGCTCTCAAAGCTTTTTTCCAGCATACCGGCAACTCTGCCGTCCCGATAGTGCACCGGATTCTCCAGGAGGTTTCCCGCCTCATCCAGGATGCCGAAATCAACCCCCCAGGTGTCCACACTGATGCTGTCTATTTTGCCGTAAGCCTTGGACTTAAGCAGCCCCTGTTTTATTTCATGGAATAACCGGAGGAAATCCCAATACATCGTTTTTCCCAGAATAACGGGGTCGTTGGAGAAGCGGTGAAGCTCCTCCACGGTTATTTTATCCCCGTCAAAGGTTCCCAGCATAACCCTGCCGCTGGAAGCCCCCAGATCAACCGCCAATACCTTCTTTGTTTCCATAGGCCCCTCCTACTTGTACAGAGGTCCGTATGCCTCACATGCACGGTAATCCTGGCCTTCCTTATCCATGCCAAACGCATTCCATGCGGAAGGGCGGAAAATCTTTTCCTCCGGCACATTGTGCATGCTTACCGGAATCCGCAGCATGGAGCACATGGTAATCAAATCCGCTCCGATATGTCCGTAGCTGATAGCGCCGTGGTTAGCGCCCCAGTTATTCATTACATCATAAGCCGTTGCAAACGCGCCTTTTCCCGTAGTGCGGGGTGCGAACCAGGTGCAGGGCCATGTATAGTCGGTACGTTTCCAGAGCTTGTCGGATACCTCATCCGGCAGCTTCACGGTCCAGCCTTCCGCAATCTGAAGCACAGGCCCCAGGCCCTTAACCAGATTCAGACGGATCATGGTAACAGGCATTTCCGCTTCGGTAAGGAATCTGGAAGAATAGCCGCCACCTCGGAAATAGCCGAAATCAGCCGCATTCCAGGTAGTGGCATCCATAATGGCTTTCTGATCCTCTTCGGTAATATCATACCAGGGCTTCATCACGCCATTGCCGTTTTCGTCCTTTGCCTGTCCGTTTGCATCCAGACATGCCGCACCGGAATTGATCAGATGGATAAAGCCGCCCGCATCCCTGGCAACACCTTCGATATCATAGCCGGTTGCTTTCTTAACTGCTTCCGGGCTCCAGTAGGTACGCACATCGGCAAATATCTGCGCGCGGTTGGTCAGAAGCTTCATGAACATCATTCCCAGGCCGTTCAGAACATCATTTTCGGTTGCAAGGACATAAGGCTCCCTCGCCCCGTTCCAGTCAAAGGAAGTATTCAGCATCGCCTCGGCAAAGTCACAGTTAGGATAGAAATCCGTCCACTGGCGCTGTCCCTGGAAGCCCGCCGCGATGGCATTGTGTCCCACCATTTCTTCTTCGCAGCCTTCGGGAAGATTCTTATTGCCGTTCATCAAATCCTTGATGATACACATCATCTTCACAACAAACGCCCAGTCCTCATCTTTCTTTTCCCTGGATTTCTGAACAGCTTCCGGATTCTTGTCAAAGCCCTCGATACAGTTGGCCTTTGTCCAGGCTAACGCTTTTTCAAACTCGGCTTTATCATAAATACCTTCCGTCATGCGGCGGATAATTTCCACTTCATCCACGGATTCCACACGCATACCCAGATATTCTTCAATAAATGCCGGATCGATAATGGATCCGCCGATCCCCATACAAATAGAACCGATCTGCAGGTAAGACTTGCCTCTCATGCTGGCTACCGCTACCGCAGCGCGGCCGAAACGCAGAAGCTTCTCAACCACATCCTCCGGAATATCGGTGGCATCCGCATCCTGCACATCATGTCCGTAAATACCAAAAGCAGGAAGCCCCTTCTGTGCATGGGTAGCCAGCACGCTTGCCAGATACACCGCACCGGGACGCTCTGTTCCGTTAAATCCCCATACCCCCTTGATGGTTTTGGGATCCATATCCATGGTCTCCGCACCATAGCACCAGCAGGGTGTTACCGTCAGAGTAATATCCACACCGGCCTTACGGAATTTATCCGCACATGCCGCAGTCTCACCCACCCGTCCGATGGTGGTATCCGCGATAATAACCTTTACCGGATCACCGTTGGCATAACGAAGGTTTTCCTCAAACAGCTTCGCCGCCGCCTTCGCCATATTCATGGTCTGCTCTTCCAGAGACTCCCTCACCTTAAGATAGCCTCTTCTTCCGTCAATCGTAGGTCTGATGCCGATCACCGGAAAATCCCCCACATATCTGTTCTCTGCCATTTTCTTTCCCTCCTTGTAAAAATACCATTACCGGTTTCTCTTTGACATGCCGCAGTTATATATATACGGACGATGTCTGTTATGTTCAGTATAACATTGGCAATTTGTTTTTGCCTGTGTTATAATGGCAAAAAATATAACAATATTCACTTTTATACAAGCTTCCCTTTTCCCTGTGAAAAAGGAAAACGGATTCTTTCAAAGGCCGCCCCCCAGGGGTGCTGCGGAGGGAAACAAGAATGCATTATCTGGATTATAATGAAAAGATAGAACACGGGACCCCGGACTTTCCCATCGCCTTTTATCATGTGGACGAGCATCATTCCCGCTACAACATGCCCTTCCACTGGCATAAAGAAATGGAGCTGATACAGGTGCAAAGCGGCTTTCTGCGCCTGTATCTGGACGACAGGGAGATTCTGGCCCAAACAGGTGACGTGATACTGATCGAGGAGGGCGTTATCCATGGGGGAATCCCGGAGCACTGCGTATATGAATGCGCCGTATTTGACCTTAAGGCCACCCTGATGCACACGGATGCCTGTAAAAAATACATCCGTCTCATTTCCCGCCATCAGATTCAGCTATATCCTTATTTTCAGGCGGTTCCTCCAAAAGAAACGGATCCGTCCGTTTCCTCCCTTCCCGGTATATCCCCCGCCCCGAAGGATTATACCCGCCTTCTCCGGGCCGTGGAAAGGCTCTTTGATGCCATCCGCTATCCTCATGCAGGCAGCGAACTAAGCACCCTCGGTGCCCTTTATGAGATTTTCGGCTGTCTTTTTGAAGAGGAATACTATACACCGGCCACGGATGCCCCCGCCTCCGGCCAGAAAAAAATGGATCAGCTGAAGCCGGTGCTGGAATACATCGATTCCAATTATTCCGGCACCGTCACGCTTACGGATCTTTCCCGTATCGCGGGTATGACCCCCAAATATTTCTGCCGGTATTTCCGGGCCGCCATTCACCGCACACCCATGGATTACCTGAATTATTACCGGATAGAACGGGCCTGTTATATCCTGAGCACCACGGAACTTCCTGTCACCGACGTCGCATATCAGTGCGGTTTCAATGACAGCAGCTATTTTGTGAAAACCTTCCGGAAATATATGGGCGTTACGCCGAAGCAGTATGCACTCCGCCTGTAAGCGGCTTCCGGCCCCGGGGAACTTCCCCCGTCCTGCTTAGACCAAGTAAGCGGCTTCCCTCCCGTCACAATTCCATCCCGCAGGCTTGAACAAAGCCTGCAAATATGGCCCTGCTGTCTTGCGATGTGATATACGAGAATTCGGGATGCCACTGTACTCCAAGGAAAAACCGTTTTCCTTTCATATAGACGCTCTCAACCAGCCCGTCCGCCGACCGCGCCGCTGCTTCCAGCCCGGGTGCCAAATCCCGGATAGCCTGATGATGGCAGCTGTTCACAGAAATCGTTTTTTTACCGGTAATTTTCCACAAAAGAGAGTCTTTTTCCACAATTACCTCATGAACGCTGCGATCATAGGGCGACTGCTGGTGATGCTCGGTTTCTGTGGGATACTCCGTGGGAATATCCTGGTACAGCGTCCCTCCCAGCGCCGCATTCATTATCTGAATCCCTCTGCAAATCCCAAGCACAGGCTTGTCCGCTTTCAGGATTTCGGGCAGAAGGATCTGTTCCATCTCATCCCGCATGACACAGGTTTCCCCGCAGGTATCCTTCTTTTCTTCTCCATAGACAGGCGGCTCCACATCCGGCCCGCCTGTCAGCACAAAGCCGTCCAGCTGTGCGGCAAGCTGACGCAGTGTCTCCTGTTCCCCGGTCAATGGGAGCATTACCGGGATTCCCCCCGCATCCTCCAGACCTTTCATATATCCGGGAAGCATCCAATAGCTCTCCTTCCCGCTGTCATACAACGGGGCTATTCCTATTACAGGTTTCATTTTCCATCCTCCTTCAGCAGATAGGTAGTTCGGGCCTAACCAATTATAGCATCTCTCCGGCGGTTCGGAAATAACGGCTGCATCCTCCGTGATCCAGCTTTATGTCCCACAATGGTAACAGCTCTCTGCGTTCCAACCTTATATTCAGTAACGCACCCCTTTTTATTCCGCAAAAAAGGTGCCGCAGAACCTGTTATCCCGGCTCTGCAGCACCTGTGTATAGCTATTTTCAGATCTCGTACCAGATAATCTGGTTCGGTTCCAGATCCAGCTGAAAGCTGATGCCGTCTCCCTTGTAAACGGTGGTGGACTGTGCTTCATAAGTATTGTTAACCACACAGTATTTTCCGTTCTTGATATAGGCATGTACTTCTACGTTAACATTCGTGCTGAACCACTTGTTAATATTTTCTTCGTCCCCGGCGCTCCAAAGGATAGCGCGGTATAGCAGTCTGCTGTTTTCAAAGCTGTAAGGAAGGCCGCTGATGTAAACGGCACGGCCTTTTCCGAACTCGTTCACTGCCAGATGCACCTCTTTATCCTCTGCGCACAGCACCTTTGCATCCGCAAGCGCATAAACGTATCTTCTTGATTCCCCAAAATCAATCGCGCTTTTCGAATCCTCCGTGATGAAATGGCTGTGGGTTTCCCAGTTATACTTATCATATCCCAGGGTAAAATCTCGTTCTTCTTCCACGCCGAATACATTGGACAGCTGGAAGAAGTGGCCGTTGGCCTGATGGCCGCTGGGTTCTCCCACCCCGATAATACCGCCTCCGTTGTATACAAATTCCTTTACGGCGGAAGAAATCACCGGATTGCACCACCACTCGCCGCCCGTATGGGCCGTATCCGCATCCCCTACGTTGATAATCACATCGATATCTTTGAGAATGTCCTTATTTTCCAGAATATCCTCAAAGCTGATAAATTTCACATCAAAAGGAGCTCCTGAAAGGGCCTCTATGATCCCTGCATAGGAGTAATTCTGTTTGAAGTAAATGGCATGGTGCACCATATGGCAGCCCCAGGCTCTCATTTTACCCCAGCAGTTCAGTACAGCCACCTTTTTCACACAATAGGGGGTGGTACCCTTGATATTTTCATACAGTTCCCTGAATTCCTCACAAACCGATTCCACATATTCCACAAAATCGGGGAACTCATTGGCAAGCTTCAGATACCCGCCGTAACCGATACGATCAATGGGTTTTCTTAAGATAGCGCGCCTTGCCGTCACCCAGTTATATTTTGCCTCTTTTACCGGATCGCCTCCCTCGTGGAAGGTATCGGGGAAGAAATAAGGCAGAAGGCGGCCTTCCGTATACGTAACCCCTTCGATATCACTGATCAGGCGTAAGGTCGATCCATTGCCTACGCTTCCTACCACCGCGTCCAGTCCGATGCTCTTGAATTCTTCCATGAACGGTTCCGTACCGATCCAGTGATCGCCCAGGAACATCATGGCCTCTCTGCCGCATTCATGACAGATATCCACCATTTCCTTAGCTATCTTGGCCACTTCCCGTCTCTGGAAAGCCTGGAAATCCTTGAATTCCCTGGAAGGAATGCGGTACTGGTTATTGTAATAGCCCTGATCGATGATATATTCCGGACGGAAAGGATAGCCTGCTTCCTTTTCAAACTGCTCCAGGATATAAGGGCTTACCGATGCGGAATAGCCATACCAGTCCACGTACTTTTCTCTCGCCAGTTCGTCGAACATCAGGGTGAACTGGTGGAAAAAGGTGGTGAACCGGAGCACATTAACATAAGGATGATCCTCAATGAACTTCCGCAGACGCTTCATCGTATATTCATGGGTTTTCGGCTGTCTCACATCAAAGGTGATCTGATGCTCCACATCCTTCCAGTCATTTACAACGGCATTGTACATGTGAACCGGATCCCACATAATATAAGCAAGAAAGCTCACCGTATAATCATGGAAAGGAATACTCTTGATTTCCACTTCTCCTGCGGCCTCATCATAAGACCAGTCCCCTGCGGGCACCACCTCTCCGGTGCTCCTGTCAATCACTTCCCACCAGCGCCTGATATCATCCCGGCTGTTAGGTGTGAGCATATCCGGATACAGGCCTTTCATGAGACGGACCCTGAGAACCTTCCCGTCCGCCGTGTAAATAGGCGTCATTACATACATCTGCTGGATTTCATCCGGATTGGCCTTCGCCCAGTCATTATCTTTTCTGGTGGTATAATAGGTGGAATATACCTTTAATCCCACATCCTTTAATTCTATGGGGAAATCTGTACCGTCGCAGTCGCGCACCGCGTCAGCCCCCCAGCGCCTGGATAATTCCAGGGTCTCCTGAATCACATCTATATCAGTAGGAATTGTTACTCTTCCTTTCTTCTGGTCCATCCTGCGGCCCCTCCTGTCTTTTCTTTTATTTACAAGGTATTATCCCTTGATACCGCCGCCTGTTACGCCGGCAATAATCTTCTCGGATAAGAAGATATATAATAAGAACGTAGGTAAAAATACGATGACAACAGCTGCGAACAATCCGCCGTAATCTCCTGTGTATTTCATGGAGTTTACAATCTGCAGCAAACCGACTCCAACAGGTGTCATCTTCTCGGAGCTTGCGAAGATCAGGGCCATGAAGAATTCATTCCATACTCCCAGGAAGTTGAAAATAGTAACCGTGATCAGCGCGGGCTGAACCAGAGGCAGCATGATAACCCAGAAGGTTTTCGCCGGAGGACAGCCGTCAATCGCCGCCGCTTCTTCATAGGTTCTTGAAAGCGTTGCGAAGAAGTTGAGCAGATAGGTTGTGGTATAAGGCACATTCAAAAAGATATACAGCAGTATCAGAAGAATCCTGCCCTTCAGGTTCCATTTCGTTGTCAGGGCAAAAATAGGCATGATAATCATAACAGCCGGGATACTCATAGCCACAATAAGCCCTGATTTGATAATCTTATTTCCAATGAAATCAAATCGGGACAGCACGTAAGCGCCCGGTGCAGATATCAGGATAACCCCTGTACAGGAAACGACTGCATATAGCAGGGAGTTGGCAAAGAACACGGACACATTCTGTGCCTGCCATGCATTCACATAGTTTTCCAGATGGAATCCCGTCTCAAATTTAAAAACGCCGCCGGAAAAGATTTCCCTGGATGTGGAAAGGCTGGCCCCAAGAATCCAAAACAAAAAGGCGGCGGTAAAAATAATCCAGACAAGTACGATAATATATCCCGGAAGGAGAGCCAGTTCTTTTCTCCAGTTCACTTTTTCTTTTACTTTGTTCTTTTTACTCATCTTACCCTCCTTAAAATTCCAGATCGTCATCCCGAAGCAATCTGTTCATAACGAAATAAATCACTATGATAATGAGTGCAAGGACAACACCCACAGCAGCACCTGCGCCCGCATCCCTTGTTGCATTCGCTTTTCCGCCGAATACCGTATCATACAGATAAACTACCGGAACAATGGTGGTCGCTTCCGAATCCACCGGGGAGAACATCTTGGACCAGAGGAAGAATGTGGTGGTATGCACACTCCAGAATGTGATATTGGTTTTGGTAATCCCTTTCAGCAGGGGCATGGTTATCTTTCCGAACTGCTGTACTTTATTGGCACCGTCAATGGTGGCCGCCTCATACAGATCCTGCGGGATTCTTTCAATACCGCTGATAAAAATCAGCATATAATAGCCCACGGCGCCGAAAATGAAAGCAAAGAGCATCGCCCAGAATTTGGTATCCGTTCCCAGCCATTTCACTCCGTTCAGCCCTAATGTGGTCAAAATCTTGTTCAGCATACCATAATCGTTATTATATACGTACTGAATCCACATGGTAGCCAGTGCAACCGCACTGATTACGTTAGGAAGGTAAATGGCAGCACGGAAGAATTTTTTAAAACGGATTCCGCTGGTAAGGATTACCGCAAAAAGCAGGGAAAAAGACAGAGTAATAATACCGCCCACCAGCCAGATACGGAACATATTCCACATGGAAACCAAGTAGGTAGGACTCTTAAAAATCCGGGCATAGTTCCCAAAACCGTTGAAAGTCCATGTGGACATGTTGGCGGTAACACTCTCTATCTGAAAGAAACTCATGACTAATGTCCTGGCAACCGGGTACAGATACATAACAATCAGGGTCAACAGGCATGGAAGTATGAAACCTACAATTAAAGCCTTGTTTTTTTTCATTCTATGTCACCTCACCTTATGAAAAGAGGCGGCGCCACTTAAGCGCCGCCTCCGCCAGAAAAACTTATTTATACAAAGCGTCCAAAGCCTTGGCAAAGTCTTCGCCGGTAGCATATCTGCCTTCATACAGTCCGATACAGATATCTTTAATATTTGTGCCCAAATCAGCGTTTTCATTCAGTCCCATGTTCCAGCTGAGAGGGTTGCTTGTTGCTAACAGAGTTTCAACGGTACCATTCATGATGGCAGGAGCTGTGTTGTTAGGGTCCGCAGGAATCTGAGAACCTGCATCGGCCATCTTCTGGTCAAATTCTCCGCTTGTAAGTAACATCAGGAAATCGAATGCTGCCTGAGGGTTCTCACTGTAAGAAGTAATTGCAAGGGAGTTGGCACCTGCATAAGCGTTGGAAGGATCCGCGCCGCCTTCTATTTCAGGGTAATTGAACATTCCCCAGTTAATCTCTGAGCCGGTGTTATTGTTGATTTCAGCTGCTACGTAGTTCGCACATACAACCATTGCCACCTTGCCGGTAAGGCCGATTTTGTTCTGGCTGGAAGGATATTCATCCGGTGCGCCGTCTGCCAGATATCCGGCATTTACAAAGTCAATAATCTGCTGGGCTGCTTTAGCAACGCCTTCGTTCTCACTCCATCCGCCGTTCAGGGAAAGTTCTTTAATGACATCCTCTCCGATAACCCTGTCAAGATGGTAACCGAATGTGAAATCGGAATATGTACTGTCAAGTGCCAGCGGCTGATATCCCTTGTCTACCATAGTCTGGCAGGCTGCGAGGAATTCTTCCCAAGTGGTGGGAACTTCGATTCCGCAGTCATCGAAAATATCTTTGTTGTAGAATACACCGCCTACCTGAGGCTGTTCGGTAATTGCGCAAAGGAATCCGGCCCATCCTGTTACCACTTCATTAAAGCACTTAAAGCTGTTGGCTTCATAGTTGGCGGCCTTTGCCATGTCTGTTAAATCGTAGCAGTATTCTGCATAGGTCTTTCCGATTCTGGAGTAGTCATCCTCGAAGATATCAATCTTCTCTCCGGATTCCAGTGCCGTTGCAAGTATGGTCTTAACATCACGGCCCTTCCACTCGATATTTATGGTTGCGCCTGTCTGCTCTTTAAAAGCGTCGGCTGCTTCCTGGATTACTTTTCCCTGAGGTTCTGTGGAGTTCCACATGGACCAGAAGGTCAATGTTACGTCGCTGTAATCAGCTGCACCGGCATCTGCTGCGGTGGTCTCTGCCGTTGTATCAGCGGGTGTTTCTTCTTTTGCTTCTTCGGTAGCTGCAGGCGCCGGTGTCTCGGCCGGTGTGCTTTCAGCAGGTTTGCTGCTGCTGCCGCAGCCTGCGAGCAGGCTCGTCGCCATAACAGCAGTTAATAACAAACTGACAATCTTCTTTTTCATTTTTTTCCTCCTTTTGTTTGAACATTTCCGTATTGCTTTTTGATAATATCAGTATATCCTCAATAACATATCTATACAATCCATATGTTGCTTCATTTTTTATAATTATTGCTTTTTGAAGCAACATTTGATAAAATATTTTTAGTGATAAACGTGCATCAAAGAAAAAATTAAATAATTTTTTTAAACAATGTGCTTAAGAGGGGGATTTTTGAGGTTGTCATTTTTACATTTTTGCACATCTTTTTTGTACAAATGCTCACTTTCTTTGCACATCCTATTTTTGCCAACGCAGTATTTCTAAAAAAGGAGCGTATTTATGCCTATTTCAAGATATCCGCTGGAAAATGATGATATTAATCCGATCAATGCCAAACTGTTATACGTCACACATTCCGTTTATGAAAATGACTGGCCGAGCCTGCCCCATACCCATTACTTTACGGAGTTATGCTATATTAAAAAGGGGAACGGGAATTATTTGATAGAAGATCAGATTTATCCGATAAAAGAGGATGATTTCATTATCATAAACGCCAATATCGCCCATACGGAACGTTCGGTGGGAGAGGTTCCTCTGGAATATATCATCCTGGGCGTGGAAGGGCTTAATTTTTCTTTTGAAGGGGATCACGAGCACATTATTTTCAACTGCAGGAATGATCATGCCAAGTTTATCTATCTTATGAATGGGCTGCTCTCGGAAATGGAGGAAAAGAAACCTCATTACGAACTGGTATGCCAGGATCTGCTGGAACTGCTGATTGTCAACCTGATCCGGCGCACACATTTTGACTTTGAGTTCGTCCCTTCCGTTAAATCCAGCCGCGAGTGTATTAAGCTGAAACAGTACATTGAGTCAAACTATCCCCAGGATATCACCCTGGATACCCTTGCGGAGGTGTCCCATCTGAATAAATATTATATGGTGCATGCCTTCACACGCCAGTTCGGTTGCTCCCCCATCAATTATCTGTGTGAGGTAAGAATAAAGGCCAGCAAAGAGCTGCTGGCCACTACGGATTACAGTATTACGGAGGTCGCCCAGTCCTCGGGCTTTTCCTCCCAGAGCTATTTCGCCCAGTGTTTCCTGAAGCACTGCCGCATGACCGCCAGCGCATATCGGAAAGCCTGTCACAACGAATGAACATAAGCTGTTTTCCGATCTGCAGCAAATACACCTATGGACGGAACAGGAACGGATATCCTTATTTTCTCAAAGGGGCAGTTCATACTGCCCTTCGAAGCAGGAAACAGCCTTTCGCTCCCTCACCTTCTCCCCTTCCCGGACGCTGCCCACGAGCAGCTCTCCCTGTTTGTCCGCCTTACGCAGATTTTCCTCCAGGGACCTTGGCGAATGGTTAGCATAGCAGTAAATGCAGCCGTTGCGGCAGGTATTGTAAGCGCCGATATCAACGCTTTCATAACAGCCGCAGCCTTTCCGCTGCCCTTTATCCGGCTTAAGGCGGAGCTTTCCGCCCAGGATTTCCTCCAGCACCGCCTTATCGATACAGGCGGCCCTTCCCACACCCAGAGCGGACAGATCCGCTTCTTCACAGCAGGCATTTACAGGAATGCCCATAGATGATGCGGTGCGGGAAAAAAAGGCGGCAAGCTCTTCCATTTCTTCTTTATTTACAGGACGCAGAAGTTTCTCCTCCCGTAAACGCAGGGCGTCACTCCCCGCCTCCGGGCAGCCGGATCGCTGCGCGGCGTTTCCTATCCCGCGCTTTTCGTACATATCCACAAAGCTGATGGTAATACTCCGCATGCATCCCTGAAGCTCTCTGCAAAGTCTTGCAAATTCCCTTTTATGGTAAGCCGGATTCAGGACCTCATTTACCACCACCGGATCATAACGCCATATGATGCGCTCTCTTCCGATTTCCCGGGCAAGCTCCCGGAAGCAGTCCTCGATCTCCTTTTTATCCCGCAGCCCCGGTTCCAGGTTTTTTCCGTAGGGGGTCAGCGTGAACTGGAAATAATACCGGTAGCCCCTGTCGGAAAGCTCCTTCAGATAGGGCATGAGGGGCGCCGGATCCTTGCTCCAGAATACGATGCCATCCACGGTTTCCGGGGAAAGGGGGATTCTGCTGATCTGGCCGTGGTTCATGGGATTTCTCACCACCACATATCCGGCCCGGATCCGGTTCATAAACCATTCGCTGTGCCGGCACGGGATATCGGTCCGCCTGGATACGGATACAATCATGACAGCTGCTCCACTATCTTTTCAAATCCCATACCATGGGAAGCTTTAATCAATACGGTATCTCCGGGCCTGAGTATCTCTTCTATCCCTTTGAGCAGGCTTTCCCTGTCTTCAAAATAGAAAACAGCACCTGCCGCGCCCGTGTTCTTTTCTTCTGCCGCTTTCACTGCCCCTTCATAAATACAGCGGGCCAGTGTTCCTGCGCAGATAACGCATTCCACACCTGCGTCAACCGCGTATTTTCCCACACGGGCGTGCATTTCCTTTTCCTGCTCCCCCAGCTCAAACATATCTCCCATGACGGCGACCCTGCGGCCGTCCGCCTGCAGAAGCAAATCAACAGCAGCCTCCATAGAAACCGGATTGGCATTATAGCAGTCATCGATCAGCACCTTATCCGCCAGCTTAACTATATGGCTTCGCCCGCTCACGCTTTCCGCCCCGGCAATCCCGTCCCGGATTTCCTCCGGCTTCAGCCCAAGCAGCAGCCCCGCCGCGGTTGCCGCCAGGGCGTTATATACCATATGCTCTCCCGGCAGGGGGATTTGTACCGCAAAGCTTTCCCCGTTCCCGTGGATGACCGCCTCGCTTCCAAACAGACCTTTCCCCCGGATATCCGTGGCATATACCTGACATTCCTCCGACAGGCCGAAGGTGACAGGCTTTTTGCCCTTCACTTCCTTTATGGAAGCCAGCATATCATCATCACCGTTCACACAAACGCTGCCGTCTTCGTCCATAAAATCAAAGATTTCTGATTTTGCCTTCAGGATCCCCTCCCGGCTTCCCAGGAATTCCAGATGGCACTGGCCGATATTGGTCATAATACAGATATCCGGCCTGGCAATACGGCTCAGATTATGCATTTCCCCAAAATGATTGATCCCCATTTCCAGCACGGCCACCTCCGTATCCCCGGGCATGGAAAGCACGGTAAGCGGTACCCCTATTTCATTATTATAGTTACCCTGGGTTTTGTGTACCTTATACTTTTGGGCGAGCACCGCCGCCACAAACTCCTTTGTGCTGGTCTTTCCCACACTTCCGGTGATTCCCACCACCTTTACAGGCAGCTGCCTGCGGTAGAATTCAGCGATCCGTTTCAGGGCCTCAAAGCTGTCCTTAACAACAATACAAGGGCCTGGTATATCCTCCGGCTCCTTTTCACATACTGCGCCCAGGGCACCTCCGGCAAAAACATCAGGTATAAACCGGTGTCCGTCCACCCGTTCCCCCTTTGTGGCAACAAATATAAAATCCGCGGCCGCCTTTCTGGAATCGATCACAACGCCGGCTGCTTCCCTGCTGCATGTTTCCTTCCTGCTCTCTTCGGAAGGGTACACAAGCCTTCCTTCACAGACCTTTGCAATATTGGTCAGTGTCATATTTTTCATACTCGGTTTCTCCTCATGCTATTCCGTTCCGGTTCGTTCGTAATCGTTCAGACAGCCCGGATGGTTACATTCCGTCCTTCAGTGCCAGCTGCAGAATCCATTCGCACAGATCCTCAAAGCAGATGCCGATAGCCTGCGCTTCCTGAGGAATCAGGGAGGTGGGTGTCATTCCCGGCAGCGTATTGGCCTCCAGGCAATAGACCTTCCCGTCCTCGTCCATCATGAAATCCATACGGGCATACTGCTTCAGGCGCAGCGCCTGAAATACCTGCTCGGAGATGCGCTGCATTTCCTCCGCCTTCTCTTCCGGCAGATCAGCAGGGCAGGTTTCAACCGTGCTGCCCGCCTGGTATTTATTTTTATAATCATAAAATCCGCTGATGGGTGCAATTTCAATCACCGGCAAGGCTTTTCCGTCGATGACGGCACAGGAAAATTCCCGGCCCTGAATATATTGTTCAACTACCGCTTCCTCATCATATAGGAAAGCTTCCTTTAGGGCCGCCTGGTATTCCGTCTCATCATGGGCGATGCATACACCGACGCTGGATCCGCCCCTGCAGGCTTTTACCACACAGGGAAAAGGCACCCGTTCCCCGTTATCCTCACCTTTTACCACATGGATCCCCTCCGGGGTGGGTATGGAATGGAAAGCAAACAGCTCCTTTGCCAGGCTTTTATCCATAGCCAGTGCGGAACTGACATAATCCGTACCGGTATACCGGATTCCCAGCAGGTCAAAGGCCGCCTGTACCTTTCCGTTTTCCCCGTCTTCGCCGTGCAGTCCCAGGAAAACCACATCCGCCATCTGGCAGACAGGGATGACTCCCGGGCCGAAAAAGCTCTTCCCGCCGTCTGGGCGCATCGCTTTTATCCGGGAAATATCCGGATTGCTTTCCCGAACCCCACCGATAGTTTCCGCCCAGTCCCTATCCTTTTCAAAAATATCTTCATAGTCCCCTTCATATCCTAAATAGACATCCAGAAGAATGGCCTGGTGTCCTTTTTTCTTCAGCGCTTGATAAATCATCCGGCTGGAGCTGAGGGATACATCCCTTTCTGTACTGATTCCGCCGCCTAACACTACGATTTTCATGCATTTCCTCCCTTATCCCGTCATTCCACAGTCTTTCTTTTTGGTAACAGTCCCTCTCCTTCACAAACGGCTGGATTCCTGTGAACGGTTACCCTTTTTCTACCTTATTTTTCACCCCTCCTGTTTATGCAGGGACAAGTCTGAAAAGTGTATTTTTGACTGTGCTTCTCAATTGTAGCATATATACAGCGTTTGTAAAATGAAAAAAGTGCTTCTTTTTTGGCGCTGTGTGCTGCTAAGTTACTGGTCACGGACTAAACAGTAACGCTGCAGAAACGGAAGCTTGCAAACCGGGAGGCCGGGACAATGCAGGGAGGGACAAATGGAGAGATAAGACATGCGGAAGGTTCTCTCCCCTGTCCGGGGACAGGGGAAAGAACCTTTGTTTTGACGGCAATGAAGCCGGGCCGGCTGTTACCGGCAGGAATTTTAGAGGAAATGGTTAGAAATTTTCGGCACGGTATACGATATTGCCGTTAATTATGGTGCACATGGTTTTGGTGAAGGTTTCCATGGGGTTGCCGGAAAAAATGGCGATATCTGCATCTTTTCCGGGTTCCAGACTGCCTACTCTGTCGTAGACACGGCAGATGCGGGCGGGGTTGCAGGTGATGGCACGCAGGCCCTCTTCCATAGGGAGGCCGGATTTTACGGCAAGGCCTGCACAAAGAGGGAGGGACTGGATGAGGGTGACGGGATGGTCCGTGGTTATGGCCACGAGAACTCCGGCTTTGTGGAGAATGCCCGCCGTTTTAAAGGCCATGTTCTGTACCTCGATCTTGCTGCGGCTTGACAGGTCGGGTCCTACGATGGCAGGAAAGCCTTCCCTGGCCAGTTCCCCGGCTATGAGGTGGCCTTCGCTGCAGTGGTCAAGGGTGATGGAAAGGCCGAACTCCCTGGCGATCCTGATTGCGGTAAAGATATCATCCACGCGATGTACATGGGCTTTGAGGGGGATTTTCCCTTCCAGGACGGGCAGCCAGCATTCCATGCGGAAATCGGGTTCAAAGGGAGCATCGGATGGTTTGTCTTTATCCTGCCGGGAAGCCTGCCAGGCTTGTTTTTTCTTTTGGTATTGTACGGCTTTGAAGAGTTCTTCCCGGAGCAGCCCGGCTATAGCCATCCGGGTGACAGGTGATTTCTGCTGGTCGGCAAAGTTCACTTTTGGATTTTCCCCGAAAGCGATTTTCATGGCAGCGGGTTCTTTGACGATTAAATCGTCAATGCGACGGCCTTTTGTTTTAATAAAGATAAACTGGCCGCCCACGATATTGGAGCTTCCCGGGCCTACCATGATAGAGGTGATTCCCGCACGGACAGCGTCATCAAAAGCGGCGTCCATGGTGTTTACCGCATCCAGTGCCCTCAGCCAGGGTGTGATGGGAGACACGTTTTCGTTGCAGTCGTCTCCCTCCATGCCTTTTTTCTCTTCCGTGATGCCCACATGGCAGTGCGCCTCTACGAGGCCGGGCATAACCAGACAACCGGAGGCATCGATAACTTCCGTGTCTCTGCCCTCCGGTATTTTTATCTGATCCGTAACTGCGGCAATTTTTCCATTTTCAATAAGCACGCATCCCCCTGGCAGGACTTTCCCTGCCATAGTCAGAATGCGCCCATTTATAATAAGAAGCGTTTCACCCATTTCAGCTCAGCCTGTTCAGCGGATTCACCGGTTGGCCGTCCTTGGTCAGCTTGAAATAAACATTGCAGCCCTCCACGCTGTAATATTTCGTGGGTTCCGCTACCTTTCCTATAATTTCTCCTGTGGTGATCACATCACCTTCCGCAACGGTAAGATCGGTGAGCTGTCCGTAGGTAAGCTCATAGCCGTCTCCCAGGTTAACCACGACAGCCATTCCGATTTCAGGATCCTGATAGACGGAGGAAACCTGTCCATCCGCTGCTGCGGCAATTCCTTCTCCCTGGGTGGCTGCGATAATGATGGCGGGATTATACTTGTATTGCTGGAGAGTTGCGAAATAAACGGTCTTGTCCATGCTGTAATTGACAAGTACATTTCCCACGATAGGCCATACCAGGGTATCGCTGTCCGTAAAATCAAGGGCGGGTGTGGTGTTCATGGCATCCTCGTCACGTTTTGCGGTATCGGAGGAATCGTCTGTTTTGGCAATGGCATCCGCCGCATTGGCTTCCAGCACTTCTTCAGCCGGATCTGCGGCAGCAAGTTCCTCATCCTTTGCCGCCTGTTCGTTCTGTGCGGCATCCGCCAGGCCTTCGCCTGCCTGTCCGTTTTCCAAAGATGCCTGATTTTGTCCGGCCGTGCTTCCCAGCATGTTCATGCCGGGGTTGTCCACATCTCCGGAATTGGCTTCCTGGAAGCTGGGATCGTAATCCAGTTCACCGCTGTCGGCAAGCTGGCCGTCTCCTGTGCTGCCGTCGGCCTGTGCTTCTCCTGCTTTTTCTTTATTGGATTCTTCCAAAGCGGTGAAATCCACCACATATCCGTCTTCCTTGTCCTGACTTTTGTTTCTTACATACAAACCGGTAGCAGTCAGCGCCGTCAGAACGAGGCAGCTGGACACCAGCATGATCGCTTTTTCTTTTCTAAAGCTTGATCTCCTTCTTCTTCTCATAGGGCATTCCTTCTCTTTCCTATTCATTTTGGCAGATGCCAATTATCAGTTGAAATCCTTCAAGCTTAGTCTTTCCGTTTTCCTTTCCTTTATTCAGTTTTTTGTATTTCAACGCCTTCAAAAAAACCTTTTAAAAGCGCGAGAAAATCTTCTCCCTGTACTGCCCTTCTGTTCGCCTCATACTGGCAGAATCCCAGACCATGCCCTACTCCCTTACTTTCCAGCGTGACGGTTCCCCCATTTTCACTTATGGTAAAGCAAGAGGACTGGATGGAAAAAAGGCTTCGGAATTTTTCTCCGGACATATGTATTCCTTTTGCCTCCACCCACAGCACATAACCGGCGCTGTCCCGGGTCAGGGTGATTTTTTCAGCCCCGTCCACTCCCATGGTCTGCCAGAAATCTTTTTCCTTCAGGGTGACGGTGCTGCTGTAGCCGGACGCCTCGATGTCATGGCTGCAGTCCACGCTTGTCAGGTAGTCGTAGCCCTCTCCGAACACTTCTTTTCCGTTTCTTGTCTTTCCCGCGCTGAGCCAGAAATAAGCGGGTTCAATCACCTGGCCTTCCCAGGTCAGGTACATTCCTCTGGTCTGCGCCGCGGCGGAGGATATTTTGGCCTGTTTTTCTTCATAGGCATCCTCCCAGAGGGTTTCCCTGCTGCGGACATCCAGATAATCCTGTCCGATATCCCGGGCATAAATGAGATTATCATCAATGGAACTTCTGTTTTCATAGGCCCGCATGCAGAGGGTGCGCAGGATTACCGCCTGGGCCTTGAGAGTCTCCTCTTCACAGTCCGCGGGAATGCTCGCGGCAAGAGCGCCCTCCACATAGGTTTCCAGAGGAAGCCTGCTCACACCGACCCCGGTTTCGCAGGCCACCATAATGCTGCTTTCCTCTCCGGGTACCGCCAGGGTTTCCTCTCCCACCTCTCCCTTTCCGAACAATAAACTGCAGGCATAGGGCAGAAGCAGCAAAAATAAAAGCACCGCGCAAAGGTCCAGCAGCCTCTGCCGGCCTGCGGTGCTTCGGAACGTACCCTGCAGCGGTCTTCGGGAAAAAGACCGCGCTTTCGGTAATAGGGAATTTCTGTCCATATGCATTTCTCCTTTTCCCGCAAAAATGGTTACCATTCTCATCCTGCCGGTTTTATCCCGCCGGCGTCCTGCAAACAACCGGATCCGCAGCGTAAATTGCAGGTACTATATTTTATGTGACAATCGTGAATTTATTCCCGCGGACAACGGGCCAAACGGAACGCAGAGCAAATACCCCATGAACTTATATTTACTGCGCTTCCTGCAGAAAAAAGGGACAGAAAAGCCGCCTCCGGGATTTTTCCCGCGCCGGGAAACCAGGGCGCGGGAAAAAACGCAGATACGGCTCATATTTTTTTATACTCTGTTGTAATTGATAAGGCAGCCCTCCAAAATAATCCGGCGTTCTTCCTTTGTCAAATCACCTAATGTGAGGGTGAAAGGCTTCAGTCCGTCCGCTTTCACCGCATAAGCGGTAATGCTGCCCTGCTCTTCCTCCACTGCCTTCCGGATCCCGGGGATAAACAGATAATCCAGATTGGCGAAGGGCAGTTCCCCTTCTTCTATAAGGAAAGGAAGCATTCCCCAGTTGATCAGGTTGGAACGGTATCTCTTGGTGGCGTATTCATTGGCTATATTAGCCCAGCCTCCCAGCACCTTCTGACAGCTCGCCGCCTGTTCTCTTGCGGAACCGTCTCCGGGCTTGACCGCAAAAATAGTGGAACCAAAACCGATATTTCCTTCTCCCGCCTCCGGGAACTGCTTATGGATGGTTTCCATGACAGGAACCAGCTCGGGTTTTGCCTCTACAGGGCATCTGCCTTCCATCACTGCGGTCTGCGCTTTTTGGATTTCCTTTGCCCTTCCCACATAGGCGGGATCTTTTCTGGACAGGGTGAACTCCGCAAGCCCCAGGGGGTTGGAGCGGTAGGAGGAGGTTTCCCCGGAAGGGATCAGTTCGTCCGTTGTGGTGACCGGATCATGGATTTCGGATACCACCTGAAGCACCATATTCTCAGGAAGGCTGCACATTGCCGGCCAGTCTTTGATATTGGGACCGAAATGGATTTCCACCTCCGGATCGGCCACGCCCCTGGAATCGAATACACGGTTTTCATAAATCTTGGAATCAAAATGATATTTATATTTTCCAAGCTCACCCTCAAATTCCGTAGCGGGCGTGAGGAAACCTTTATTGGCTGCCGTTGCAGCAATGGATCGGGCATCCATGAGGGCGACAGATGCAATCTGCCCGTTCTGGAGCTTGCTTCCTTCCCTGTTGGGGAAGTTCCTGGTGGAATGACGAATGCTGAAGCCGTTATTGGCAGGCGTATCCCCTGCACCGAAGCAGGGACCGCAGAAGGCAGTCTTCATTACCGCGCCGGTTTCCAGAATTGCGGCCGCACAGCCGTTTTTAATAAGCTCCATATAGACAGGCATGGAAGCCGGGTATACGCTCAGGGTGAATTCATCCGAACCGATGTATTGTCCCTTCAGGATATCCGCCGCCGCGCAGATATTCTCAAAACCGCCTCCCGCACAGCCTGCAATAATCCCCTGATCCACATAGAATTTTCCGTTTCTTACCTTATCCTTCAGGGAATATTCCACCGCGCCGTCAAGGCTTACCGCCGCCCGCTGCTCCACTTCATGGAGGATATCCTCCAGATTGGCATTCACTTCTTCAATAGTATACGTATTGCTGGGATGGAAAGGCATGGCGATCATAGGTTTTACCGCAGACAGATCCACGCAGATCATGCCGTCATAATACGCCGCCTCTCCGGGGGCAAGTTCCTTATATTCTTCTTTTCTTCCATGGATTTCGTAAAATTTCCCGATAACCTTATCTGTTTTCCAGATGGAGGAAAGGCAGGTTGTCTCCGTGGTCATAACATCAATGCCGATACGGAAATCCGCACTTAATTTTTCAACGCCGGGGCCTACGAATTCCATCACTTTATTTTTCACATACCCATTTTTGAAAACAGCCCCAATAATAGCCAGCGCAACGTCCTGGGGACCTACCCCCTTTACCGGCTCCCCGGTAAGATAAACGCCTATCACGCCGGGCATCTTGATATCATAGGTCTGGTTCAGAAGCTGTTTAACCAGCTCCGGCCCGCCTTCCCCCATAGCCATAGTGCCCAGGGCGCCGTAGCGGGTATGAGAATCGGATCCAAGAATCATCCTGCCGCCGCCCGCCAGCATTTCCCTGGCAAACTGGTGGATAACCGCCTGATGAGGGGGAACATAAACTCCGCCGTACTTCTTTGCGCAGGTAAGCCCGAACAGATGGTCGTCCTCATTGATGGTTCCGCCTACCGCACAAAGGGAATTGTGACAGTTGGTGAGTACATAGGGGATGGGGAACTTCGTCAGGCCGGAAGCCCTCGCCGTCTGAATAATCCCCACAAAAGTGATGTCATGGGATGTGAGCTTGTCAAATTTAATTTTCAGGTTGTCCATGCTGCCGGAGGTATTGTGGCTCTCCAGAATCCCGTAGCTAATCGTTTCCTTTGCCGCCGCTTCCTTATCTATCTGCTTTCCGGTTTTTGCCGCAATAGCAGCAGCCGCTTCCTGATTATCAGGAATGATTTCCGTGCCGTTTACAAGATAGGCACCGCCTTCCAGTAATGTTACCATGTGTTTCCTCCTTCTATTTATGTAATGCATCAATAAAACTTTCCTAGTTGGTTACTAATACTTTATTATAGAGGAAACAGAAAAAGGAATCAATCTTAAATTACGGAAGGCAAAATAACGGCAAATGGCATATGTTAAATTATTGCTAAATTACACCCAGGATTCTTGATTCTTATCTCCCGGTCTGGTATTCTGTTTCATAAAAAATAACAGCAGAAAGGAGGAATGCATTATTATGGAAGAATCGGACGACGGCGACGGGAACCCTTCCCGCTTTCAATGCCCTGCGGTTATTCTGCTGGAATGAACAGAGATATCATTTTCCGGGTAACTGTCATAGGATTGAAAAAAGAAAGGATTTCATTTACATATGAATATTACTTTGCTCATAATTGTATTTTGTATTATCATGTCTGCTTATTTCTCGGCAACGGAAACTGCATTTTCTTCTTTAAACCGTATCCGTATTAAGAATATGGCTGAAAAGGGAAACAAACGGGCCGCTTTGGTTTTGAAACTGTCGGCGGATTATGACAGGCTTCTGTCCACCATTCTCATCGGCAATAATATCGTGAATATCGCCTGCGCCTCTCTTGCCACACTTTTGTTTGTGCGTCTTTTGGGAGAAGATTTGGGCGCCAGTGTGTCCACTGCCGCCACCACCGTCATCGTCCTTATTTTCGGTGAAGTTTCTCCGAAAAGTATTGCAAAGGAAAGTCCCGAAAGCTTTGCCATGTTTTCCGCACCTATCCTGAATGTTATGGCGATACTCCTCACTCCCCTGAATTATTTGTTCAAGCTTTGGAAGCGGGTGTTATCCAGGCTTTTCCGCACATCCTCCAGCCAGGCGATTACAGAAGAGGAACTGATAACCATTGTAGAGGAAGCGAGGCAGGGCGGCGGGATCGACGAACAGGAAGGGGATTTGCTGCGTAACGCCATTGAATTCAACGATTTAAAGGCAGCGGACATTCTCACGCCGAGAATTGATATCAAAGGGGTGAGCATGGATTCCTCCAAAGAAGAAATCGCTTCCGTCTTTGCAGCCACAGGTTATTCCAGGCTCCCGGTATATCATGATTCCATTGATAACATTACCGGCATTCTGTATCACAAGGACTTTTATAACCAGATTTACGGAGCGGGAAAGAAAGCCGAATGCCCTGAAGCAAGCCGCGGAGTATTTGACCCTCACGACAGCCGCCAACCTGACGCACAAGCGCGTACGGCTGGTTCGTTTCCCGCAGGAATAAAGGACGTAATACGTCCGGCCCTCTACATCACCAAGCACAGGAAGATCAGCCATTTGCTGCAGGAGCTGCAGGCTTCAAAGCTGCATATCGCCATTGTTATCGATGAATTCGGAGGAACCGTAGGGATTATTACCCTGGAGGATATCCTGGAAGAGCTGGTAGGTGAAATCTGGGATGAACATGATGAAATTATACAGTCCATACAGAAGCTTTCCGGCAATGAATTCGTTGTTATGGGAAGCGCCAACGCGGATAAGCTTTTTGAGCAGCTGGGTATTGAAGAGGAAACGGAAAGTGTATCGGTTAACGGCTGGATAATGAATGAGCTTCGGAAAATACCCGAAAAGGGGGATTCCTTCCGCTTCCATGACTGGCAGGTTACCGTCACGGAAATGGAGGAAAGGCGCGTGAAAACAGCGCGTCTCTTCCGCACTGCCGCCTGACGGGGATACCCGCCCATAAAAATACCGCGCCGGAAAACCGGCACGGTATTTTTCATCTATATCATTCCCCTAAAGGCAGCCTGCTGTTTTATATATACTTCTCTGCAATACTCATCATTTTGTCCCACTTGCTTTCCATATCCGCAACCAGCTTGAATTGTGTGCGTGCCCGATCCAGATTATGTTCGGGACGATGGATTTTAAAATATACATCACCCTGGAGGTAATCCGCCAGGAAGCGCATTCCGCATTCCAGCGTCATCAACTTGGCCCCCATGGGAAGCATCCTGATTTCCTGCTCCGTCAGGCTGCCCCCGCAGCCTTCCACATAACCCTTTGTATATATCTCAAACAGCTTTAAATCACAGCTGATCAGATCCAGGTTTTTCTCGTCCTCCGCTCCTGTGCTGGCTCCGAAACGAATGGAATCGCCGTAGTCATAGAGGGCGGAACCCGGCATAACCGTATCCAGGTCAATGACGCAGAGCCCTTTACCGGTTTTATTATCTATCATAATATTATTCAGCTTGGTGTCATTATGGGTCACACGCAGCGGAATCCTGTTTTTAGCCAGGGCATCACAGATAACATGGGTATCCGGCTCCCTGTCCAGCACAAAACGGATTTCCTTTTCCACTCCTGCCGCCCTTTTGAAGGTATCCGCTTCCACCGCTTTTCTGAAATCGGCAAACCGTTTCACCGTATTGTGGAAATCAGGGATCGTCTCATGCAGGGTCGCTGCCGGATAATCCGCAAGCAGCTTCTGGAAATTGCCAAAAGAAAGAGCACTGTTATAGAAGTCCTCCGGCTTTTCCACGGTATCAAAGCTGGTGGCATCTTCAATAAAAATATACATCCTCCAGAAGTCCCCGTCCTCGTCCACCAGATAATTCTCTCCGTCCACGGTGCGGATAACATTCAGGGTTTCCCGATCCGGGTCGCCGCCGTTCCTGATGATTTTATTCCGGAGGAAAGAGGTGACATTCATGATGTTTTCCATCAGTTCCCTGGGTTTCTTAAAAATATCATCGTTCATGCGCTGCAGGATATAACGTCTGTGTTTCCCGCTTCCCAAATCACAGGTCAGACATACGGTATCATTGATATGGCCGCTTCCGTAAGGAACCGCCTCCGTCAGGATTCCTTCCGTGCGGAACCTGGGAGCAATTTTTTCTTTTACCAAATTCATGTCCAAATTATCCATTTTCCTACCTCACCTTATGTTTCTCAGCCGCAGTCCCGCCGGCTGTCCCCGTTTTGCAGTTTCATTATAACACTCTTGTACAAAAATTATTTACACAATAATTTCGGTTTTTTATCCGATCATGGCATTTCTCGTCTTTTTTTACAATTTTTCAGGTAACATCACCATTTTTCTATTATGTATTTCTATCCCAATCGGATTATTGGGCACAGCAAAAAGTCGGATTGCACAATTCCCTATTTATTTTTTGCACAATGCATCCAAATCTTTGTACTATTATAAAATTCTCAATAAAACGGAAGAAAAAAAGGTGATTTACTGCGTAAAATTTGTTACTATATATAATAGAACTCAAACTACGCAGGTGCCAGATGGCCCTCTGCGTAGTTTGAGAAACAGAAGATAAAGCCGGGATGCGGGAAATACATGCGGGAAGAATTCGGGAAGAAACCTGTTTTCCCTGCTCCGGAGCCGGAGGATGATACAAATGGAGCCGAATACCGTCAATAACTACGAATCTGTAACCTTACATCAATCCCTTCTGATCAGCAAGCTCTTTACCGTCCATTATTTTGAATACATGAATGATTTCTCATTTCCCGGGGAAGCCCATAATTTCTGGGAGTTCCTGTGTGTGGACAAGGGGGAAGTGGATGTGGTGGCAGGAAGCCGCACCCTTTCCCTGAAAAAGGACGAAATCATCTTCCATAAGCCGAATGAATTCCATACGGTGCGGTCCAACGGAAAAGTCGCGCCCAATGTGGTGGTGGTTTCCTTTGAGTGTACTTCTCCTTCCATGGATTTTTTCAAGGATCGGATCCTTACCATCGGGGAGGCGGAGCGGAGCCTGATTGCCCAGATCATAATGGAGGCCCGGCAGATGTTTTCCTGCCCTCTGGATGATCCGTATTTAAAAAAGATGGAACCGGCTGAAAATCCGCCCTTCGGCTGCAGCCAGATGATACAGCTCCATCTGGAACAGCTGCTGATACAGCTGATCCGCCGCTACACCGCATCCCGTCAGGAACGCAGGCAGCCTTCCACCCTGAAGCAGAAATCCGATGTGGATTTATATGAACGGATTATGACGTATCTGGAACAGAACCTGTATTCCCAGCTGACCATCGAACAGATCTGCAAAGACAATCTGGTGGGGCGGTCCCAGCTGCAGAAGCTGTTCCGGGAACGAAACGGCTGCGGCATCATCGATTATTTTTCCCATATGAAAATTGATGCGGCAAAGCAGCTCATCCGGAACCAGAGTCTGAACTTCACACAGATAGCCGACACCATGGGTTATACCTCAGTCCACTACTTTTCCAGGCAGTTTAAAAAGGTGACAGGAATGACGCCTTCGGAATATTCCTCTTCTATTAAGAAATTATCAGAAGAACCGCAGTTCAGGAAATAACCTGAACTGCGGTAAATGGTAACCGTCCAGACAGATCTTTGTGCCCTGCGGCTGCTATGATTCCCCCAGGATCTTTTCCAGTTCCCGGATCACAATCTTCAGCGCTTTGATTCTGGCATATTTTTTGTCCGTGGACTCCAGGATATGCCAGGGTGCATAAACCGTGCTGGTCTTTTGTATCATTTCGTTTACAGCCGCCTCATAGGAATCCCATTTTTCCCGGTTTCTCCAATCCTCATCGGTTATTTTCCACCGTTTTTCGGGTGTGTTCTGTCTCTCGTTAAAGCGTTCCAGCTGCGTATCCTTATCAATATGGACCCAGAATTTGATAACCACTGCGCCCCAGTCTACCAGCTCCTTTTCGAATTCATTGATTTCGTTATAGGCCCGCTGCCAGTCGTTGGTGCTGCAGAAGCCTTCAATGCGTTCCACCATGACTCTTCCGTACCAGGTGCGGTCGAAAATGGCAACATGGCCCGTCTTGGGCAGCCGGGTCCAGAAACGCCACAGATAGTGCCGCGCTTTTTCATGCGGTTCCGGGCTGGCGATGGGATGCACCTCAAAGCCTCTGGGATCCAGCGCTCCGGTGATCCGTTTTATATTGCCTCCTTTTCCGGCGGCATCCCAGCCTTCGTAGGCAATGATCAGAGGCACGCGTTTGCGGTAAAGCCGGTTGTGAAGCTCTCCCAGCCTTTTCTGAAGCTTTTCCAGCTCCTCCTGGTATTCCTCTTCCTCCATGGTTTTATCCAGGGGAATTTCCTCCAGCCGAGGCATTTTTTCCAGAGGGAAAGTGTTCTGCAGCAGAGGGACCGCCAGGCTCTTATTCTGCAGCGCCACCTCTATTCCCTGACACAGCATTTCCAATACCTGCAGCTGCGCCCATTTACGGGAATGGGCATCCACAATGTACCAGGGTGCGGTTGACACATTGGTATCATTCAGATACCGGTCAAATACCTTCATGCATTTGTCATAATGCTTACTCTGCCAGCGGTCAGAATCGCTCACCCTCCAGCTGGTATCCTCGTTTGACAGAAGGCCGTCCAGACGTTTTTTCTGCTCTTTTTCTTCTATATGGAAGAAAAATTTCATCACCAGATAGCCGTTATCCGTCAGCTGCCTTTCAAAACGCTTCACGCTTTCAATACGGGAAGCATACCCCTTTTGATCCAGCTTATCCCGCAGCACATCACCGGTGATTTCTTCCATCCAGCCGGAATCCAGAAACGTGAATTTCCCCGCTTCCGGCAGTCGTGCAAAATAGCGGTACAGGAAAGGCTTGCGCAGTTCCTCCTCCGTGGGGGCGGACATGGTCGCCACCTTGAAGAAACGGGGATCAATGTTACGGATAATTTTACCTATCGTACTTCCTTTTCCGGCGGCCCCCCAGCCTTCCATCAGGACCAGCACCGGAAGCCCCCTGTCCTTAATCTGCATCTGTAAGGCAAACAGGTGGTTCCTCGCATCCTCCAGCCGTCTGAGCAATTCCTCTTCCCGGGGTTTTTCCTGCTCCACATGATTTTTCAGCATACTGCCTCCTCCCTGATTCCCTGTACGGAAATCCTGCGGCTTTTGTTTATAGTTTTTGCCTGTTTTGGCGCCGCTATTCAAAGGTGGCCCTTTCTGACATGCCGGCGCTTTCTACCTTCAGTGTAGCATACGGTGGGTCTGGAAACAATTCCCATTTCTGTCCGCCAGCCATGGAATGTTACTGTTCACGGCCGGCGGACATCGCGTCCTACTCCGGCCCGTTTTTCTCCAGTCTCATGCAGTAAAAGCAGTATACGCCCGTGTGTACGCCCCACAGAACGCACACCAGGACAATGGGAAAATTGCCGGTGCCGAACATTAATTTCCCCAGGAGGGCAACCGCTTCCATAATAGGAAGCAGGGATTTCATGACCTGGAAGGTACCGTAGGCAGACTTGTAAACTATCATCCGTTCGGCTTCGTCACAGCTTTCCATCCATTTCTTATTAAAATTAGTGTCGCCCACATCCCCTTCTTTTAAGGGATGGATTTTTTTAATCTGTTTTATCAGAAGCGCTTCCATAAGAAACACCACAGAACAGAACACTAGAAACAGAACTACAGACACAAGCATATACGGATTCTTCTTATCCATGGCTAAACCGAACAGCAAAAACTGGATGACCATATTCATTTCATTGGCGGTCATAGCGGCATTCTGATAATCGTTTGCCTGATCCTCGCCTTCGTAGGTTCCCAGCCTGATCTGTGCTCCCGCTTTCCGGTAATACACAAGGGCCACCGCACCTAAAACCACAAAAAAGCCTGCCTGGTACCCTAATGCATACTGTAAATAGCCGTTATAAAAGAAACGCATGGCGTCTGCCGTATCCCCCTTGACGGCAAAAACAAGAAATGCTGCCGCGTAGCCGATAACTCCCCCTATAACCAGCCACAATGCCATTTTAGCAAGAATTCGTCCCATACTTTTAGGTTTGTTTTTATTGTCCTTCATCGTTCTCTCCCATCCGCCGGTCACAGCCGGCCATCCGCTGCTATTGCATTATTGCTTTTTTCAGTCCTGAATCCCGGGCAGAACCGTAAATGCACGGACCTGCCGAACGGTTATCTTTACTCTTCATATCGGAAAATGTCCTCCACCGTAGTCTGACAGATAGCAGCCAGCTTCAGGGCCAGACTCACGGAAGGCGAGTAATCCCCTCTCTCAATCAGGCTGATCGTCTGCCTGGATACACCGGCCATTTTCCCAAGCTCCTCCTGGTTTACTCCCAGTCTTGCCCGATGCTCCTTCAGTTGGTTATATAATGGCATTACGGCCTCCTTTCCCACGGCTGTTCCCGTGAAATTCCCTGTAACACAAAAAAGGATGACAACTTTCCTTGTCATCCTTATCATAGCATTGACAAATAAAGTTGTCAATGACAACTTTATTTGTCAACTTTTATCGTTTAAGACCATGAAAATATCCGGTTTGGTCTTTACAGGTTCTCCCCCTGATTCGTCTCTGCCATAAGCTGCCCGGTATCAGGCCAGTCCTGATTGGTCCATGAATTCCCGGACCGTCCTGGCTTTGGCCGCCAACTTAAGCCACTTTTTCAGAAGCACTAAGTCGGTTTCCGATAGGATCCGTTCATGAAGCCCGGCAGGAATTTCTCCCACATCCTCCAGCAGATCAAGTACATTTTCCGCTTTTCCCACACTGTATTCATCAGCGCGGATTTTTTTCATTTCTTCTTCTTCGTTATACTCAAAAATTGACATGGCAACAACCTCCGCCCTCTGTGCAGACAAAAAGTCTGCAAGGATATTTTCCTGGATGCATTCCGTCACCCAATACAGACGACTCAACGCTGTGTTAAGTGTCCGCATTGCTTCCCACCGCCATATTGTTTGGCAGCTATCCTTGAACCAAGGCGGATAGCCTCCACTACAGCGAACAGTAAATCAACCACTTGAAAATTGAAGTACATTTGTTTTTGCTGTCTGCCCGACTCTTCCGGCCAAACCGGCGGTATATATGGAATATCGGGTTCCACAAACAGAATTGGCATGTCATTATCCGTTTTAACCCCAAGATAATCAAATAAAATGGTTCTTTCCAACCCCAAAAGGTCAGCATAAAACTCACGTGCCCGACTGGCGTCGGTGCAATCAATCATAAGGTTTCCAATAGTTAAATCCGGTATCATTTGTATCCCTCCCCTTCAACGACCGTGTTATTTATTCCAAAGGATACTTTGCATAAAAAATTTACCTGTCCCGATATTGGTATTCCAATGGTTCTTTCCGGGAAGCAATCCAATCTGCTTTGCTCATCTCATAATTTATAATGGAATTCATGATCCCCAGCTGATCACGCCAGGCATTTTTTTCTAATCCAATACGCCGGAAGCCAAGCTTATTTTCGTATACATGCTGCGCTCGTTTATTATTAAGATTCGTGTCTAAGATCATTTTTTTATAGTCATGATGAAGGAACAGCGCATCTATAAATACGGAAAGCAATATCGTACCATAACCCTTTTCCTGCTGGGAAAAATCGCAGATTTTAATACCAAGTTCTGCGGCACCATCCTTATTGCGGTAATTCATTTCTCCAATAGGCCTACCGTCAAGTTCTATGATATGCCTCCTATGGGTTTCATCTGTATCATCAGCAAGACTTTTACGTATTTCTTCCGGCGTACATCCCAAACCATTTGGCAGGCCTGCGTGAGCCATAATCTTTCCGTCATTCCACCATGCACAGAGCTGAATGGCATCAGCCGCTACTGCATTGCGAATGATTAAGTTATCATATTTAATGAACATATACATACCCCTATCCTTCTGCCGTTCTATACAAATATAAATGGTACAAGCCATTCCCTTATTCCCTCGTTAATTTCCGTATCCAATTCCCATAATGGGATTCCAGAAATGCAGGAACACATTTGAATATCTGATCCGCATTCAGACAGCATACCACCACCGCAGGAGATGCCTTCACCACGAATGCCATAAGAAAAGACAGCGGAATAACAATTCCCCAGATACTTATCAAGTCCATTTTCACAACAAACATGGCATTTCCGCCACCGCGGATGATTCCGTTATTTGTAGGCATCTGATAGGACATCCCCACGATCACAACGCTGAGTATCATCAGGAAGGTATTCGCCATATCCTTGGTCGCCGGTGCCAAATCATAGAAACGCAGCAGAGGGACGCGGATAACAAACAGGATAAGGCCGGAAACCGCACCTATTACCAGAAACATCCGCTGCATCAGCCTGGCATACTGTTTAACAAGGGGAATATCACCTGTCCCGATTGTCTTACCGATGATTACGGATGCCGTTGACGCCGCACCCACCGCCATGGATTTTACCATCAGGAAAATAGTGGACGCCACACTGTTCGCCGCGATTGCCGCCGCAGTCATATGGCCCAGGATAACGGTCTGAAGCGCCGTATTGACTCCCCACAGTCCCTGCACCACCAGCATTGGGGCGGTGACTTTAAGATAATCTCTGCATAAGTCCTTATCCAGGTGAAAATAATCCCCCGGCCCAAGCCGCAGATTGGTCTCCTTTTTGCGGATATAGAAAAGCAGCACCGCAAGCTCTATTATCCGGGCTGCCAGCGTTCCTGTGGCCGCTCCTGCCGCCCCCATTTCCGGCGCGCCGAAGTGCCCGTATATCAGGACATAATTGATTCCACAGTTTATGAAAAATGTGATAACAGACAGCCCGAAGGCGATTTTCACCAGCTCCACGCTGCGCATGGTGGCGAGAAGGATCTGGGTTATGGCAAAGAAAAAATAAGTAAAACGGATAATGACGAGGTAACGGACGCCTTCCTTAATAATCGCCTGCTCCGTTGTAAAAATCCCCATGGTCTGGTACGGAAAAATGCTGACCAAGGTAAACAGGATAACCGCGACCCCAAGCCCTGCCCACATAGCCCCTGCCGCGATTTTTTTCATCGGCTCCGTTCGACGCTGTCCCCAGTACTGGCTGCAGAAAATGACAAGCCCTTCTCCCAGCGCCGTCAGGAGCTGTTGATAAATAAACTGGATCTGGTTCACTGCCGCCACTCCGGAAAGGGCGGTTTCACTATAAGCGCCCAGCATCATATTGTCCGCCAGATTCACACTTAAGGTCACCACATTCTGCAGTACAAGCACAATATAAATGGAAAAAAAGTTCCGGTAAAACGAGGTGTCTGTTTTTTGTCTCATGTAATTCGATTCCTTCCTGCCGTTCCGATTGCCTGAAGCAGATCTGCAATACTTATACCTGGGGAGCCATTATTGTTTTGACGCCCTTGTCACCGAAGCCCGCTACCAGCTCGTCCGGCGCATGCCAGTCCGTAATGAGAACATCCACGTCCTCCGGCCTGGCGATCAGAACCATGGAATCATCCCCGAATTTGGTATAGTCCAGCAGCATGATCTTTTCTTTGGAAATAGTAAGGATTTTCCGTTTCAGCTCCGCTTCTCCCAGCGTTGGCGTGGAAAAGCCTCTTTCCACCGTAAAATGATTGGCACTGATAAATCCTTTGTCGAAAAAGAGGTTCCCCAGCACCTGCTCCGCCAGATATCCCACGCAGGAATAAATATTGGTGCGAAGCTCGCCTCCTATAATAATGCTGTGGATATCTGCAGCTTTGGCAAGCTCCATCGCCACAAAAATATTGTTGGTACAGGGCATGATATTCCGTTTCGGCCCTTCCACAATCATGCGGGCGAGTTCGAAGGTCGTCGTTCCGCTGTCCAGGAAAACCGCCTCCCCATCCTGGATGCAGTCGTAGGCCGCGGCAGCAATCGCTTTCTTTTCTTCCCGATGGCGTACTTCATTTTCCTGATGGGAAAACTCCCGCAGAGAACCGTACCGGCTTACCGCACCACCCCAGGTACGCTTTAAAACCCCTTCCTGTTCCATATTCGCAAGCAGCTTACGCACGGAAACCTCCGAAAGTGAAAAAGCTTCACTCAATTCCGAAACCGATATGGAAGATTTTATTTTCAGTTGATCCAAGATGTATTTCCGCCGTTCGTCCTGATTCATAATGCACCTCACTGCCGGATGGCCCGGCATATTCTTTTTTTACTCCAATTATATACTTCCTCGCGCACACTCTGCAACCATCTCTTGCTTTTTTCCTCAATAACCGGTAACCGTTCGTTACTGTTCACTCAGTACTGTGCATTTACTGCACAGTACGTGAAAAAGTGATTCAAGAGTGCATAAATCTCATCGCCGCAGGCGATTTTAAATGGATTTATGCAGGTTGCTGGTCACGGAGTGAACAGTAACTACCGTTCAGCAGAACACAAAGGGCCGGCTGAACGGTTATCGGTTATTGTGACTGTACAGCCGTAAGGAGGATAACCCGGAAAAATCAGTCAGAACGATCGCTTTGCTTTCAAATTAGTTACGAATATATTTCACTTTCTATAGACATCAAAAGATGAATATATTATAATGCAACTAGAAACGGTGCCGCTGACGGCACCGATACATATACTTATTTAGTAGGAGGAATCCATATGATAATCGACAGTGCAAAGCTGAACGGCCCCTGTTCCTGCGGCAGAAGCCATGAAATGATCACGAAAGAGGCCGTCATCGAAGCCGGCTGCCTGGAAAAGCTGGATTTTTATACGGACAAATACGGAATTACCGGAAAGCGTGCCGTTATTTATGACGAAAACACCTATCATGCCACAAACAGGGTGCATCCCGCCGCCGAACAGGAAATCATCCTGGATCCGGCCAACCTGCATGCCAATGAAATCGCCGTGGGAAAGGTGATGGAGCAGCTGTCGGAGGATATTGATTATCTGGTTGCCATAGGCAGCGGCACCATTCATGATACGACCCGGTACTGCGCCAATGACAGAGGAATCCCTTTTATTTCCTGCCCTACTGCCGCCAGTGTGGACGGCTTCTGTTCTACCGTGTCCGCCATGACCTGGAAGGGATATAAAAAAACCATGCCCGGTGTGGCGCCTGTTTTTGTGCTGGCGGATATTAACATTATCAAAGAGGCTCCCCTGTATCTGGCCCTCAGCGGCGCAGGGGATATCTTCGGAAAATACACCGCTCTTGCCGACTGGAACATCGGCCATGCCCTGACCGGGGAATATGTATGCCCGGTTATCGAATCCATGACCCGGGATGCGGTGGACGCCGTCCGTTCCTGCTGTACGGGATTGAAGGTACAGGATGAAACCGCCTTTGAACAGCTGACTTACGGGCTTATCCTATCCGGTCTTGCCATGCAGCTGATGGGAAATTCCCGTCCGGCTTCCGGCTCCGAGCATCACATCTCCCATTTGATTGAAATGCAGCCTGTCGCCTTCCCGTTCCGCTCCGATGCGTTGCACGGGGAAAAAGTAGGGGTGGGTACCATCCTCATCTCCCAGGCCTGCCACAGGCTTGCGGACATCGAAGATATCTCCCCCTATGTCCGTTCCTATTCCATGCTTCCCGGGGATGAACTGGAAGCCATGTATGGCCCCGCCCTGTATCCCAGCATCCTGGAGGAAAACAAAAAGGATTGCATGGATGGGGTTACACCGGAAATGCTTATAAATGCCTGGCCGGAAATCCGCAGAATTATCAACACAATTCCCCGCCCGGAAGAGCTTACCGCTTTATATGAAGAAATCGGGGCGAAGAAATCCATGGAGGATATTGAGGTCCCTTCCGCTTATCTGCCGCAGCTTCTGCGCTTTTCCCCCAGCGCGCGGAACCGGCTGACTATGATGCGTGTCTGCTGGATGCTGACCGTTTAAGAAAACCTTGTCCGATTTTTACTATGACAACATCGAAGTTTATCATACAATTTCCTCAAAGGAGGAATAACATATGAAATATCAGGGTTGTCTTTTAGCAGTGAAGGATATATCAGTATCCAGGAATTTTTATGAAAAGGTGCTTCATCAAAACATCATTATGGATGTGGGCGAACATATAACCTTTGAGGGGTTTTCCCTGCAGGAGGGATATGCCGGGCTTATCGGCGTTGCAGCTGATAGTGTGGCAGAGCAGTCCCACAACTTCCAGGTCTATTTTGAAACAGAGGATTTAGACGGCATCTATGAGGAATTGAAACGCACGGACGGCCTGCAGTGGGTACATGAAATAAAGGAATATCCGTGGGGCCAGCGTGACATCCGGTTATATGACCCGGACAGGCATATTGTGGAAATTGCAGAGGATATGAATACGGTTATCCGCCGCTTTTCCAGTCAGGGTATGCCGCCTGAGGAAATAGCCGCACGTACCATGCTTCCCCTGGAAATTGTAAAGCAGGCATAACAAACCGGGCACACCGCTGTTTTCAGCGATATGCCCGGTTTTGTTATGCCTTTCCGCAGTCTATTCCTCCATCTCCACTTCCAGCACATAATCAATATCATCCGGCAGCACGGGGTCCGGCCCCAAATCAGCAAACACAATATCCGGATAATCACTGTGCACCCAGCTGGTGGATACCGGGATTTCATAACCGGTGGACAGGGCGCGGATTTTTTTCACCTTGTCTTTTTCCAGCCCTATGAGGGGTACCGGGCCGATGGTATTTTCATACATATGGAAATAATAGCGGTTCCCGTTCCTGGTAATGCGTCCGAAATCCGGCTTCGGCAAATCACAGGCCCCGCAGCCGTAGATGCTGTCATGGTTGTATCGCATCCATTTACCGATGGTTTCCAGTATCTCCATGGACTGGGGCGGGATATTGCCATAGGCGTCCGGCCCCACATTCAGCAGCATATTTCCCCCCTTGGAAACACATTCCACCAGCTTCTTAATGAGCATGGGGGCAGGCTTGAAAAACCGGTCGGTACCGTGATAGCCCCAGTTCCCGTTCATCGTGACGCAGGCTTCCCAGGCAAGCGGTTTCCCCTCCTTATCCGTCAGCCCTTTCGGGGGAATGATCTGCTCAGGGCTTACAAAATCCCCATGATAGGGGGTGGGGGCACATTCCGCCAGGGAACCGAAGCCCTCTCCGCTCACCTCCAGCCGGTTATCAATAATGACCGTAGGCTGCAGGCTGCGTACCATATTGATAAGCTCCGTGGCCCTCCATTTTTCACCCCTCATATCGTCATAGGAAAAATCAAACCACAGCACATCCAGCTTTCCGTAATTGGTGCAGATCTCCCGGACCTGGTTGTGCATATAATCCAGATAACGGTTAAAATCCCTGTTTTCGTCGCTGTAGGCTTCGTTTCCCCTCATGGGATGGTTCCGGTCGGCGTAATGAGGGTAATCCTCATGGTACCAGTCCAGCAGGGAGAAATAAAGCCCCACCTTCAGGCCCTCTGCCCTGACGGCTTCCACATATTCCGCCACCAGGTCCCTGCCGCATTTGGTATTGGTGGACTTGAAATCCGTATACTGGCTGTCAAACAGGCAGAAGCCGTCATGATGCTTCGCGGTAAGCACCACATATTTCATGCCGGCATTTTTGGCCGCCCTGGCCCATTTTTTGGGATCGTAGTCCCTGGGATCGAATTCATAAAAATACTTCATGTACTCTTCTTTGGGAATCTGCTCCGTACTGCGCAGCCATTCCCCCCTTGCCGGAATGGCATACAGCCCCCAGTGGATAAACATCCCAAACCGCGCCTGCCTGTACCATTCCATTCTTTTGTCATAGTCTTCCCTGTTAAACTGATACATGTACCCTCTCCTTTTCGGTTACCCTTTTTTCCTTGTCTTTCCTTTACAGCTCCTCCACCCAGCGTATGGTTTCCCATACCGGTTCTCCGTCGTTGCGCTGTGCAGGTCCCGGCGTGCTCCTTCCCCGGAAAATATGAGCCTTCAGAAGCCCACGCAGTTCTTTCTCCACCTCCGGGTAATCCCCGATAACATTCCATCGCTCTCCGATATCGGCGGATAAATCATACAGCTGGAACCTGGGTGCACCCGCAGGTTCTTCTCCGGGCCTTGGATCCGACCAGCCACCGGATCCGGGACACATTTCCAGCTTGAACCGCCCTTTCCGGATCGAAAGGGAGCCGTCAATGCTCTGATGGATCAAATCTTCCCTTACCTCACCTCCGTCCGGATTCAGCCACAGAGGCAGATTGCTCACGCTGTCCTCCCCCATGCCGGGATCCAGCGATAGCTGCAGGTAATCCGCCATGGTTGCCATGATATCACAAAGACAGACCACCGCCCCGCAGCGTTTTCCCTTCGGCACTTTTCCCGGCCACTGGACGATCAGCGGAATCCGGTGCCCGCCTTCATAAATATCAGCCTTGGTCCCGCGGAAAACATAGCTGGGATTATGCCCCTTTTCCAGAAGCCGGGGATAATCTGCCATAGGTGAACAGCCGTTATCTGAAGTATAGATCACAATTGTATTTTCATAAAGCCCTAATTCTTTCAGCTTCCGGTTGATTCTTCCCGCCACATCATCACAGTGAAGAACAAAATCCCCATATTCATTGGTACCGGATTTCCCCCGGAACTGCTCCGCCGGAAGAATCGGGGTATGAGGCGCCGGCATAGGAAAATATAGAAAAAACGGTTCAGCCTGGTATTCCTCTATTTTTTCCAGCACCTTGTCCGTCAGCTCATCCAGCACCCGCTCCTGTACAAAACCCGGAGCCGTTGGCCCTTCCCGGAAAAACCCTTTTCCCGTGCCCTTAGTCACATGATCCGGCAGCGCCGTGAAATGATCGTTCTCGATATAAATATAAGGAGGCATATCCAGAGAGGCACTGATTCCATAGAAATAGTCAAACCCGTTGGAAACCGGGGAGCGTTCTATTTTACCGGCATAATCCACATGATCGCAAGTCTCGAAGTCCGGTTTTTCCACAAACCCCTGCTCTTTGGCAAAATGCATCCCCAAATGCCACTTTCCAATCATCGCCGTCCGGTAGCCGTTTTCCTTCAGCATATCCGCCAGCGTTTTTCTCCCCGTTTCGATTAAAGCCTCCGAATAGCCTCCCATCACGCTGGATTTCAGCCGGGAACGCCAGTTATAGCGTCCGGTCAGGATTCCGTAACGGGACGGCGTACAGACGGCGGCCGTGGCATGGGCGTCCGTAAAGCAGATCCCGTTTTCCGCCATTTCATCCAGGTTCGGCGTCTGAAACCCGCAGTTTTCATTCAGCGCGGAGATATCACCGTACCCCATATCATCCGCCAGTATATATATCAGATTCGGCTTCGCCATAATAATCCCTCCCAAAAGGGGCCGGCCATCGGGCCAGCCCCACTTATTCCTCTGTCCAGACAGGAAATCCTGTTATTGTGTAACGGCTCGATCCCTTCCCATTTACTGCGCATCCAGCCCGTAATTGTTATCGGCACTCCACTCTTTTTCCGCCTTGATGGTTTCAAATACCGTACGGAAGGAGTCCTGCACATATTGGGCAAACGCATCGGTATCATAGGTCCCTTCCAGATACATCTGTCCGCCGCGGCAGAAGAAATCACGAAGTTCGCTGTTCACTCCCGTGTAATAGGCGAAACGGAGCGGTTCCTCTGTAATAATAAAGCCGGAAAGCCTGTCGGGCAGCTCCGTACTCGTGGAAAGCGGGATACGGTTAATCCCTTCCGCAAACCTCCTCTGCACATCCGGGGATGACATAAACTGCGCGAAATCAATGGCAGCCGCCAGCTTCACGGGATCGGACTCACACGCTTTGTTTACGGCAAATATGATATCGGGCTGACCGCCCAGAATCACGGATTTCCCCATGGCATTTTCATTGGTTTGTGTTGTGATTACCGGGATTGCCATAACGCCGTATTCAAAGCTGTCTCCCACATTTGCGGAAATGGCGGTCAGGTTGGTGGACATGGCCTGTACCATGGCAACCTCGCCCCGGATAAACATATCGATTGCTGTTTTCTGATCCAGCCCGTTATAGTCGGAGGTCCAGTACTGCGAAAAATCCTTCATCAGGTCAAAGGAATCCTTGATGGAATCGGAGGTGAAATCCAGCGTCCCTTCATCAAAGGCCTTTACCATTTCATTGAGTTCGATAAAGCCGTTTCCGGATATATCCGTCTCAGCCACCAGGTCGTTGTTCAGCTGGCTGCACACGGAGTTGTTGAACCACAGCCAGGATAGATCGTCCTTAGAGGCATTGGGGAAGGCAAAGGGTGTTGTCCCCGCACTCTTCAGCTTCCCGCACACATCCATGAATTCCGCCCACGTTTCCGGCACCTGGACACCAGCGGCGTCAAACAATGACTTATTGTAGAAAATCCGCACAACGCTTGTGGAGGAAGGATATCCCGGCACATCGTTATCCGTCAGATACATCCTTTCCAGAATGGAGTCCGGCAGCGTTTCCTTCCACGGCTTGCCCGTATCATAGGGGCTTTCCTTTTCATACAGATCCTTGAAATTATACAGATATCCCGCTTCATAATCCGCCGTGATATCATAGATAATCCCTGTATAGACATCAGGTCCCTGGTTTGCGGTAAACTGAGTGGTCAGCCAGACCCGGTAATCGGTAGGCTGCTTTTCAAATTTCACGGCAGCCCCTGTCTTGGTTTCCCATTCCTTAATAATTTCTTCGGACAGCGTATTGGCTGTTTCGTCCGTGGATAGGTCCTGGGCAAATACAAGCGTCACCCCGGAAAAATCCATATCCCCGGCTGCTGTTGTTTCTTCCCCTCCCGTTTCCGCCGCTGCCGAAACCGGTGTCTCCCCGCCGGTACCTGCGCCGGTTTCCGCCGGTGCCTCCGTGTTCCGGGAACTTCCGCAGCCCGCAAGCAGCGTTACGGATATTGCGATTGCAGCGATTGCTTTCCATCTCTTTTTCATTTCCATTCCTCCTTGATTTTAACCTTGATTTTTACCCTTCCTTTTCCTGCTTCCGCATAACGGTTCCGCCTTGTCTGAACCGTTATTTTTTCCCTCCTGTATCAGCCCTTTACCGCGCCCTGCGTGATGCCTGCCACAAAGTATTTGCTGGCAAAGCAGAACAGGATAACGAGAGGAAGAGAAGCGATGATATATCCGGCAAACAGCACGCCGTTACCATCCGATACCGATACAATCAGTTTGGTCAGCGCCACCGCTATCTGCTGCGTGGCCTCGCCGGAACTGGCAACCAGCGGCCAGATGTAATTGTTCCATGCATTCAGCCCTGTCATGATAGTAACGGTGGAAAGGATAGGCTTTGACAGGGGAAGCACTACCTTGAGCAAAATATCCATATCCCCTGCGCCTTCGATTTCCGCGGCTTCAAACAGACTCTTGGAAATGGACTCCATGGAGCTTCGTGTGAGAAAAGTCCCCATTGCCACCTGATAGGCAGCGGGCGGCAGAATCAGTCCCCAATAGGAATTAAACAGCCCCAGATTGGTAATCTGTACAAACTGCGGTATCAGCATGACAAAACCCGGTATCATAAGAAGCGCGATAATCCCGTAATAAAAAAACTCTTTTCCCCAAAAATACTCATACCGGACGAAAGCGTAGCTTGCCAGCATGGAAACCACTACAGTTATCAGAATGACCGCAAAGGTCACCAGCAGGGAATTCAGCATGGGCCGGACCACCTGGGGCAGAGCCTTCGCATAATTCAGGAACTGCCAGTTCACCGCCAGTTGAAATGGCGTCTTAATGATTTCGGTCTGCCCTTTAAAGGAATTGATAACCAGCAGGTAAAAAGGGGCCAGAGTGAGCAGCAAAAGAATGCCCAACAGAATACGGCTGAAAATACTGATTGTTTTTCTCATGGCGCTGTCCCTCCCCTAATCCATACGTTCCGTATTTTTCATAACCCTCTGGTTAATCACCGTCAGTATCATAATAATGGCAAACATAATTACCCCGATTGCGGATGCGTACCCCATTTTCCGGTAGGTAAAGCCCTGTTCGTAGAGTACCACCGAAGGTGTGATGGTGGCTGTCCCCGGCCCGCCCTTGGTCAGTATATAAACCGTATCAAATACCTGTACCGCATTAATTATAGCAAGCGTTACCGTAAGCTTCATCTGGCTGGCCAGCATGGGTAAATCAATTTTGATAAACCGCTGGAATATGTTGGCGCCGTCTATTTCCGCCGCTTCAAACATGTCTTTGGAAATATTCTGAAGCGCCCCGAAATAGAGAAGGAACTGCAGTCCCCCCAGGGAAGCGCTGCCAAGCCAGGGAAACCCTATGGCTATGATAGAACCCAGCGCCGTCGTGCTGTCACCCAGCCACGGCTTTGCCAGATTCTCCAGGCCGATGGAGGAAAGGATATTATTCAGTACCCCCGTATCCCCCGCCAGGATCCATTTCCACAGCAGGATGATTACCACACTGGGAACCACCATAGGGAACGTGAAAGCAGTTCTCACCACATATTGTTTTCCGGCGGACTTCACCGCATACAGCAGTTCCGCTGCCAGCAGAGGGAACGAAAGGACAATGAGAATGTCCGCTCCGGCAATCCAGAGGCTGTTTACCAGGGATTTGGTGAAGGTGATGTCCCTGAATGCCGCTATGTAATTGTCCAGCCCCACAAAAAGATTGACGTTGGCACCATTCCAGTTAAAAAAGGATTTTATAATCGCCATACCAAAAGGAATATACTTGAAGGTGACCATCAGCAGATAAATAGGCAGAAGGAACAGATACGGCTTCACCATCCCGGACAGAGATTTCTTTTTCAACGGCTCCTTCCTATTCCCCCGGGGGCCGCCGGCCGGTTCCTTTTGTATATGAGGATAGCTCGCAGAACGTGGCATCCGTTGTTTCATATCCCCTTCCCTCCTTCGCTTGTGGCAAATGTGATATTTCCTTTGATAAAATCACTTTTCTCTTATTCACTTTATTCGATATATTTATTTTATAAGGTTACAAACCGTAAATCAGTGGGTTATTTTTATATCTTATGTGTATTATTTTTAACTTTTTTATATATTTTGCCTCATTCCTTCAGGTTACTTATCCAAAACAACGGATATCCCGCACTACAGGACATCCGTTGTCAGCATAAGACATCTTTTATTCCCTCTTTTTGCGCTTGTAACCGTTCATCCAGATCTGAACCGTTACCGCCACGTTTTCTTACGGGCAGCGCAGTAAATGCGCAGGCCTTCCTGAACTTTACTTCATCTTTCCCTTCATCACCACCCGGCAGCCGCCCCCCTGTGCCGGATACAGTGTCACGCCATATTCCGGGCCGTCGGAAAGCTTGATGCGGTTGTTCACATTTTTCAGCGCCACACCGGTCCCGTTCTCCGAATCCGTGGCCTCATAATTGATCTCCGCCAGCTGGGCGTTCAGCTCCCTGCTCCTCTCCGGCGTAATGCCCGTTCCGTCATCGGTTACGGTCACCGTCAGCGTTTCCCCTTCCGCTTCGGCACAGATGCGGATGCTTCCCCGGTGGCCGTTTTTTGGCAGAATTCCGTGGCTCCAGGCATTTTCCACGAGAGGCTGCAGCGTCAGCTTCAACACACTTATCTGTAAAAGGGGGCCGTCCACCCTGCATTCCAGGCTGATACTGTCATCAAACCGCATATTTATGATGCTTACATAGGCTTTGACATGCTCGATTTCCTTCGCCAGAGGTACTCTGTGATTTTTCATATCACAGCTGTACCGCATCATATGGGACAGGTTTTCCGTCAGCAGGACAATGGAATCCACCTCTTCTATCTGGGCGATGCAATAAATATTATCCAGCGTATTATACAGAAAATGGGGATTGATCTGGGACTGCAGGGCGGAAAGCTGGGCTTCCTTTTCCTGTACCCTGCTCAGATACATATTGGCGCTCATTTCCTGAAGCTTGCGTTTCATCTGATTGAAGCGGTTGCCGATCTGGCCCAGCTCGTCATTGCTTTTCACCTGGATAAACGTATCATTCTCTTCTTCAATGGTGCTGATAAGCTTGTTCAGCAGCGTTATAGGCATCATGATCCGGCTGCTGAAAATAACAGTCAGCGCCATGGCGGCCACACCGGTTCCCAGAATAATAAGATTGATATTCCGTATAATACGGTTCATATCCCGGAAGGTATCCTCCGTGGATTCTGCGGAATAAATATGCCATCCGAACTGCTCATTCCCCACCCCGTCCACAAACCATTCCTTATTCAGGAAGGTTCCCGACTTTCCCAGATCCTCCCTGTGGTTAGCAATCAGCCCGGTGATGTCCTTCTCCTGATCCGGCGTCAGGTTGATGCGGGCCAGTATTTCCCCGTCGCCGCCGGCTATCAGATACCCCCTGGAATTCTGCGTATATTCCTCAAAAATCCCCCGGATATAATCCATATTGATGCTGAACAGAATAAACGGCTTCTCCTCCTGTCTAAATCCGCTGGAAGAAGGCACATTCCAGGCCCTCATATAATAGATCGCCTCATTTTTAGTTATATTTTCCGGCCTGAAGTCCTCCGTCAACGGCCCGTACACCAGCTTCAGGCTGCCGTTTTTGCGGAATTCCCGATACCAGTCCGCTTCCTGAAACGAGAAATCCTTCTGTATGGCGCCGTTACCCACATAGGCATTTTTATTTTCATTCACATAAAAGATAACCCCCGTAACAACGGACTGCAGGTTATTGCCGTTTATCGTTTCCTTCACCTCATGTTCATAATCCAGCCGCTGCTTCATCTGTTCAAAATCACTCATATGAGGCTGGTAACGGAACATTTCATACAATTGCTCGCTGTTGAAGGATATAAAAATCTGATTCACCTTATCAGAAAGGCTGTTAAGTTCATAATTGATTTCCTTCATCTGCTGGGAATTATTCTGCTCCAGCAGGCCGCTGATAAAGTCATGGCTGTAATAATTAATAGAAAGCGTCGTCCCCAGCATTGCCACCAGCAGAACCAGGCCGAAGGCCAGGATCAGTCTCGTCCGCATCCCCAGCTTTTCAAATTTCCGTTCCATCCCCGTCCTCTATCTCTCTGGCAATGCGCGCTTTATATTCTCCCGGGGTCTCCCCGCTGATTTTCTTAAACACCTTGGTAAAATACTGGTAATCATCATACCCCACTGCCCCGGCAATCTGTCCCAGCTTATATTCCGTGGATGCAATCAGTTCCTGCGCTTTTTCCACCCTTATCTGCGCAAGATAGTTCACCAGGGATTTTCCCGACACCCTCTTAAACAGGCTGGAAAAATAGGATTCCGTCACATGGCATTCCTCTGCCATCCGGCTGAGAGGATAATGCCTGGCACAGTCCTCCCGGATATCCTGCATGAGCTTTTCCACAAACCGGGAGGAAGAATTCTCGTCCGTAAGCGCCGCCAGACGCTCCTCCAGCACATCTCCCACGGGACTCTCCCCCTGCTGCCGCTCCGCCTCAAGCTGCCGCACACACTCATCCAGAATCCCGTTCAGTTGATCCCTGCTCACCGGCTTCAGCAGATAATCCACGGCCCGGAACCGGATCGCCCTTCTCGCATTGTCAAAATCATCATAGGCAGAAATCATCACAATTTTCGCTTTGGGGTTGATTTCATAAATCTGTTCTCCCAGATCACAGCCGTTCTCCTGGGGGAACATAACATCCGAAAGAATGATATCCGGCATCTCCTGCCGGAAAATCTCCAGGGCCTGCGTTACATTTTCCGCTTCCAGGACATCCCCGATATGATTCCTCTCCCTGTCAATCATCCGGACGATACCCTTGCGGATCCATCGTTCATCATCCGCCACAAGTACTTTCACCATAACTCCCCTTCTCTCCCGTAAATGATAGTAACCGTTCAGACCTGTCCGGACCGTTACAAATAATTCCCTCTATGCATACCATAGTCCCCCTGCCTCCAAACCCGGGAAAGAACCATTTCCCTGTTATATAGCTTATCACCAGCAGCATTTTGCAGTCAATGTGTTCCGCCGCATTCTTTCCGGTACCGATCAGGACATAAAAAACAACACCTAAACCTTTTGGCTTAGGTGCGTTACTCAAACTTCGCAGGCGCAAAATGGCCTTCCGCCCGCTGTCTGCGGCGCGCTGCCGGGATGGAGAAGGATTTTTCTTCTGCGTTCAATCTTCCGTGATTTCACGCACCTTATCCACCGTAATTCCGCATATTTCTGCGATTTCCCCTTCACTTCGGCCTTCTTTCGCAAGGGTAATTATTTTTTTTGCAAGCAGCAATCCTTGTTCTATGCCCTGTTCTTCAATCGCCTCACTTAAATTGCACATTTCTTTCAGCTCCTCTCCCATTTCACGTTCCATGTCCATCCCATATTTTTGTACCAGAATTTTTTCTTTTGCTTCCACCGGCGCATTCATGCATATCCATATACTGTATACTTTTTTCAGCCCGTTATAATCGGAAGCGGTAAATTCCCTGTCCATTTGTTCCGAAATCATTCGTGCCCCATAAAATATTCCCCTTGTGACAATCCGGTATTTTAAATAAAAACTTTTCTGCGCTTCAATATTGATCAGGAGCTTTATCATGGACGGATCTTCGTCCCCAGGAATCCAGGCCCGGAACCGGATATCATATGTAATGCAACCTTCCCCCGGGATTTTACTTTCTGTATTGTCCCCTGTTATCAAACTATCCTCTTTTCCCTTCCCTCCGGGACGCAACGGAGTCCTGGCAATTTCAATATCGGTATCAATCCAACTGACAATCTCCTCAACCGAATACCCTTCATATTCTGCCGCAGCACCTTTAAGAATCCGGGCAAGAACCTGCCTGCTGCCCAAAATGCGTTTCACATGTTCATCATACTGTACCTTTATCCGGGCAGCTTTAAGCTCCTCAGATATCCATGTCCTTTGTTTCATTTTTACCTCCCAAATGGGCAGGAACACGGATAATGCCGCCTTGAGGCATGCCTTTCGTCCCTGCCGTTAAATAAATGTGATTTTCGGCAGAAACTGCCAGAATGTGCGAGCGCACATGATGAAATAATACGAATATAATTATCATACTTTACAGTTTACTGATTGTCAATATAGCAGTCAAAACTTTAACATATCCTTTTTAACAACGGGAGTAACACTCTAGTACAGCATTACCGTGATAGTAATGTAACGCTGTACTAGTACTGGCATTCCTTCCGGTACCGTGCAGGGGTTATCCCGTGGCACTGTTTAAATACCCTGTCAAAATAGCTTCTGTCCCCATAGCCTGTCTGTGCCGCAATCTCCTCAATGGTCATCCTTCCCTCCTTCAGAAGCGTACAGGCCCGGTTCATACGGAATTCCATGACCAGGCTGCTGAAGGTCCTGTAGGTATATTTTTTTATCAGACGCATCATTGTCCGCTGCGTATAGTTAAAATGACCGGCCAGGGTTTCCAGCGTGATATCTTTGTAATGAACGGAAATATAAGAGATAACCCGGACAATATCCACCTTATCCTCCCCCATGCTCCGGCAGGCGATCCGTCTTTCATACTGACGGGCCAGAGCGATAAAAAGCCCGGCCAGATTCACATTCATCATATTCTGGTACATTTCTTTTTTCCGGTAATATTCTTCAATAACCGTCAGGAGATAAGAACGTGCCCCGCTGTCCTCCTCACAGGAAAATACCAGATGGCCGGCAGGCGATTCGATATGGTACAGCGCTTTGATAAAAAAGGCGGATATAGGATTGGTATTATCCAGCAAGGGCAGAAGCGTACTGTGAAACCATTCCTTCTTCATAATAATATTAAAAATAACCGATTCCTCCTCCTCAATTCCCAGCTGATGCACAGCTTCCAGGTTATAAATACAGATATCGCCCTCGTTAAGCGTTCCTGCTTTCCCCTCTATCGTGGTGGTACAATGCCCCTGATATACAAAAACCAGCTCAAAAAAATCATGGTTGTGATACCGGGTCACAAACCGGTGCACTCCCTTTCTGCGATCCGCGGTTTTTATCGTTTCCATAGCTGCCTTTACCTGCTCTTCCCCGGCAAAGGCATGCTCCGCCCGTATGGTTTGATGGTTTTCCTTTTCCCCGTCTGCCCCGGCCTCTTCCTCCCCGTTATCCCCAGACAGATTGGTATAATACCCCTCTCTGCTGTCTTTGGGGCTCTCCGGCCTGCTCTTTTCCCATGCGATCCATTCCCGCACGGCATCTTGATCCTTCTCCTCCGCCATCGCTGTCTCCTTGTCACTTTATTACATAAATATTATTCTTTTTCGTCCTGTTATTCAATACTGTCCTGCCAAAAAACATCCTATAATGGACACATCATGTAACAGGCAAGCCAACAATTTCTTACTTGATTCCCAAGAGGTGATATTTATGAAAAATTACCGTACCAATCCCCAATGGCCTTCACTGGCCCACTATGAAACCAAAGGAAGCTTTCCGGAAGAATTCCGGAAACCCGCCGGGTGCAGCCGGCCCAGAATGCGGTGGTGGCTTCCCTCCGCCATGCTCAGCATGGACGGCATTGAAAAGGATATCCGTTCCATGGCGGAAGCAGGCTTTGGCGGCGCCGAAGTTGTCCCCATGCCCCGCTTCGATACCTCCGGCGCTTTTACCATTGAATGGGGCACTCCCGGCTGGAAAGCTTTCGCCAGGCATATTCTGCGTACCGCGGCGAAATATGACTTTACCATTGATTTTTCCATGACTCCGTTCTGGCCCCTTTCCCTTCCCGGCATCACCGATGCCTCCGACCCTTTGCAGGGCGCGCAGATGGAAGCGGATTCCGCTTATCGGGACGGAATCACTAAAGACCGCCCTTATTCCGGCCCCGTCCCGATCCCTCCCCAGGCTGTGGAGGATGCCGCCAGTGCAGGCACTCTTCCCCGGCTGGCTGCGGTGACCTGCGCCCGTTATGCGGATAAAGAAACCAAAACACTTGCTTATGGCTCGGCCAGAGCATTCCGCCTCGGGGAAGAGGTCATTCCAAAGGATGGAGATCCCCTTTCCTGGAGTATATCCTTCTGCCCGGAGGAGGAAGGGGAGTACGTGCTGTTCGGCTGGTGGGAGCATCCTTCAGGAAACAGGACCTGTCAGAATCTCCAGCTGGATCATTACAGCAGGGAAGCCACCAGGCGTCTTACCGGATATTGGGAAAGGGAGCTTATCCCCTGCTTCGGCGGGGACTTTTCCAATATGGTTTCCCTGTTCATCGATTCCCTGGAATTCCAGACCCATCTGGACTGGACCTATGGCTTTCTGGATGCTTTCCGTGAGCAAAACAAGTATGATCTGGCCCCCTATCTGCCGGCTCTGTATGATCCGGACAGTCCGGGCTGTTTCGTATCCTTCCCTGTGCCGGAATTTCGGTTCGATGAACACACGGAACAGATCCTACGTGATTACCAGGAATTTCTCACCCGGCTCTACATAGATAACCATCTGGTGCCGCTTACCGCATTTTGTGAAAAGCATCATATAAACCTGCGCTACCAGACTTCTTATGGAAAGGTTCTGGAATTGGCCCAGACAGCCATGTATGTATCCATCCCGGAGACCGAAACGCTATACGGCGGGGATATCCTTGATTTCTACCGTCTGCAGGCAGGCAGCATGCACCTTTCCGGCAAACAAATCTATTCCATTGAGGCTTCCGCAGAAATGAACGGAAGGGGCAACGGCGGCGTTAATTCCGGTAATTACCAGCAGACCTGGGGGAACCAGCTGTGGCATATACAACGGGCTTTTTCCTGCTGTGTCAACCAGGCCGTGTTCCATGGTTACTCCTACGAGGGTTATTATGAGGGAGAAGGAAACGAAAACGGGTTTCTGCCGGGAACACACTGGCCGGGCTACACCACCATGGGCTACAGTGAATTCTCCAACAACTGGAGCAGCTGCCAGCCCAACTGGCTTCATGTGAACCATTACACCGATTTCCTCGCCCGGAATCAATTCATACTCCGGCAGGGGATTGGCAGAACCGATCTTGCCGTCCTCCGGCAGAGCTATGAAGAAACCATTGATTTCAACCAGGCGGTTAAATTATATGATGACGGCGGGCTTTTGGAGCAGCTTGGCTATACCTATGATTTTATCAGCCCCTCCGCATTGGCACTTTCCGGGACCATAGTCTCCGAATCGCCGCAGGAGCCGCACCATGCGGTGCTCGCAGCCGACGGCCCGGCCTATAAGGCGCTGCTTTTGGAAAACCAGACCTTCCTGCCCTATGAAACCGCCCTCCGGCTGCTGGATTTCGCCCAAAAAGGCCTGCCAATCCTGTTCGTGGGTGAGCTTCCCCGGCAGTCCGCCTTCCATCGGGAAAAGGATATCACTCCGATTATAGAGGAACTGCTGCTTCTTCCCGGGGTAAAACAGGTACCTTCCGTACAGGAGGTTCCCGGACAGCTGGAGGCCCTGCGGATCCTTCCCCTTGCCAGATATCACAAACGCTCCCGGATACTCAATGTTTCCCGGCATACGCCGGATACGGATTTTTATTACTTCTATAATTACGGAGATGCCGATACCTATCCCCAGGCGCAGGAAATGCCTTCCCAGGAAACCTTGGTTACCCTGACGGGCGAAGGGATCCCCTGTCTGCTGGATGCCTGGAGCGGCTGTATCCGCCCTCTTGCCGCTTACCAGACAGGAGAAGGGACCGTTACCGCACTTCTGAACCTGGAACCAGGCGGCAGCTGTATCCTTGCCCTGACCCGGGATCCGGCCCGTCTCGGCCTGGATCTGCCTTCTGTCCATACGGAAGATTTAAGCATCCGGGCAGAATATGATACAGCCGGCGGCATATACGAGCAACTGCCGTCCGGCTCTCCCATTGCGTTGGAAAACTGGAAGCTCATACTGGAAAAATGGACCGACAGCCCGGTTCCCTCCGAAAGCGTAAAGACGGTTTTCACTTTCGATCCGCTGCCGGATCTGGTACCCTGGAAGGATCTTCCGGGGCAGGAAAGCACCTCCGGTATCGGTATCTATGAAACTTCTTTTTTCCTGGATAAGGCCTGGGAGGACAATACAGGCTATCTCCTGAAACTGGGAAAAATCTGTGACAGCTTCAGCATTACAGTCAACCACAGAGAAATCCCTGTGAATCAGTCCTCCTCATCCATCGATATCGGTCCCTGCCTGCACAGAGGGGAAAACACACTGACCATTACCGTAGCCTCCACTCTCCTCAATGCCCTGCTGGATTATACCTACAGGAATGCGGTCACCTATCCTAAATGGCAGGCTGAGATAAGAGTTCCCGATCCTTACGGTTTATGGGGGAATGTCTGCCTGCTTCCCTATGATAAAAAGACGCTTGTTTCCCCGCAGAGGTAACTTTATTCAGGAAACCGGGACGGCCCCGAAAATGGACCGCCCCGGTCATTTTTCCGGGTTTTTTCTGTTTCAGTCCGGCCCTGTATCTCTCCCGTTCCGTTTTTTTAACGTCCGTTTATATTCCCGGATGGTCATCCCTGTTGTCGTCTTGAAAAGGCGGATCATATAATTCATGTTCTGGAAATTCATCAGGGAAGCGATCTCATTCAGGGAATATTTTCCGCAGTCCAAATATTCCCTTATCTTTTCCACCCTTCTGTTATTCACATATTTCACATAGGTTTCCCCGGTATATTCTTTAAACCGTTTGCAAAAATGCGGCACGCTCATAAAACTTAGCTGTGCCGCTTCTGTGAGGGGTATCGCTTCACAAATATGCGCTTCCAGATACTGCAGCACCGATTCCATCGTGTCATCGGCCAGCCTTTTTAACAGGGACCGGGACAGCTCCTGCATTTCTGCCGTCAGCTCCTGTTCCAGCCGGCTTACGCAGGGAGCGTTCATAATTTCCTCCAGCTTTCCCCCGAATCCCAGAATCAGCTGGCTTGCCAGGCTGTATTTCTGGGCAAGGGCATAAATAAACCGGTTCATCCCGTGGAACAGTTCTTTTTTAACCAGATCCGGATCCTCCATCCTGGCCCTGCAATGTTCCAGAAAATCCCCCAGCTGCCTGCCGAACTCTTCCATCCATCCTTCTTCTGTAAAACGATCCGCATCCGGAGAAAAGGACACTTTCCTACCCATCCCGGATCTATCTGCTGCAAAAAACCACTTTCCCTGTTCATAGAAATCCTGGCGCAGCATGGCAAGCCCTTCCTGGTACCGTTCCCGCATTTCCTTCAGTTCTTCAAAAAACCCGCTGCACCCTATCAGCAGCCGCTCGTTTACAAACAGCCGCACATTCTGATTCAGGCCGTCACAGTATGTTTGGAGCTGCTCCGCCTTTTTTCCGGCGCTTTGTTCCCCGGGAAACTGGAACAGGATAAACATTTCTTTATTATAAGGCGAAAAAAAGGTTCCCATACCTTCCTTTTCCACAATGTTATCCAGCAGATGGATCAGCATCGTTTTATCCACATGCCCTGATAAAAGGGAATCATCCGGGCTGTCGCGGCTCTGAAGCTTTAAAACCCCCACCGCATAGCTGCTGCAGCTTACCTGTCCCTCCTGTGTCCATCTCTCTTTCCCGCCCGGGCTTTTTTCCGCAAGCCGTGGCAGGATTTTCTCCCCGTTTATTTTTTCTATTACCTCATTTAATTTTTCTTCCGTAACCTCCTGCTTCAGGATATAGCTGTCCGCCCCTAATTCCAGCGCCTCCCTGGCATAGGAGAAATTATCATGGCAGCTAACGATTATGATACCCGTGCTCAGGTTTTCATCCCGTACCGCTTTAATAAACGCCAGCCCGTCCATATCCGGCATCTCGATATCGGTTATCACAATATCCACCTGGCTGCCTCCCCGCAGGTACGCCAGAGCATCCAGGGAAGAGGAAAAGGTTCCCTGCACCATGATATCCTGTTTCCCTTCCAGAAAGGTCTGGATCCCTATCCTTGCCAAGATCTCATCATCGATTATAATTATCCGTATCATTTTCCTCCCTCGCTCCCCTCTCCATAACCGGCAGGATAAAATGGGCGCAGGTGCCTTTCCCCGGTTCACTCTCCATAAACAGGCCAAAGGGTTCTCCGTATTCCAGTTTGATGATCTGCCGGATATTCTTTATCCCCACATTGGTATGCTGCTTGTCGGCGGCCTCCTCCTGCCGCTCCCATTCCGGGACAGCAAAACCTTTCCCGTTATCACGGATCACCACATGCAGCTTCCCTTCTTCCCGGTACGACTGCAGCTCTATCCTCCCGCCGCTCAGTTTCCCCCTGCTGAAGCCGTGGATAATGGCATTTTCCACTATAGACTGCAGCAGGAATTTCCTAATCAGCAGGTTCTCCGTATCCGGTTCCACACAATAATGCATCTCAAAATTCATAAATCTTGTTTTCTGGATCACCACATAATGCTCCAGCAGCTTTCTTTCCTCGGCAACCGTATGAAGGCTGCTGCCCTTGTTTGTGATCTGCATCAGGATATAAATGAGGGAATCTGTCACATTTTGAATGGTGGCCTGCTTGTTAATCACCGCCAGCCATTTGACCGTGTTCAGAGAGTTATAAATGAAATGGGGATTCATCTGGGAAATCAGCACCTGCATTTCGAAGCTGTTTTTCTCCCGTTCCACCTTCCGGTTATCCAGAATCAGTTCGTTTACTTTTCTTGTCATTGCATTGAAATGGATGAAAAGGCTGTTGATTTCCTTTGTCTTATAGATTTCCTCCGCGCTGATTTGCAGTTCGCCTTCCGCAAATCGGTCCATGGCATGGGTCAGGGAAAGGATAGGATGGATGATATGACGGTTCATCAGCACAATCATTACAAATATCAGAATCACATAGATACAGGCTATCATAAAAATACTGATCCCCACCGGTTTGAAATCCGTAAAAAAAGAGCTGACCGGAACGATTGCCAGCTGGATCCAATCCGTCTTGTAGGATTTCGAATAGGCTACAAGGCAATTCGCTCCCTGTATTTTCCGGGTGAAAAATCCGGTTTTCTCCGTAAATACCATGCCTGGTATATGAAAGTCCTGATTCAGTCTGCTGTTATCCGAGGAATACAACACCATGCCGGAAGGGTGAAGGACATAGGTGACGGCACCGTTCATTTTAATGGTGCCGAAGGCATCGTCAAAAACCGATTTATCAACCGTCATAAACATGATTCCAATATTCTGCTTATCCTCTGCATTCAAAGCGCGGGCAATCACATACTTGTAGGTCCCGAACGGATAGGGGGAGTATATGCTTCTGGGAAGCCAGACCACTCTTCCTTTTTCGCCGGTAATCTGGGATCTGCATTTATTTACATAATCAACGATAGAGGCATTGGATGACCCCGCATGGACCATAGTCCCCCGCACTTCTATCTGCATGGACGCCATTTTCGAGTTGGCATTGCAGATGTTGCTCATTTCCAGGCGTATTTGCTCCCAATCCGCATCGGTGATCTCCTTTTTTTCCAGAATATCCACCGTATTATTATGATACAGCGTCATGGATAAATCCCGGTACTGGTTATAAACGGTATTCAGCTGTTCCTGGGTGGATTTCAGATTAGTGACCAGATAGTCCCCATAAATCCTGCAGGTATAGCGGTACATGATACTGACCGACAAAAGTATGACCAACAGAAAAGGTGCTATAATCAGAAAAATATAGTACAGCACCACATGATGCTTCAAACTGATTGACAAGGGCTTTGCTAAAAATAGGCTTTTCTTCTCCATAAACCCTCCCGTACGCACGGATAGAATATTTTTCATTCTATCATACGCTTTTTTCATTTACAACCGGACGGAAGGTTCTGGAAAATTCGGATAAAATCGTGAATAAATCATAAGATCCGTAACATTTTTAAATTCTTATGCAGGGATTGGATAATATTGTGAACCGGAATGGTAAGATTGTTAATTGTTCCGTACCCAAAAGCCGATATAATGAAACCATAATCTCGAGGTTACCGCAAAAACAAGGAGGATTCATTATGAAAGGGAAAAAAGTTCTGGCTCTCTTAACCTGTACTGCGCTTCTGGCCGGCAGTCTGACAGCCTGCGGCAATGCCGCTTCCACAACGGCGCCATCCGCACAGGAGCCTCAGGAAACAAGCACAGCTCCTGCATCGGAGGCTGCTGAAGAAACACCCGCCGCCTCAAATGAGAACGCGGCGGATGACTCCATTACCGGTTCTTTAACCATTTGGGAACATGGCACCGGCTTTGAAAACTCTCTGGCCGCCGTAATTGAAGGTTTCCAGAAAAAATATCCCAATGTGGAAGTGGAATATGAAATCAAGGATGGGGATACCTATTACAGCCTCCTCACCACTGCCATCCAGTCCGGGGAAGCTCCTGATCTCTTCTGGACCAACGGCACTGCTACCACAAATATGCAGGATTATGTAAAAAACGACGTCCTCATGGATATCAGCGATTTGGATTTCAGTGCCCTTACCGAGGACAGCATGAAGCTTGCCACCATCAATGACACGGTTTATTCCGTTCCCTGGCTTACCATGGACACAAGGGCCTGCTTCTATAATAAGGATCTCTTTACCGAAAACGGCTGGGAAATCCCCTCAAAATTCAGTGAATTTGAAGATTTGCTTGCAAAACAAAAGGAAGCCGGCGTGATTCCCATCTCCTTCTCTCCCACCAGCTTCGGCAGTGTTTTATTTATCTTTGAACCGGTTTTATCCGCAATGGATCCGGAATATACCAAAGGTCTTTCCGATTATTCCGTTAAACTGACCGATCAGCCGGCAAAAGATGCCCTGAATAAAATGCTGGAATGGGCGGACAAAGGATATTATGGAGATAACTACAAAGGTGTTATTGACGGCTCTGCAGCTATTCTCACCTTTACCACCGGCAAAGCAGCCATGTTCATCGGCGGATCCTGGGAAATGTCCAGCATTGAATCCAATAACCCGGATTTGAATTACGGAGCCTTCCAGATTCCCGCGGAAGATGGTACTACCGGTATGGTTGGTACCTGTGCAAACGGCTTTTCCATTTATAAAGATACCAAAAGCCCGGAAGCGGCAAAGGCCTTCGCCCAGTACTGCGCATCCCTGGAAGCACAGACCACATGGGTTCAGGTACAGAGAGCCGTATCAGGAAGCCCGGAAATCCAGTCTGCGAATCCCATTGCCAACGAGATTTCCAACTGTGATAACGTATATACAAGCTGGCAGTCCCTCATTTCCAAACATTCCGTGGAAGGCGGAACCGGAAATGCAATTACCGAAGAATACTTCCCCAAGCTTTTCGTAGGGGATATCACCGTAGACCAGCTTATGGATGATTTGGGAAAAGAAATGCAATAGCAAATGCCCGATACGGACCTGTAAAGCAACCATCCAGACGGCCCTTTGTGCCTTGCGGCATCCCCTCCCCTAGCAGGGAGGGGATGCTATGGACGGTTTCGCCGCAGGTCCGTATAGATGTCACGAAACAGACAGGAGATCGAATATGAAACAACGAAGAAAGAAAAAGCCGTATCTCTTTTTTATAACTCCCGGCTTTATTGCATACACCATTTTTATCATCCTTCCCATCCTTTATGTCATATACCTGTCGGTGTTTGAGTGGTCCGGACTGGGTGAAATGAAGCTGGTCGGAATGGAGAATTTTAAAACCTTATTTACAAATACAAGAATTGCCCCCGTATTTTTCAACGCCCTGAAAAATAACCTGAAATACCTGCTTTGTGTCTGGTTTATCATCACACCGTTCCAGTTCCTGGTGGCATATTTGTTTTATCTGAAGATTCCCTTCTTCAAATATTACAAGTTCATGATATTCATGCCCTATGTAATCAGCTCTACCATCGTAAGTTTTTTTGCCACTATGGTATTTAACCCTACCATAGGTTTTCTGAATACCTTTTTTGAGAAATTAGGGTTGGACGGTCTGGTGAGCGCATGGGTAGGTGACCCCAAGCTGTCCTTTAAAATCATGATTGCCCTCGTCTTATGGCAGGGCGCCGCGTCCGGTATGATGATTTTCTACGCCAATATGATGGATATCCCTTCGGATATTATCGAAGCCAGCAAAATAGACGGCTGTTCCGAGGCGCAGCGCCTGTTCCGCATCCTGATCCCTTTGTCCCTTCCGGCCTGCTCCTCCATTATCGTCATGAGCTCTATCTGGGCACTGGGTGTTTTCGATATTCCGTTTATGCTGGGAGGCCCCACCGGGGGCGTAAACAGCTCCCTGGATTTTGTCAATCTGGTTTTTTACCGGTATACCTTCGGCAGTGTACTCAGCGGCGAGGTAAATCTGGGCTTCGGCGCTTCCATCAGCGTAACCATGTTTTTTATCATCATGATCGTTACCTTTATCCAGAATAAAGTGCTTACCAAATTTGAATACGATACCTAAGGAGGACATATGGCAAAGAAAGGAAAAAACAAAGAAATCATATCCGGCACTTCCCGCCTGGTGCGCTGGATATTTTCCATATTACTGCTTTTATTCACAAGCATCACCATATTTGTCCTGTTTTCCACCTTTTTAAATTCCTTTAAAACAAAGGCAAATATCCTGAACGATACGTTTGGCTGGCCCCAGTCCTTTTCCCTGGACAGTTACATCGAAATTTTCAAAAAGGACAACTTCGGACGCTACTTTCTCAACAGCATCCTCCTGACCGGCTGCGGCACCACCGGCTGCGTGATGCTTGCCGCTCTGACGGCATTCGGCATTGCCCGGTATGAATTTAAGGGAAAGCCCCTTCTTACCTCTTATTTCCTGTTTGGAATGATGTTCCCCATCCAGGTGAGCGTCCTCCCCTTGTTCATCATCCTGAAAAAGCTGTCCCTTCTGAATAAGCTTCCGGGAATGATACTGGTATACGCCTCCGGCATTTCCCTTTCCGTATATATCTTCCAGAAGTTTTTCCGCACCGTCCCCACCGCTTTGGATGAATCCGCACGGCTTGACGGCGCAAGCGAATTCCGCATTTTTGCCCAGATCATCCTTCCGTTATGTAAACCGGTTATTTCTACGGTAGCATTAATCACGGCGGTAGGCGAGTGGAACGATTTCTATATGCCTATGGTTCTCCTGGGCGGGAAGAGTGTGCGCACCCTGCCTCTGGCAATTTATAATTATCTGAATGAGTTCATCAAATATATGAATGTGTCCTTTGCGGCTGTTATGATAACGCTGATTCCCATCATTGTTATTTATTTCCTGTTTTCCAACCAATTGGTGGAGGGGATTACCGGCGGGGCGGTCAAGGGGTAGGGCGGAACACGGTATCCCTTTTTCCTGTATCACATTCTTACGGTCAGCGCAGTAAATGCGCTGACCTGCTGATTAGTTTCTAGGAATTTGTCGCCATTCAGTAACAGTTCACGTCCTCTCCCACAGGTGCAGAGATGCTGTGAATGCTAACATTTTCGTTCATGAATTTAAAAGATGCCTTCTCACCAAACCAGTACTTTTTGTACTCCCCTTGATGAATCCGGCATCTTTTAACAACAGCTCCCATTTGTCCGAACTGTTATATCTTTTATTCTACTATCATCCGATTACACTTTATGTCAATGAATATCGTTTATTTTTCCGTCACCTTGGTCTTCTCCGCCCTCTTCGGCAGCACCACCTTATCCAGATGCCAGATTTCATCCACATATTCCTGGATGGTTCTGTCGGAGCTGAACTTTCCGGAGCAGGCGACATTCAGTATGGCGCTCTTCGCCCAGTTTTCCTCATTCCGGTAAGCTGCTTCCACCCTGCTCTGCGCTTCGGCATAAGGCTTGAAATCCTTCAGGATGAAATACATATCCGCCTTGGAGGTGCTCTGGGTGTTCAGCAGGGAATTGTAAAGAGGACGGAACAGCTCCGTATCATACGGGGCAAAGGTCCCGTTGATAAGCTGCATCAGCACTCTGCGGATATCCGGGTCGTTGTTGAAAATGTCCATGGGATTATAGCCGCCGTAGTTTTCAAACCGGATGACTTCATCCGAGCTTAAGCCGAAGATGAAGGCGTTTTCCATCCCCACCTCTTCCACAATTTCCACATTGGCTCCATCCATGGTTCCCAGCGTCAGGGCACCGTTAAGCATGAATTTCATATTTCCGGTTCCGGAAGCTTCTTTGCTGGCCGTGGAAATCTGTTCGGACACATCCGCCGCCGCAAATATCCATTCCGCATTGGAAACCTTGTAGTCTTCAATAAATACCACCTTTATTTTGCCGCCGATGGAAGGGTCGTTGTTCACCACATCCGCCACCGCATTGATCAGCTTGATGGTCAGCTTGGCATTCCGGTAGCCCGCCGCCGCTTTGGCTCCGAAAATAAATGTCCTGGGATAGAAATCCATATCCGGATGGTCCTTCAGTCCATTATAGAGGTACATGATGTGAAGGATATTCAGCAGCTGGCGTTTATACTCATGAAGGCGTTTCACCTGTACATCAAAGATAGAACGGGGATCCACCTCCACACCGTTGTGCTCCATAATGTATTTGGCAAGGCGCACCTTGTTCTGGTACTTGATGTTCATGAACTCCTGCTGCGCTTTTTTATCCTCCGCATAAATCTTCAGGCCGCTGATCCGGGACAGATCCGTAATCCAGTCACTGCCCACATGCCCGGTTACCCACTGTGCCAGAAGCGGATTCCCGTGAAGAAGGAATCTTCTCTGGGTGATGCCGTTTGTCTTGTTATTAAACTTTTCAGGCATCATCTCATAGAAATCCTTCAGTTCCTGTTTTTCCAGGATTTCCGTATGGAGCCTTGCCACGCCGTTGACAGAATAACCGGACACGATAGCAAGATGCGCCATCTTTACCTGTCCGTCATAAATAACGGCCATTTTGGCAATTTTGGACTGGTTGCCGGGATACATCTGGGAAACCTGGGCCACAAAGCGGCGGTTGATTTCTTCCACAATCTGGTAAATACGGGGGAGAAGTCTGGAAAACAGCTCAATCGGCCATTTTTCCAGGGCTTCGGCCATGATGGTATGGTTGGTGTAGGCACAGGTCTTTGTGGTGACCGCCCAGGCCTCATCCCAGGTCAGATAATGATCATCCATCAGGATGCGCATCAGCTCTGCAATCGCAACCGTAGGATGGGTATCGTTGAGCTGGAAGGTTACCTTTTCATGGAACTTCCGGATATCATCGTGCTTCCTCATATACTTTTCCACCGCTTCCTGTACGGAGGCGGAGATAAAGAAGTACTGCTGCTTCAGGCGCAGCTCCTTACCGGCGTAATGGTTATCGTTGGGATAGAGCACTTCCACAATATTTCTTGCCAGGTTTTCCTGCTCCACAGCCTTCTGGTAATCCCCTTTGTCAAAGGACTCCAGCTGGAAGCACTCCACCGGCTCCGCATCCCAGATACGCAGCGTATTCACAATACCGTTTCCATAACCCACAATAGGCATATCATAAGGTACGGCCTTCACGGACTGATAGCCTTCCTGCTTAAAGCAGTTGCGTCCGTTTTCATCCACATATACATTGACGTAACCGCCGAATTTAACCTCTTTGGCATATTCCGGACGGCGCAGTTCAAAAGGATTGCCGTCCGCCAGCCAGTTATCCGGCACTTCCATCTGATAACCGTCGCGGATTTCCTGTTTAAACATCCCGTAACGGTAACGGATTCCGCAGCCGTATGCGGCATAGCCCAGAGTCGCAAGGGAATCCAGGAAGCAGGCCGCCAGACGTCCCAGGCCGCCGTTGCCGAGCGCGGGATCCGGCTCCTGATCCTCCACGATATTGATATCAATACCCAAATCCTCCAGGGCTTCCTCCACATCGCTGTACGCCTGCAGGTTGATCAGGTTATTTCCCAATGCACGGCCCATCAGAAATTCCATGGAAAGATAATATACGGTTTTCGGATCCTTTTTCTGATACTCCTTCTGGGTATTCATCCAGTTATCCACAATAGTATCCTTGATGGCATAGGACACCGCCTGGAAAATCTGCTGCTGGGTAGCTTCCTCCAGGGTTTTACGGTAAAGGGTCTTTACATTATAAACCACACTGTTCTTGAATAAATCTTTGTCAAATTTCTGAATCACCGGTTTCTTAAGCATTTATTTCCTCCTCGCTCCTCATAACTATCTCTCAATTTCCGGTCTCCTGCGGTGATGCGGGGACCGTTCTTTCCTACTATATTTATGCCTGATGTACGCCCAATACGTACAGTTTACAACAATTTACCAGATATGAAAACAGTAATTTTGTAAAAATAAGTATTAAATTCAAATAAAAAAGCCGCCACTTTACCAAAGCGGCGGCTCCTATCGTCAGCAAAACAATAATTACTGCACTTTTTCGATAGCGATGGTCACATTTTCCCCGTTTACGTTCCATTCCTTGCTTACAGCCAGCATATCTCCTGCCGTAATGGAATCTGCAAGCACCTTGCCGGCAATGAATTCCCGGTTGGCGGAGGCTACCTCTGCTATTGAATCGTTTCCGCACAGAGACACCCGGATGTGATCCATGACCTCAAAACCTGCTTCTTTACGCATCGTCTGGATTTTACTGATGATTTCAAATACAAAGCCTTCTTCGATGAGTTCTTTTGTCAGATTGGTATCCAGGACTACCGTCATATTGTTGTCGGCCTCGGACACATAACCCTCCTTCTGGGTCATCTCAATCAGCAGATCCTCCTTCGTCAGGCTGACCTCCACACCGTTTACCTCAAAGGTAATGGCTCCGGAAGCATTCAGCTCGTCCATTGCGGCATTTCCGTCCAGGGCAGCCAGGGTCTTTTGGATTCCTCCCAGCTGTTTGCCGTATTTCGGGCCTACCGTACGCAGCTGGGGCTTGAAGGTGTAGGTGGTAAACGCTCTCACATCGTCGGTGAATACCACTTTTTTCACATTCAGTTCATCCTCCACGATTTCCTTATAGAAATCACTCAGGGCGTTTCCTGCTTTTACAAACATGGTACCGATTGGCTGACGGTTCTTGATATTCGCCGTATTTCTGCAGGCGCGTCCCATTACCACGATATCCAGCACTTCTTCCATGGCCTCTTCCAGTCCCTTATCCACAAAGGCGGGATCCGCAACGGGGAAATCACACAGGTGCACGCTTTCCGGCGCGTTTTTATCCAGGCTTCTCACCAGGTTAAGGTAGATTTCCTCTGTCATAAAGGGAATCATAGGTGCTGCGAGCTTGCTCACGGTTACCAGGGCGGTATACAGCGTCATATAAGCATTGATCTTATCCTGCTCCATTCCCTTAGCCCAGAAGCGCTCACGGCTTCTTCTCACATACCAGTTGCTGCAGTCATCCACAAAATCCTGAAGCGCTCTGGCCGCCTCCGGGATCTGGTAAGCGTCCAAGCGGGTATCCACCTCCGTGATCAGGGTATTCAGACGGCTTAACAGCCATTTATCCAGCACGGAAAGCTTATCGGCCTCCAGCTTATACTTGGTGGCGTCAAAATTATCAATATTGGCATACAGTACATAGAACGCATAGGTGTTCCAAAGGGTACCCATGAATTTACGCTGTCCTTCGATCACAGCCTTGCCATGGAAACGGCTTGGCAGCCAGGGCGCGCTGCTGGAATAGAAATACCAGCGGATAGCATCCGCACCGTATTCCTGCAGGGCCTCGAAGGGATCGATCGCATTCCCCTTGGACTTGCTCATCTTCTGTCCGTTCTCATCCTGCACAAGCCCCAGGACAATCACATTTTCAAAGGAGGTCTGATCAAAAAGCAGGGTGGATTCCGCCAGCAGGGAATAGAACCATCCCCGGGTCTGATCCACAGCTTCGGAAATAAACTGGGCAGGGAACTGCTGCTCAAAGGTTTCTTTCTTTTCAAACGGGTAATGGTGCTGTGCAAAAGGCATGGCTCCGGAATCAAACCAGCAGTCGATTACCTCCGGCACACGCTTCATGGGCTTGCCGCATTTCGGGCAGGGTATGGTGATGGCATCGATATACGGACGATGCAGCTCCACCGTCTTTGCCTCCGGGATGCCGCTTAATGCTTCCAGTTCTTCCCGGCTTCCAACGGAAAGCATTTCCCCGCAGTCGCACTGCCAGATATTCAGGGGCGTCCCCCAATACCTGTTTCTGGAAAGCCCCCAGTCCTGGATGTTTTCCAGCCAGTCTCCGAAACGGCCTTTTCCGATGGATTCCGGAATCCAGTTTATGGTATTGTTGTTGGCGATCAGATGCTCTTTAACCGCCGTCATTTTTATGAACCAGGATTCCCTCGCGTAATAGATTAACGGGGTATCGCATCTCCAGCAGAAGGGGTAGCTGTGCTCAAATTTGGGTGCCGAGAACAGCAGGCTGGCCGCCGCCAGTTCCTTCAGGATGACCGGATCCGCTTCCTTACAGAAGGTCCCCGCCCAGGGGGTTTCCTTCGTCATTTCCCCCTTGGTATCCACCAGCTGGACAAAAGGCAGATCATACTTGCGTCCCACGTTGGCGTCGTCCTCACCGAAAGCAGGGGCGATATGGACCACGCCGGTACCGTCGGTCAGGGTTACATAGCTGTCACAGGTTACATAAAATGCCTTTTTATGCTGTTTTTCACAGGTTTCCACCGCACAGTCAAACAGCGGTTCATATTCCTTATATTCCAGATCCTTACCCACATAGGTTTCCAGCACCTCATAGGCGGGAACCTCCGGATTTTCCTTGTTCAAATCGCCCAGGACCGTATCCAGCAGCGCCTGCGCCATATAATAGGTATATCCGTCCGCCGCTTTTACTTTCACATACTCTTCTTTGGGGTTTACGCAAAGAGCCACGTTGGAGGGCAGGGTCCAGGGGGTGGTGGTCCATGCCAGGATATAAGCATCCTCTCCTTTTACCTTAAAACGGGCGACCGCAGAGCGTTCCTTCACGTCCTTGTAGCCCTGGGCCACCTCATGGGAGGACAGGGGCGTACCGCAGCGGGGGCAGTAAGGCACGATTTTAAAGCCCTTGTAAAGAAGGCCTTTATCCCAGATTTTTTTCAGCGCCCACCATTCCGACTCGATATATTCATCATGGTAGGTTACGTAAGGATCATCCATATCCGCCCAGAAGCCGACCTTCCTGGAAAAATCCTCCCACATGCCCTTATATTTCCATACGCTCTCTTTACATTTCTCAATGAAAGGGGCGATTCCGTACTCTTCAATCTGTTCCTTGCCGTCCAGGCCCAGAAGCTTCTCCACCTCCAGCTCCACCGGAAGTCCGTGGGTATCCCAGCCGGCCTTTCTGGGAACCATATACCCCTTCATGGTACGGTAACGGGGAATCATATCCTTGATGGCACGGGTTTCCACGTGGCCGATATGCGGTTTCCCGTTTGCGGTGGGCGGTCCGTCATAAAAGGTATAAGCAGGGCAGCCCTCCCTGATTTTCATACTTTTTTCAAATATTTTGTGGTCTTCCCAGAATTGTTCCACCTCGTGTTCCCGTTCCACGAAGTTCAGATCTGTATTTACCTTGGTGTAAAGTGACATTTCTTTCTTCCTTTCCACGGCCTTCAGCCGCTAACGTCCGGGCAGGCCCGAACCGTTGCCCTCAGCCATTCCTCCTGAAAAACTGCTCCATAAAACCATTGACAGGACTGCCGGTCTCCCGGTATTTCCCGGAAAACAAAAACCCCGTCCTTGTAAAAGGACGAGGTTCAAGACTCGTTATACCACCTGTTACAGCATACGGCCTATAAAAACAGACGTCTGCATAAATGACGCTGTCCCTATAAGAATATATGGTTTCCCGTAACGGGGGAAATCCGGCGTTGCCTACTCGTTCCCTTTCAGCCCGCAGCTAAGAAGTGATCTTCCCCATGCCTTACTCGTACCGGTCTTCCACCTGCACCGGCTCGCTGCAGCTTTCCAGCATGGCTACTGTCTTCCTCATGGCTTTTTTCCTGTGTTCATGTCGGTATTATATAGCCCGGAAAGCCGCATTGTCAAGGGGTTTTAGATTCTTTCAAGGACAGCGCGGCAGAGAGGCCGTGAATTATAACCACAAAGGAGCGAAATTATTATTATTTTGATACCAAATATGCTAAATGAGTCTCTTCATCATTATCTTTATTTCTTAAAAGCATTATGATTCGGATTCCTCCTATTCCATCATGCGCTTCTACCTGTCCAAGCGGTAATTCAACATATTTTTCAATTACTGTCCCATCCTCCGCAAGCCAATTATCGGGTACAATATTATTCTCTATCCGTATTGCTCGAAGAAAAATTGACCCGCATTGTGTATTCACAGCAAACCTATCTCCACCCTGCATTTTATATACTTCGTCTCCACTATTATAAGGCTCAAGAATTTCCTGTGTTCCGGCGGACTCATTCCAAACTACCAAATTAATTTCTTCTGAACCTTCCTGCGCAGCAAATGTATCAAAATCTTGTATAGCAATTATGGGCTCTGAATTCCCTTCTTCTATATTTGACTCAGCTTGGATACTGTCAGTTTCCATTGCAGAAGGCGCTTCCTGTGTTACCACACTTTCTTCCGGCTCCATTTTTTCCTCAGGACTTCCGCAGCCCCACAATACCACAGGCAGAAATAAGAATACACATAATAGACATATTTTCTTATATTTCATATCTTAATCCCTCCATACCATACTATTATTTTTTAACAATAATAGTAACTGTCACATTTTATGTCAACGATTTTATTAAAAACTAATCCGGCAAGTCTTGGTTGTAACGTTCAGACGCCCTTTGTGCTCTGTCCCTGAAAACTTGAAAAAGTATTTTCCCTGGCCTCCGATATATGGTATATTCTGTTTGTATACAATCTTGTTTGCCTAAGATAAAGGAGTTTATTCATGAATTGGATAAAAGCATATGTACTTAAAATATACCATAATATGGGTCAATATCTGCGGTGGCTGTTTTTCAGCGCCCTGACCGGGACGGCCGTGGGCCTCTTTGCTTCTCTCTTTTCCTGGTGCCTGAACCAGGCGACCGCACTGCGCACCCGGAACCAATATATGTTCCTCACCCTCCCGTTGGGCGGTCTGCTGATTGTTTTCCTCTACAAGGCTTTTCATTATGAAAATAACGGCGGGACGGATTCAGTCATCGAAAGCATCCACAGCAAGATCATCATTCCCTTCCGCATGGCGTTCCTCATCTTCTGTTCCACCATTATCACCATCCTCTGCGGTGGTTCCGTGGGGCGGGAGGGCGCTGCTCTTCAGATCGGAGGAAGTATGGGTAAAAAGCTGGGCGACCTCTTCCATTTTAATGAAACAGACAAGAAAATCATTCTGATGAGCGGCATGGCTGCCGCTTTTTCCGCGCTGTTCGGCACCCCTATGGCGGCCGCCTTTTTTGCCATGGAGGTCTCCAGTGTGGGCATTATGTATTACGCCGCACTGGTACCCAGCATCTGTGCCGCCCTGGTTGCCAACGATATCGCCAAATTCACGGGCGTGCAGACGGAAAATTTCCACGTCATGAATGATCTGGAGCTTTCCCTTATCCCCGGCCTGAAGGTAGTGCTTCTGGCTGCCTGCTGCGCCATACTGAGCATTTTGTTCTGTATGATGCTTCAGATGGGGGAACGGGTATTTAAAACATATTTTTCCAACCTCTATATCCGTATTGCTGCCGGAGGCTGCCTGCTCATCCTCCTGACCCTTCTCACACAAAGCCAGGACTACCTGGGCACCGGCATGCCCGTCATTGAACACGCCCTGGCCGGCACCGCACTGCCGTGGGCTTTTTTCTTTAAAATGCTCTTTACGGTCATTACCATCTCCGCCGGCTACAAGGGCGGGGAAATCGTACCGTCCCTTTTCATCGGCGCCACCTTCGGCTGTACCGCAGGGGCGCTCCTGGGACTACCCGCTTCCCTGGGAGCAGCCGTGGGCATGATCGCCGTTTTCTGCGGAGTCACCAACTGCCCTGTCACCTCCCTGCTCATCTCCTTTGAGCTGTTCGGCTTTGACGATGCGTATTATTTTCTCATCGCCGTAGCCACCAGTTATATGCTGTCCGGCTATTACAGCCTGTACCACAGCCAGACCATTGTCTATTCCAAATTTGAAAACAAATACGTGAACCAGCATACCAGCCACCGGTTTTAACCGCTTGGCTTCCTGATCCCCGCACAGCGGCGGCCATGCGTGGTAACCTGAAACATGAAAAAACTTGCTTTCTTTCTCAATTACGCGTATTATATTTGTAACTCAAACTTCGCAGGAGCAAAATGGCCTTCCGTCCGCTGGCAGAGCGGTGTCTCCGGGACGGAAAAGGAATGTTCACCAGCTCCTCCCGAATTACTTTAGTAATTTACCATGGAGATGAGACCGGTCAAGTGTGTCAGCCTCATCTGACACACTTGACGCCTTCGGGCTCATCGGAATGTCCGGCCTGATGGACTGGCGAATATCCTTTTCCATCCCGGAGACACCGTTCTGCCAGCGGGCGGAAGGCCATTTTGCTCCTGCGAAATTTGAGTTTGTAATTTCATGTAACTGTCCGGCTGTGCAAAGCCTGAATTATAAACAAAGCGGAGGAGAACCCATGAAAACGCGGAATCTTACCCTTATGACCGATCTCTACGAACTGACGATGATGCAGGGCTATTTTAAAAACATGGACCGTAATGAAACGGTTATATTTGACGCCTTTTACCGGAATAATCCGATGGAATCGGGCTATGCCATCAGCGCAGGGCTGCAGCAGGTGATTGAATATGTGGAAAACCTGCATTTTGACGAGGACGAGCTGACTTATCTGAAAAGCCTTGGCATCTTTGAGGACGCCTTCCTGGAATACCTGAAAAGCTTCCGTTTTTCAGGCAGCATTTATGCCATCCCGGAAGGGAGCGTCATGTTCCCCAGAGAACCCATGATCAAGGTTATCGCTCCCATTATGGAGGCCCAGCTGATTGAAACTGCCATTCTGAATATCATCAACCACCAGAGCCTGATCGCTACCAAGACCTCCCGGGTATGCTACGCCGCCCGCGGTGACGGAATCATGGAGTTCGGGCTGCGCCGCGCCCAGGGTCCGGACGCCGGCATATACGGCGCGAGAGCCGCTATGATCGGCGGCTGTATCGGTACCAGTAATGTGCTGGCCGGACAGCTGTTTGACGTACCGGTAAAAGGGACCCATGCACACAGCTGGATCATGAGCTTCCCCGATGAATATACGGCCTTCAAGGTTTATGCGGATATGTACCCCGGCGCATGCATCCTGCTTGTGGATACCTATGATACGTTAAAATCAGGCGTACCCAATGCCATCCGCGTCTTTACGGAAATGCGGGAGGCGGGTATCCCCCTCACCTTCTACGGTATCCGCCTGGACAGCGGCGACCTGGCATATCTTTCCAAGAAGGCCCGGAAAATGCTGGATGAGGCAGGTTTCCCGGATGCGGTCATTTCCGCTTCCAACGATCTGGACGAATATCTTATCGACAGCCTGAAGGTACAGGGCTGTAAGGTTACCTCCTGGGGTGTGGGCACCCATATGATCACCTCCAAAAACTGGCCTTCCTTCGGCGGTGTGTACAAGCTGGCCGCCATTATGGATGAGAGCGGAAATTTTGTACCAAAAATCAAGCTTTCCGAAAATTCGGAAAAGATCACCAATCCCGGCAACAAGGTGATCCACCGGATTTATGAAAAGGATTCCGGCAAAATAAAGGCCGATCTCATCGCCCTGTCCGACGAGGTATTCAGCGAGCACGATCCGCTGCTTCTCTTCGATCCGCTGGAACCCTGGAAAAAGACACTGCTGGAAGCCGGCACCTATACGATGCGCGAGCTTATGGTCCCCGTATTCCTGGATGGGAAATGTGTATACCGTTCTCCCAGTGTCATGGAAATCAGGGACTACTGCCAGAAAGAGCTGAATACCCTTTGGGATGAGACAAGACGTCTTGTCAATCCTCATCAGGTATATGTAGACCTTTCTTCCAAGCTGTATAACATCAAAATCCAGCTTCTGGATCAGATGGGCCAGGTACACTGACCGGAAACCGGAACCGACAAGGAGAATTTATGCTTAAAATAATTACCGATTCCGCTTCCGACCTGTCGGAAGAGCTAATCAACCGCTATCAGCTTCACGTCATCCCCACTCCGGTGGTTATAGACGAGGTGGATTATCTGGATGGAAAAACCATTCATACCAGGGAATTTTATGAAATACTTGACGATACGTCCAGGGATGTGAGAACCTATCACATAAACCCCGCCATGTTTGAAGAAGCCTTCACGCCCTACGCCAAAAACGGGGACAGTATCCTTTACCTCTGCTTTTCCACGGGGATCGCAGGAACCTTCAACGCTGCCAATATTGCCAGGAACAACGTGCTGGAAGAATACCCTTCTTTTGATCTGACCATCATCGATTCCCGCTGCGCCTCTGCAGGTTTCGGCCTTCTGGTGGTCAAGCTCCTCACAATGCTGGAACACGGGGCTTCCAAAGAAACGCTGATAGAAGCAGCCGAATTCTACCGCAGCCATATCCGCCACGTGTTTACGGTCAATACCCTTGCCTATCTCATTAAAGGCGGCAGGCTTTCCAAGTTTAAAGGAAACCTGGCCGAAGCGCTGGATATGAAACCGGTTCTCATCGTGGATGGGATCGGAAGCCTGCAGGTACTCAAAACCGTCCGCGGGCATAAAAAATCGCTGAAAAGCCTGGTTGAATATGCGGAAGAAAACGGAGCCGATCTGGAAAAACAGCTTATTTCCGTCTGCCACGGCGAAGACGAAGAAGCGCTGCATTTTGTTGTGGATATGATAAAGGACAAGCTGCATCCTGCCGGTATCATGGTGTCCGTAGTAGGCTGTGCCATCGGCGCCCATACCGGCAGAGGTATTATAGGCGTATGCTTCCTGGATGCCCCGGAGGATCCCTATCAGGAATATCTTTCATAAATATGCAACAAGAAAAGCCGCCTGCAGCCTGCAGACGGCTTTTCTTGTTACATATAAGTATGGCCTGTGAATCGTGCGTCCGTTGTTTCTATCCTTTTCCGTACAAAAACGGCCGCGCCGCATGCACACGAAAGAAGTCAATCAACGGTCCCATAAAGAACGCCGTGACCACCGTCCCCACCCCCACTACCGAGCCCAGGGCAAATCCCACAATTACGCAGATTAAATCCGTAGTAATCCGCAGATAGCGGAATTTGCCGAGCTTTCGTTCCGTGAGGATCAGGGATACAGCGTCATAGGTGGATACTCCCAGATCCGCCGTAAAGTACATAGCCGATGCAAAGCACAGAATTACCAGCCCTGCTGCAAGCAATGCGATCCGAACCGGCATGGACGGGCTGTCACCGATGATACCCGCAACCACATCATCGGAGAACTGTACCACATATCCTAACAGGAAAATATTTACAAACGTGGATATCCCGATATGATGTTTGTTCAGGAAAAAAATCAGCAGAAGCATCAACAGATTGATTATCATGTACAGCGTGCCGAAATCCATAAACGTCAATTTGTTGCTGATCCCGTTTACAAACACCTGAAAAGGATCCGTGCCGAACCGGGCATTCCGGAACAACCCCACCGCCATCCCGCTGACTGTCACACCTATAAATGCCATCAATATTCTTTTTCTGATTCTGTTATCCTTCATAACGCCCTCACCGCTCTTCCAGCAGTTTTTCCTCCAGATCCCTGCGGTTGCGGATCCGGATAGTATGGTCGAAGTCCGTATAATCCGTAAAATATACCGTAGCGGCTCCCGGGGTTTTCGTTTCACTGTCCTCCTTGCCTTCCGTGAAACGATGCTCCCCGAAGCCCGGCCCGATCAGCAGGCTGTCCTTTTCATTGTACGCCTCCAGCTCCCGATCTTTTATGACCAGCACCTCGCTGCCGTTCACAGGAAGCATCACATGCTCGCTTGCCATGTATGCAATGCCGGAAAAGGCCAGTTCCACTCTCCAGGGCGCTCCCTGCACACCGTTTGTCACCACCCGTATGTCAATGCCGCATTCCGCAGGAGCCACATACACATCTATTTCCATATCAGGCCCCAGCTTTTTCCTGCGGCTGCTCTGATCCATCTTCCACCAGTCGCTTGTCTCCGGTTTTTCCTCAAAAGGAAGATAATACCACCCCCTCATGGTCTGATGGAGATGGGCTGTGCCGTCCGGCAGGATTTCCATCGTTTCCGCCTTAAACGCCCGGTGTTCGCAGAAGCTTCCCGCCACCTTCATCTCCAGTTTGCTTGTCCCGTTATGGAAATAAAGGAAATTGGATTTCTCCCGCATTACCGTATAGCTGTAATTTCCCTTCCTGGCCCGCAGGATACCGGAATCTTCATAAAACCGGGTAAAATCCGGCTGCTCATAGCGCCCCACATATTCGAAGCGGCGATATTCCGGATGCAGCATCAGATGAATCAGACATTCCGGAGAGAAAATCCTTTTTTCTTCAATTATATCGAAAATAGTGTTGCACATCCCCAGGAATTCCGGAATTTCATATTTTATGCCCATAGCCAGATACTCTATATAATAACTCAGGGGATATACCAGCCGGTCTTTATCAAAACGGGTGGAATTGGCTGTGAAAATACTCCCGTCCGGTTCCCAGTAGGTGAGCATCATATACAGGTTTCGGATGGTATGCTGTTCATACTGGGCATCTCCCCTTGCTTCGGAAAGCATCAGCATGGCATCGTTATTTACACTATTATAATTTCCGGCAGATTTCTCTGCAAATTCTCCGTCGGCATTACAGTCAATCCCTTCTATCAGGTAACTATCGGCGGAGTCCGCCAGCTTTTTATCCCCGAAAAGCACACCACATTTCGCCAGTGAGGAAGCAATGGCCCAACGATGGTTGGGGGTATGGAAACCTCCTTCCAGCAGGCCGTACGCACCGTCATGCACAATTTCCCCTATCCGTTTCAGGAAGCTTTCTTCCTCTCCTGTGCGCTCCTGCTTTTTCTGCAGATACTCATACAGCGGGATAAAAAAGCCGATACAGAAAGCGGTATCCGGTGCGGATAAAAAATTACAGGTGACATAATCAAAAAGGCCGTTTTCATGCTGTACACTGCGGATATATGCCAACCCCAGTTCCGCCCGCCAAGCCAGCAGCGGATTGCGGTAATAACGGCTGTCCGGATTACAGTACAACGTAATCATGGGTTCCACGCAGATAATTGTATACTTTGCCTGAACCATCCGATTCGTGTCATAAAATCCTCCGTAACAGGGGCTTTTTTCATCCATTTCCTGCGCCCGCAGACGGCTGGCCACCCGTTCCTCGGTGTCCTTCAATATTTTTTTATAATGTTTTTCCATTGTTATACCCCGCCCATCAGTTCAGGCTGTCAAAGTATTCCGCCCTTCCGTCCAATATCTTCTGAAGCCCTGCATTTACCAATTCATTATAGCCGGACTCCCAGGTTGCGTCAAACTGATCTGCAGGAGCAACGATACATCTGTACACAAATTCAATCATACGGGTCTTTACATCCGCACCATAGGTCTGTTCATCCTCTGTAATATAGGAGAATACCGGGAAACGGAACTTTCCTGCCTCCTTCACTTTCTGGAAATTCTGATACCATTCAAGGCTTGCCCATTGGGTAGCCTGGTTGTTAAAGGAGGTCTGGGCCAGCACCTCGGGATCATTGGCCCACTCGAAATTCAGGTTCATGAGACACAGATCATCACAGGTTCCGGGATAGCCTTTTTCATTCTTTTCCGCTTCGGCCGGTTCTACTGCCACACCCAGATCATCTATTTTGTGTTCCGGCGTATAACGGATATTAAGAGCCACCTCCGGATCGGCCATCCAGTTCAGATACTTCATACAGGCCGCCACCTTCTCCTCACTTGCGCTGGAAGGAATCATTACAAACATGGCATAACGATATTCATAAGGCTCTCTGTAGCTTCCATCCGGCAGGTCAAAGCACTGGACGGGTACGAAGGTTTCATGTCCCACCGCATTATTCAATATCTCAAAGCTTGCATGGGGGTGATAAGGATCATCCAGCACGAAGCCCACACTGCCGTTGGAAATAGCTGCCATAAATACATCTTCTGCCGTATCGGTTGGGAAATCTTTGGTAATCAGGCCGTCATTATACCATTGGTTCAGCTGCTTCAGGCCTTCCTCGGCACCGGGAGCCACCGACATATACCATTCATTATAAATGTAAGCTGTACGGTCATCCGGCAGATCCACATAGGAACCCAGGAAATTCAGATACATTTTCTCGGTATCGTTCCGTCCGCTCATAGCCCAGGGAATCGTGGTATCGCCGCCCAGATTATTTTCCTTTGCTGCTGTCAGGTATTCGCCAAGCTCCTCTTTCGTAGCGGGCATTTCCATGCCAAGCTCGTCCAGCCAGTCTTGTCTGATGTATGCCATGTGGCGGGGTTCTTCCGTACCCCTCTGCTTCATCACAGCGTATTTCGCATCGCCCACCATACTGATATCCTGGGCTTCGCCGCAGAAATTCTGGATATTGGAGCCATACTGCTTATAAGCATCCGTCAGTTCATGGAGCGCACCGCTGCTGGCATAGCTGTAAAACAAGGTCTGGTCATAGGTAAATACGATATCCGGCGCCGTTCCGCCGGACATCATGATATTAAGTTTGTCGTCAGACTCCGAACGGGGAACCGAAACATATTCCACATTGATATTATACAGTTCCTTTACCTGCTCCTGAATCCACTTCGTCAGCGTATTATTCTCCGTTGTGGTTCCGGGGGCCGCATTTCCCCTGTCCCATGCCATCACACGGATCGTTACCTCTTCCCCTTTTTCTGCTGTCTCCGATCCGGCTGAAGCCGTGGCCTGTGCGGCGGTGCCGGCCGTCTGTGCACTTCCTCCGTCTGTCGTGCCGGCTGCTGTGTCTTTTCCGCCGCATCCCGCCGCTGCCAAAGTCATGGCAGAAGCAAGGGCAATTGCCAGTGTCTTTTTCAAGATACCTTTTCTCTTCATAACTGTTCCTCCATTTTTTTATTCATCTATAAATTACATTATCCGGGTTTTTCCGGATATGTTTTTACGTAGCTGCGCTCAACCTTTAACAGCGCCAATCATTATCCCTTTTGTAAAGAATTTCTGTACAAACGGATATACTACCAGCATCGGAAGCATGGAAATCACAATACTTGCTGCTTTGATGTTCTCCGCTATCAGATTGGTGGTAAGCCCCTCCTCCACAGAGACATTCACTGCCTCCACAAACTGCTTCAGCACCATTTGTACGGTGTATAACGATGAGGTGTTAATATAGTACAATACATCACTGATACCGTTCCACCGGCCCACCGCGTAGAACAGTCCCAGGGTCGCCATGGTAGGATACACCAGCGGAAGCGCCACTCTGGTCAGCGTGGTAAACTGACCGCAGCCGTCTATCTTGGCCGCGTCGTAGATTGCGGAGTCTATCCCGCGGAATGCATTGCACATAATAATCATGTTGTAAGCGCTCAGCGCCCCGGGGATAATCAAAGCCCATACCGTATCAATCATGTGGAAGCTTCTTACATTCAAATATTCGGGGATTATTCCGGGGTTCAGATACATGGTCAGCACGAACAGGGTCATAATGATGCCGCCGCCTCTCAAGCCTTTCTTGGAAAGCGGATAGGCCGCCAATACGGTCATCAGCAGGTTCACTGCCGTGGAACCCAGCATCAGCAAGATGGAATAGCCGAAGGCACGCACGAAGCTTCCGCTCTGTAATGCCCGGGTATAGGCCTCCGTGTTGAAGCCCACTGGGAATATGAATACTCTGCCTGCTGTAATCGCATCCTTGGAACTGAAGGATACCGAGATTACGCGCAGGATAGGAACCATGGCTATTACCGTTACCAGAATAAAGAATGCCGTCCAAAAAAACTGGAATAATTTTTCGGTTCTGCTGTTTACTCCGCTGTTCATTATACAATACCCTCCTGTCCCATCTTTTTTATCACCCAATTGGCTGACAGTACCAGCACCACTCCTACCACGGTCTGGAAAAGCCCCACTGCAGTAGCAAAGTCAAAACGTCCTGCCGCCAGGCCGATGGAGTATACATAAGTGCTGATTACATTAGAAGCATCCCGCACCATGGTATTTCCCATAAGGTAAGGCCTGTCAAAGCTGATAGTCACCAGCTTGCCAATCTGCATAATCAAAAGGACGGTAATGGTGGAAGAAATCTGCGGCAGCGTCACATGCCAGATACGCTGCAGGCGGGTGGCGCCGTCTATGTAAGCTGCCTCCCCCAGGGAAGCGTCCGTGGCCATCAGGGCCGCCAGATATACGATAAGGGAATAACCTGCCCCCTGCCACACGCCGGAAAACCAGTATACAAACCGCCATACCCCTGTTTCGCTCAAAAAGGGAATACTCGATCCGCCCAATGCGTTTACGATATTATTTATCATGCCGGTATTGGCAAACAGCTGGGTGGCGATACCCGAAATAATAACCCAGGACAGGAAATTCGGCAGATACAGAAGTGTCTGTGTCACCTTACGCACCCTTGCGCTGCGCAGCTCGTTCAGGAAAATTGCCAGGAATATCGGGATAGGAAAGCCGAGAACCAAATCCCCCATATTCAATACCAGTGTGTTTTTCAAAGCAACCCAGAAATCCCCGGATGTAAAGGCTTCCTTAAAATGTGTCAGACCTATCCACGGACTGTCCCAGATACCCTGGAAGATATTGAATTTCTTAAAGGCTACAACTACACCAAGCATGGGTTTGTACTTGAATAGAATCATGTAGATGACCGGCACCAGCAGCATGGCATATAACTGCCAGTTATTTCTCAGGTAAAGTTTTCCGTTTGTTTTTTTCCTGCCCGCCCGGAACGGTGTATTTTTCCCTCTCATATGTCCTCCTGTTTTGATGTATACAGTAACTGTTCACTCCCTTTGTGTCCCCTCTTCCATTCAACAAGGAACAAAATAGCCAGCGCCTGTCCATAGGGCATGGGCTTGAGCGGTATTTCTTTGTAAAAGTCCCTGCTCTCCCTCCCCATGGGGGTACCGTAGGATACCTGTCCCAGAACCCCGTCCTCCGATATCAGGGACAGAATCGGATTCAGCGCCCGGTCTGCCGCTGCCAGCCACTTTTCCTCCAGAAGGCCGCTGTGTACTCCCCGCAGGATTCCATACGCAAAACCGCATGTGGCGCTGGCTTCCTCGTAGGATTCCGGGTCATCCAGCAGCGTATGCCACATACCGCTGTCCGCCTGACACCTCGACAGGGCTTCCACCTGACTGCAGAGGGTTTCCTTTAAAATACGCTCCACAGGCTCAGGACAGGATATCATGCTGAGCAGCTCCGGAATCGCAATGGTACTCCAGCAGTTCCCTCTTCCCCAGAAAGCCCCTGCAAAATGATTCCTTTCCAGAAAAGTCCAGCCATGGTACCAGAAGCCGCTTATCGGATCCTGCAGATATTTCATATGAAGCAGAAACTGATACTGGGCCTCGTTACGGTAATCCTCCCGATCCAATATCCTTCCCATATTGGCAAGGAAAAGCACGGTCATCACCAATGTGTCATCCCAAAGCTCCTGCTCGTTGACATCATCAGAAGTCATATGCTGTATCCCGCCTTCCATGGTGCGGGGCATTCCGTTCATAATCCATTCCGCCGCTTCCCGGCAGGGCTTCATATAATTCTCATCCTTCAGGTATTCCGCCAGATAAGACATAGTCAGGAAAGGAGCCGCCGTATTCACATTGCACTGCGGAAAGCCTACCTGCAGCTGCCTGTCATAATAACGGGTAAGCATTTCCAGATATTTTTTTTCCCCTGAGGCCGCAAACAGTTTCCAGATACCGTAAAGCCCTACGCCCTGGGTCCATTCCCAATGCGCATATTTACGCAGCTCCTCTTCCGATAACTTCTTCTTCCTGCGCATATTTTCCATAAATACGTCATCATCTTCATATAAGATTCCCGTAAAGGCATTAATCAGCTTTTGAAGCTTTTTATCTATTTCCTGTAACATTCCTTTATCTCCCCGCCTGTAACTATATTTTCTTCCTATTCCTTGCTTTTTGGCATTTGATCCACTATAATATAATTGTGAAAAAATAGGCTGTTTGCAGTAAATGGGGAAAGAAGGTATCCTATCCATGCCTCAGACAATAGAATATAAGGAAAAACATTTTATTATTGTCAACGATATTAAAAATTCTTTATTTTATTTTTTTGATTTTGATATCCGTTCCACAGAAAAAAACATGGAATTCGAGCATCTTCATTCCTATTATGAAATTCATATCCTGCTAAGCCCTATGGCCACACATTTTATTGAAGGCATTCCCTACCGCATCCGGACCAATGATTTCGTGCTGCTGGAACCATCCCGCCTGCATAAGTCCTTTTATCCCAGTGAGACGCCCTCCAAAAGGCTGGTAATCACCTTTATGTACCGTGATGATGGCTACGGTTTCAAGGAGACCTATGAAAAGCTCCTGACACCATTTCATGAACATGTACCCATCTTCCGTTTCCCTGAAGCCCAGCAGAAGGAATTGGTACGGATTCTGAACGAAATCGTGGCGCTGTCCCATCAGGCCGGCACCCAGGAAATGACCGGCGCTTATGAACTCATGATACACAGCCTGTTCACCCAGTTTCTGTATTACCTGAAGGATTTCCATGACTTTAACATCTATGAGACAGAGAATCCGCAGGACCGGCTGTCTGAGCGGATTTATACCGTAGCCAATTATATCCATACCCATTACATGGACGACCTGACTCTGGAAGAGCTGGCGAAAAATATCTACATGGATCCTTTTTACCTGTCCCACCAGTTCAGGGAGGTTACCGGCTATACGGTCACCCAATATATCCATCTGGTCCGGATCCGTAATTGCCAGTTCCTGCTGCTGAATACGGAAGATAAGATTTCAGATATCTCCGCCGCCTGCGGATTTACCAGTTTTTCTCAATTTAACCGCGTCTTCCATAAATTCTGCAATGAATCTCCTTCCGAATATCGGAAAAGTCAGTCAACCAACCGGCTTCTTTCGGAACGGCCGAAGTCCTTACGGCACTAATCGTATCATTCATTGTTTTAAGTATAGTAAATTCAAATAGCATAGTCTATGTATTAATTGTCTTTTACAGAGCAAAAACATTGCATATTTTGCGTTGGATTAGTAATAGCCATATTGGTAAAGTCGGAAGCTGCTACAAAAAAGAGCCACTTGCATTCCCTGCTTTCCGCATTCCAGGGAAGAATCATACTGTAATCATAATATCCTTTACCCCGGGTTTCCTCCCGTTGCGTAAGAACTATTTTTCTCTCATACCCGCCGCTGCCGTAAATAGATAACTGCTCCAGGGGCAGATTTCCCAGAATTGTCAGTTCTATCCCTTCCTTCCGGGGGGTCGCGTACAATATCGGGCCGTTGGTCAGGAAGCTTTGGCCATTGCGCAGTGCATCCAGCACTTTTTCTGAATCCGGCCGCCCCTCCAGCTTTACATAGGTCCGCACACCGCCGCTTGTAAGATTGGACTCCGCCCATTTCTCCAGGCGTGGCAGCAGACGGGTATGCAGCAGATCCAGGCAGCCCAGTTGTGCTCCATAGCTTTCTTCCAGCCGTCTCCGTATTTCTTTCTGCTCTTTCAGTACGCTGTCAATCCACATCAGCTCCCCAAACAATTCATGATAATCATTCGCGCGTATATTGTGGGTATCGCTCCCCGTGACCGCCGGAATATACCTGCCCTGTTCCAGCAGTTCCCGCCACAGCTGCGCCGCGTCGGCATTAACGGTGCCGTAATACATAGGATGGGATCCATTCCATATTTCCATAGTCTGAAATATGTCCAGCATATCATAAAAGGCTGGGTTGAATGAGGTGGAAACACTGTAATCCCGGGGATGATTCAACTGAGGAATGCCTCCTTCCCCACGGATTTGCGAAGCAATCCGCCTGAACTCCGAACGCAGGGCCTCCTCTGTACGTTCCTCCCCGGGTACATGGTAGATGACATCTTTCTCCACGCCGAGAGACAATACATGACCGTTGGAAGTGGATATCTCCTTGGACACAACCGGCAGGAAATCTTCTTTTTCCTGTGCCCTCCATGCGTCGTGATTCAAGGTATTATGGTGATCGCTGAGAGCGCCGAAGGCCAATCCCATGGCCCGCATGGAACAGCTCACCTCCTCCGGCGTCTCGCATACATCATCGTCCCCGCCGTAAACCGGGCTGCTGTAAATACTGTGATGATGTAAGTCTCCCGCATAATACCCTTTTTCCCCCAGATTCACAAAGCTCTCTAACGAATAGCTTTTCCGTATGCCTGTCTCCGTTATCCTAAGTTCCTCTGTAATGATGATATATTCACTGCCTTTGGAGATTTCCGCCATATACCTGCCTGTGGGAAGGCTCTTCTGCAGGATTCCGTCTTCACCGGTCATTTCCCGTATCATATCAATCCGGCCGTTGACCTTATGGAAGGTCCCTGCGGATTCCCCTGCCCGGAGAGGGAACAGCTTCACCTGGGCAGGTGTGGGCAGTCCCTTCTCATCCGCAACCGTTACATGAAGGGTTCCTATGCGCCTCTCCTGCATCGCTTTCCCGGGATATAGAATCCCCCGCTCTTCCAAAAGGTTCCGTGCCTGCCGGATCATTCTCCACAGCTGCTTTGCATCGCAGCCGGGCTTTTCTCCCTGTGCTTTCAGAATACTGATTCCAATGGACAAAAATTTCTCTGGTTTTGACATGTATTTTTCCTCACTTAAATAAAGTACATAGCTGCTGCAATAAAATATACCGCCGAATAATACAGCGTAAGAAGCACCGCACTCAAAACACGGGACTGCGTTTCATGCAGAATCCGGAACCCCAGGATATTGTCTGAAATATAAAAACAGATCCCGCCTGCCGCCATAAACATTCCTGCCATACCGCCCATTTCCCGGGCCACAGCCAGGGCCATCGCAGTCATAAAGGATAAAAGAGCGCCGTATCCCACCATATAAACGGCCTGTCTACCGAAATGGTACAGAAACCTCCCGTGAAGCAAAAGCATAAAAGCAAGCAGCAGCACAAAAAGGAGGACTGTTGTGATCCTTACCGGCACCAGATGAATATAAGCCGCCAGGAAACAAACATGCCCCATTCCAAAAGCTGCCACCCCCGCCAGGAAAACCAGCTCCAGCAGTACATCCGCGGCCATACAGAAAAAGGTGCCCGCAAATATCCAAAGGGCAACGCCGCGTAGCTGTCCTTCTGCACCTGATACATAGAATAATGCCGCCAGAACAGGCATAAAGGTTGCCAGTGCTTTAAAAACAAGTCCCCCTTTCCCCTTTTTCTCCTTATTCCGGAAGTAATATTGTCCAAACACAGCCGTAAGCACCGCCGCAGTCAGGAGTATTATATTTTTCTGGAGAACCACAGGCAGCTCCCTCTCTTTCCGGGCGGTACTTCCCTTTCCAAACCGCCTCCATTTTCCCATCATAACTCATGTCACCCAAGATTTCCAGCGCAGACTGTTCGAACGTTACTGTTCATAGTTGCTTCCCGGCTGCATTTGCTATTGAATCCATGCCCATTCCCTGCTATCATTGGTTCATACAGACAAAAACTGCTGTACCCGTTTCTGTCCACATGGCATTGCGATGCCTGTAATCACGGTCACATCACGATAGGAGTATCATGACAAAAAAACGAATATATGTATGTCTGTCAGTTCTTCTTTTTATGGCCTTCCTTATCTGTCTGCTGACCTTACGGATCTATGGCAGCTTATCCGTAAAAGGCGGACAGGCTGCCATAGCGCCGGACTCTGTTTTCTTTTCCCAGAAAAATCCGCTTTGGGCCGGTGATACCCTGGGGAATTCTTCTTTCACCATGGAATCCTCCGGCTGTCTGACGGCCTGCCTGGCGGCGGCATTGCGCATGCAGGATATTGCCGTTCCCGGCCTGGCCCCCGTAGATCCCGGCAGTTTGAACGCCATGCTTTCCCGGGAACAGGTCTATGATGAGGAAGGGAATATCCGGTGGGAGACTCTGCAATCGGCGCTGCAGGTATCCATAGAACGGGTGAACGGCGTATCCGCCATGAAAGGAACCGATCTGGCGGCACTGATATCCGAAGGAATTTACCCCATCGTCCGTGTCCGCATGAACGGGCTGGGCAGTTTTCATTATGTTCTTCTGATCCAATGCCGGGACGGACGTTTCTGGTGTATGGATCCCCTCAGTCCTGACGAAAAACCGGTTCCTCTGTCGGATTTCGGAAACCGTATTTATGCTATACGCTATTTTAATAACCGTTCAGACAAGTCTGAACGGTTACCTTTTTGTACCTCTTCTGCTATTAATCCGCAGCTATCAGATCCTCCAGCATTTTCTTCGCCATCCGGATATCCTTTTTCTGCTCTTCTCCGGAGATTTCCCTCTCAATGGTGATGTCCCCCTCATAGCCGATCTCCTTCAGCTTTCTGATAAACGCAGGATAATCTACCTTTCCCTGTCCCAGAGGCTTCTCTTCGCCCAGTTCATGGCCGTCCGTGGGGTAACATCCGTCCTTGCCGTGTATCCCCATCACATATTCCCCGAATACATCCAGGGAATCCACCGGATTCCCTTTTCCGTACATCAACAGGTTGGCGGGATCCAGATTCACCCCTACATTATCCATTCCTATATCCTGAATGGCGCGCTTTAAGGCCACCGGTGTTTCCTGTCCGGTTTCAAAAAGGAAATTCTGCCCGTTTTCCCTGCACTTTGCCGCAAGCTCCTTCAGGCACGCTATCACCCCATGATAGTTGGGATCATACGGATTTTCGGGCATAAAACCTACATGAGTCACCAGATTTCCCACTCCGATCCAACGGGCGAAAGCAGAGCCTTCCATCAGCATGGCCAGCCGCTGGAAACGGAACGCCGCAGGGACCAGGCCCAAAGTCTCCTGCCCTTCATAAAAATTCCAGGCTTTCGGTCCTTCCCAGCCGCACCAGAAAGCAGTGATTTCGATCTTCTTCTCACAGACCGCTTCTCTCACCATAACCGCGGTTTCTTCCGTAAGAAGGCTCCTGTCCCAGCACACAAGCTGGCAGCTTTCCACGCCCATCTCCCGTAATTCGCCGAATTTCTCCTTCAAGTCCGTATCCGCATGCAGATTTACCAAAATACCTACTCTCATCTTATACCTCCTGTGATACTTCCTTATTTCCCACTCTGAAAGGCGCTTTCCGCCTTTCCTCTCCTGTCCGCACTTTTGCGCATCTCAAGTATGCCGGCTCTCTGCCAGGCCCTCCAGATACTTCTTTCCCGCTTCCAGCTCCTTCAGACCCAGAAGCACCGATTTCACACCTTCCTCCAAAGGCGCTCTCACAATTTCCCTCTCCTGCGCCAGACACTCGTAAAAATACTTGATCTCCGTATAATAAGGCCCTAAATCCGATATATTAATGCCCGCGGACTCATCATGCATATTCCATTCCCCCGTAAGCTCCGGAACGGATATCCGTTCTCCCTTATGATAAACCTGCAGAGACGGCGTATCATTTCCCCTGTAAAGGATCGTGGCATCCTCAAAACACGCCCGGAAGGAAGATTCAAAGGGAAGTGCCGTACATACATCCCAGATTCCCTCTGCTGTTGCGAAAACGCTGCCAAACTGATAAGAGGTAACCACCTGGTTTATCATCCCGCTTGGGAAAGCCGTCGCTTTTACCGTAAAAGAATCCGGTTCACCCAGCATATATCGCAAGAAATCCAGATCATGGATATGCAGATCAAGCACGACACTGCCGCTTTTTTTCTCCTCATGGAACCAGTCCTCGTATCCCCATTTCGTATCACCGCTGATACGCTGCATCACAATAGATTTCAGTTCACCAAAGGTTTTCTTCTCATAAGCCTCTTTCAAATACCGGTATTCTTCAAAAGAACGGACTACCTGGCCCACCATCACCTTCACACCCGTTTTTTTCTGCACCTCCAGAAGCCTTTTACAATCTTCCCCCGTCAGACAAACAGGCTTTTCCACAAATACATGCATGCCTTTCTCCATCGCCGCCACAGCCATCTCGGCATGAAGATAACTGGGCAGACAGATATGTACCGCATCCAGCTCCTCCTCCCTTACCAGATCCATTCCCGTCGTATACTTCCTGGCCGACCGCCACTGCTTCGATGCCCTCTCCAGAAATTCCTCCCTGCAGTCAGCCAGTGCCGCCACTTCCACATCCATCTTACCTGAAAGCGCCTTTAAAGACAGATTATGGGTCGTGCCCATACCTCCGCAACCAATTACTCCGACCTTCATAAAGTATCCCCTTTCCCAACCTATGTTTTAACGGTTCAGTCCCTTCACAGTTCCTGCCATAATCCATCCTGAATCGCCTTTAGCGATGACTTTTGGCACTCTGTGATTCTTTAATTTGTCCTATCATATTACAAATTCACAATACCATCTGCCCTTCTCCTTGTCAATCCCCCTTTTCCCCATACCGTAACAGTCCAGCCTTCGTCCGTACTGTTACGGCCTGTTTTCTCACAGTCTGCGCAGAAAATGCACAGCCATGCCTGAACTGTCACCACGGGTCATTCCATCTTGCAGTTTCCCGCCACTCATGATACAATTCTTATTAGTAATTCCATATTACAATTAAACCAAAGAGGCATTTATGAAATTAGTAAACCAACAGCTGATCAAAAATACAAACCTGAAGCAGCTCTACAATTCCGTTTTCGAAAACAGGGGGATTTCCCGGGCTGCGCTGGCCAAACAGACAGGTCTGAGCCGTACTGCGGTTTCCGCGCTGATTGACGAACTGTCCGAAAGAGGTTTTCTATATGATTCCGGTATGGGGGACAGTTCCGGTGTAGGCAGAAAGCCGAACTGCCTGGAACTTTGTGCAGGGAATTATTATGTGGCGGTATTCGGCTGGGAGGAAACCTCGGTTCATGCCTTCCTTATTGATATCTGCGGCACTACGGCTATGCAGGAGCGGCTGGAAAAGGCTTCTTCCGATTCTTATGCCCGGCTTTGCCGCAGCTTTCTCACCGGACAGATCCTGGAACGGATCCGGCCGGAGCAGATTCTGGGGCTGTGCTTTGTCCTGCCGGCCATGATCGATCCGGAAAAAGAAGAGGTGTTCTCCACCACCTTTCCCTTAGACAACGATCAGGGGGAAGCCGGGGTCCTTCCCTTTCTGCGCTCGCTTTTTTCCGATTATGCCGTAGCTGTCCTGAACGATACGGCCTGCTGCGCCTACGCGGAAAAAATCTATACCGGCATCCGGGAAAAGGATTATGCATTCATCCAGTTCAGCAGAGGGATCGGCGCTTCTCTTTTTATCCAGGATAAGCTTCTGGGACAGGCCTGTGCCTCATATACCCAGTTCGGCCATTTCAGCATTTCGCCGGAAGGCCCGCCCTGCCCCTGCGGCAACCGCGGATGTCTGGAGGTGGTACTGAGTGAGGCCACCCTCCGGAACCGTCTGCTGGAGAAGGGCACCACTTCGTCCCTGCTCTCCCGGGACGCTGTCCGCTATGAGGATCTGGGCAGGGCCTCCCTGTACACAGACACGGCAGCCGTACTGGTTATTAAAGATTTAGCCGGGGAATTGGCCCTGGCCTTGTCCAACCTCATCTGCCTGGTACATCCCCGGCTGATTGTCCTCGGCGGGAAATCCGTTTCCTTAGGTCCTGTATTTCTGGAGGAAATACGCCGCTGCCTGGGTGAAACCGGTTTTTCACGCATGACGGGAAGCGTAAAACTGCGCTACAGCCAGCTGGATTCCTACGCCTGCTATAACGGCGCCATGAAATATTTTTTCGACACCCATTATCAGTTTACCGCCACCATGAATGGCTCTTTTTTTATCGGCTGACCCGATATATCCTGATTAGGCCCGACCGGCTGTCAGGTGCTTTCACTCAAACTATATTGTAGTAGAAAAGAGGAATATATGTATGAAAAAGCTGAGAACCGCCCTCATCGGCTGCGGAAGGATATCCGCCAGCTATGCCTTTGCCTTTCCCCGGCTTACGGATATTTCAGAATTCGTCTGTGCCATTGATATCGAAGAGGACAGGGCAAAGGCTTTCGCCGCCCCCCTTGGCGCCGCCTACGGCACCTGTCTGGAGGATTTACTTGATAAGGATATTGATGCGGTGCATCTGTGTCTCCCGCACTACCTCCATGCGCCCATGGCTATCCGTGCTATGGAAGCGGGCATGCATGTCCTTACGGAAAAGCCGGTTGCCGTCACCCTGCAGGATGCGGACAAGATGAAAGCCGCCTCGGAAAAAACCGGGAAAAAGCTAGGCGTTATTTTTCAAACCCGTTATGAAGCAAGCGTACAGCAGCTGCGCAACATGATCCGGGACGGCGCTTTCGGCCGCATCATAAGCGCCCGCTCCATTCTCACCTGGTCACGCCCCTATTCCTATTACGAAGGCTGTGACTGGAAGGGTACCTGGGACAAGGAAGGGGGCGGTGTGCTCATCGATCAGGCCATCCACAGCATCGACCGGATCCGTTATATGCTGGGAAGCGATGTGGAATGGATCGAGGGCAGCATACATAACCATTACCACGACCGTATCCATGTGGAGGATACCGCAGAGGCCGCCATCTGTTTTAAGAACGGCTGTCTTTACAGCTTGTATGCCACGAATTCCTATGCTGCCGACGCTCCCATTTTCCTGGAGTTCCAGGGGGAAAAGGGCCGCTGCGGCCTGAAGCAGGATGTCGGCTTCTATGAGCTGGACGGCACTTACGAAGAAATACAGCCGGTGCCCGCGCCGGGAAATAAGGACATCCCTGATTATTGGGGCATGGGCCACTATGCACAGCTTCGGGATTTCTATCTTTCCCTATGTAATAATACTCCGGTTTCCATCGATGTGACCGAGGGCAGAAAAACATTGGAAATCGTAAAGGGCATTTATTATTCTTCCCTCTGCGGCAGACGGATTACCCTTCCTTTTGAGGATACCGGTTATACCGATCTGAATGTGGCGTCCGTTCCTTCGCTGTCCTCTTCTGCCCTCTGATGCTTTATCCGGACATGAAAACAGCCGCAGGATCTACCCTCCGGGATTACCGTCCGCTCTCTGTCTGCCGCTTCTTGTTCAGGCAGGGAGGGATAATAAACCCGTAGGGTAGATTCTGCGGCCTTCTTTTTCTTATTGTTCCATTTGTCTGCCCAGAAAGCCGGCCGCGGACAGGATGAGCTTCTGCTCCACTTCCCCCATCTTCCCCTTGGGGTCATTGTTCAGAAGAAGCACCGCTCCAATCACATCCCCTTCACAGATAATAGGGCTGACAGCCTCATTCACATATTCCGGCTCGCCTTCTTCCGCCACCTGGATAAAACTCCTCTCGTTCTTTCCCGCAAGAATACTTTCTCTGTTCTCAATCGCTTCTTCCAAAGCCTTGCTGATGGATTTTCCCAAAAGCGCCTTACAGCCTCCTGCTGCTGCAATAAACTGATCCCGGTCTGCAATCAGTGTCATCTGCCCTGAAACCTGTGCAAGGCTTTCCGCGTACTGCTTTGCAAATGTACTCATTTCCCCGATAGGAGAATATTTTTTCAGAATAATTTCTCCTTCCCTGTCGGTAAAAATTTCAAGGGGATCACTCTCCCGGATACGCAGTGTCCTCCTGATTTCCTTGGGGATTACAATCCTCCCCAGGTCATCTATTCTTCTCACAATTCCTGTTGCCTTCATGTTTCCTCCTTCTAAAAGGCCGACCGGCCCGGGCCGCACAGCCTCTTCTTTCCGTTTTTAACATTTATTTCTTTTCGGGTTGGTAAATGTAGTATTTGTAAAATTGAGGAAAATATGCAACCAATCTTTCCGGAAACTACGTTGGACAAATCTGTAGTCCTCTTTTATAATAAATGTAAGAACCCGGGAGCCGCAGCCGCTGCAGGGAATGCGGTTTTCCGGTTAAAGGAATATATGAGGGGTTTTATGTATACATATTTTATTGCCGATGACGAAACCAAAATAAGACAGGGTCTGCGCCGGCTGATCGACTGGGAGGAGCTGGGCTTTTTTTGCGTGGGCGAAGCTTCAAACGGGGAGGACGCCCTTGCGGTCATCCTGGAAAAAAAACCGGATATCGCTTTGCTGGATATCCGTATGCCGCGGCTGAGCGGCCTTGATGTGGCACGCCTTGCCAGAGAGAAAAATTATGAAGGCACCATTCTCATCCTCAGCGGCTATTCCGATTTTAAGTATGCCCAGGAGGCCATGTGTTACGATGTGAAATTTTATATCACCAAACCGGTGGATGAGGACGACCTTACCGCCCATCTTCTCAAAATACGGGAAGAGCTTGATGAAAAAAAGAAACGCACCTCCGCAATTGAATATTACAGCGAAAAGGCCCGCAGCGGCATCCTCCGTGATTTTCTCACCGGTTCCTCCCGGACACTTACGGAGGAGCTTAAAGAGCTTGGTTTGCTTTCCGGCTGTTACCAGGCCGCCATTTATGAAAAATACAGTCACGATGCCGCCGCGGTATCCTACCGCTTTTCCGATTTGCTGCACCTCACCAATGAGGATAACCATTCGTATGAAACCTTAACCATTGATCATAATGAAATTATTCTGTTAAAAGGAGATTTTGCGATCCGTCGTTTTTCCGAATTTGTGGAGCGGTTCGAACGGGAGGTAAAGCCGCAGAAGGGTTCCCCCTTAGACAGCCTTTTCATTACCTACGGAAGGGTCGTTTACCGGCCGGAAGATATCACCGGCTCCTACCGGGAAGCCCTTTATCTTTTACAAATGCGTTTTTACTGTGATCCGGGGCAGCATACCTTCGGCTATCACCAGCTGGCCCCGCCCCAAAACAGTTATTTTATACCGGATAAAGCCACTCTGGAGGAATACAGGGACATGCTGGTGGATTATATTCAGACACGGAACCGGCGTTTGCTGGCGGAAACTCTCGGCCGGCTCCGGGAACAGATCTACCTCTCCTCCGTCCCCATCGAGGATATCCGGCGTTTTTTCCTTGATCTCTATCTTCAGGTCAGGGAAGCTGTCCGTTATCATTATCATACCGCAGATATCCCTTTTCCTCCGGGCAGCTGGGCGGCGGATTTTATCAATACCCGGTATTATCTGTATGAAATCATCACCTTTATCTCCGAACAGACGGAAATGATCCTGCGTTCCCTTGGGACCGCCTCCCGGGAAAGCACCCTGGACAATGTCATTTATTACATCAGGCATAATTACATGAATAACCTGAAGCTGGAACGGATCGCACCTCTTTTTGGCTATAACAGCTCCTATCTGGGAAAGCTCTTCACCCAGAAAATAGGCATGAATTTCACGGCTTATCTGGATCGGGTGCGGATTGACGCCTCCCTGGAGCTGCTGAAGGAAGGTACTCTGAAGGTTTATGAAATAGCGGAAAAAGTGGGCTACAGCAACGTGGATTATTTCCACACCAAGTTTAAGAAGGTAATGGGAGAAAGTCCCGCGGAATACCGCAGAAAGCTGCGTTAACAAAGGAGTTTCCATATGTCGTCAAAGCACGGTCCCCACAGCAGGATACAAAAGCATATGCACCGGATGCTGATACCGGTCATCCTGGTTCCGCTCCTGTTTATCGGTGTTTTCCTTTCTTTTTATGCCATAAACTTCCTGTACCGCCAGGCACAGACCCAGGTAGAGTCGGATAATCTGCGGGCGAAGTCCGTCCTCCTGGACGCTGCCCTTCATTTTTATACCATTTCCGAGGAGCTGTTTTCCGACGGGGATCTGTCCCGTATTCTCACTGCGGATTATGAAAACGAAGAAGAGGCAATGCGTATCTGCAACGGTTATGAACGGCTGGCAAGAACCCACGCCAATAACGCTGCCATTTCCTCCATCCTCATTTATACGGATAACCCTTCTATCCCTGACTGCCGGTATATCCAGCAGGCCGACCCGGATATGCTGGCGGAATGGTTCCCCCTGGTTTCCGTAAGCGGCACCACATCCTGGCAGTCCAGTACCCTGGGCTACAGTGAATCCACTTACCCCGGGACCGACGAACGTTCGCCGGAGCTGACCTTCCTGCGCTCGATTCCCCTTTCCCCGTCCTCCCATCATGCGATTCTGGTCATCAAGCTCAGCAACAATTACCTTAAAAACCGCATCCAGAATAATGCCCTGTTTACGGCCCTGTCTATCCAGGATCAACCCGTTTTTTTCTCCAGCAGCCGTTTTTACCAGGGACAGCCCCAGCCGGTTCCGATTGATTTCGAGAAAAAAGGCTTCCACACCAGCGGTTTCCTTCCCTTCGGAGGGGAGAAGCAAATCGGCTGTATCACCACCCTTCCCGCATACCATACGGACGGACAGTTCTATCTCACTACCATCGATTTGCATGCGAAAACCTCTATCTACCAAATAGGCTTCATCTGCCTGCTGGTGCTGACCGCAGCCATTGCCGCTTCCCTCTACGGCATCCTCTACTCCACCCGCTATTTCAGCCGGCGTGTGACGACCCTGCAGGCCGCTATGGAACATGCCAGCCGGGGAAATTATGACATTATCGATACCTTTAAAGGCGACGATGAACTCACCGATACCTTTTTGAACCTGAAAATCATGATCGGCAACATCAAACAGCAGGAGCTGCAGGTCTATGAAGCCAGGATAAAGGAACAGACCTTGATCAACCAGCAGCAGCAAATGGAATACAAGCTTCTTGCCAGCCAGATCAATCCCCATTTCCTCTATAATTCCCTGGAAACAATCCGTATGATGTCCGTGGGAAGCGGAGACCGGGAAACAGCCTCCGCCATTAAGCTCCTGGGGAAAACCATGCATTATGTGCTGGAAAATACGGGAACGGCCAGCACCACTCTGGATAAAGAACTGGATTATATCGCTTCCTACCTCGCCATCCAAAAGCTGCGATTTGAAGACCGGTTTGATTATACCCTTCGGATCCCCCCTGATTTTTCCCTCTCTTCTTATAAAATACTGCCGCTTCTCCTTCAGCCCATCATAGAAAATGCTATCCTGCACGGCCTGGAGGAAAAAGATACCGGCGGTCAATTGACCATCACCCTGCATACGGAAGAGGAAAAGCTTCATATTATTATAGAGGATAACGGAAAAGGCATGACCGAAGAAGAATGGCACACCCTGTCGGAAAAACTGGAAGCCTCCGGGGATCCGGATATCCCTGATTTTCCGGATCCCTCCGTCCCTGCCGGCAGCATCGGTCTATGCAACATCAGCCGGCGCATCCGTCTCATTTACGGTTCCCCTTACTCCATGCACCTGACCAGCAGTCCCGGGAGGGGAACCTGTGTCCGCCTGCTTCTCCCCCTGATTCCCGCAGACTGAATGGAACCGGATAGGGGAATCCGCCCCTTCTGCTTTCGTGCCTTCATACCAAAGGAAGAGCCGCCTCCTAAAGAGTATTCTCTTTAGGAAGCGGCTTCTTTTTTACAGGTTATGACCGAGAAATTCCTCCAGGCTTTGATAATCCCGGTTGGCAATGAGCCTCTCAGGGAAATGGATTTCCTCTAGCATCCGGAGTGATTCCGGATACAGCCCGATGGAATGGGCGGAGTGGGCATCGGAATTTACCATAATCATCGTTCCTTCCCGGGCGCACAGCTGGGCGGCCTGACGGCAGACAGCCGGGATATGGGCGCCGAACCGGGCGGAGGCTTCATTGATTTCCAGAGCCTTTCCCAGCCGGCGGGCTTCCCGGATAACCGGCAGCATATCAAACCGGTAGCCGGATCTCCCCACATGGCCCAGTACATTGACCCTGCCGTTCTGCAGCACCTTCAGATACATATTTGTATTTGCGGCGGTATCTTCCCGGTCGGTTTCCATTTTACCAGGCCCCCGGTGGACGCTGGCAATCACCAGCTCCAAATCTTTCCATGCCTCCTCCAGCACACTTTTCCCCTCATGCATCACATTATAGTTGGCCAGATGTCCTTCCAAATCCACGATATCCGCTTCCATTCCGCGCAGGATGCGGACTCCCCGGATATGGGAAGGAAGCACGGTCAGGTTGATGATGGGAACTGCCTTATCCCCGAATTCCTCTTCTTTTATGGGACAGAAATGATCCGTCACCGCGATGCATTCCAGCTTCCTGCCGGCCGCATAGGCGGCGCATTCCTCAATGGTACTGTACGCATGCCCGCTCAATATGGTATGGACATGGCAATCCGTTTTTATCTGATACATGAATCCCCATCCTTTACTGAAGCACTTTCTGCCTTTCCGCCTTTTGATCCTCCACCTTCTGCATATCTATTTCCAGAATTCTCTCATATCCCAGGCCATAGACGGTTTCCTGCATCTGGCGGATGTATTCCTTAAATTCCGCTTCGTCCTTTGCAAATACCGCCTTCCAGGAATACTCCACCACCGTGGAGTTAATCTGTGTACGGATTGTGGCGATTTCGGAATCCTCCGCCGGTTCGGAATAGGAGCATCCCGGGGCCACCAGCACCTGCCCGTGATCCTTGTAATATTCCACCGCCGTCTTTACTCCATAGTGCTCCTGCCAGTCCTCGATCAAAGGGTTGCTGTTTAATTCCGTATAGGAATCCCATAAGGTATAATCGTAAGGATGGTTTGTTTCCGGATTGATTTCCGCGCTGGAGATCGCTTTGATTCCCAGCTGGGACTTTCCGTCCTTCCAGCTTCCTCCGCCGTATTCCTCCGGCATCTGTGCATCCCCGTCCACCAGGCACTGCCTGCCGAATTCGGTAAGGACCGGCGCACCATCCTTCATTTCCCAGGTAAGCCCTTCGGGTCCGCACAGGGTTACGCTGTGTCCCGCACTGTTGCCGATCCCTTCCGGGGAATACAGCCAGTCAATGAAATCCGCCATCCTCTGGGGATCCTGGGCCTTGCTTCCTATCATGGCACTGTTGGCGGGGTTTCCTTTGGCATAGCAGCCCCAGGAATAAATCCGGGTATCCGCAACGGGAATCGCCATAAACCCCTTTCCCTCCTCCACATGCTCGGTCACATTATAGGCCGCCTGTCCCAGCCAAGGCCAGGGAGAAAAAAGAACGGCGCCGTCTTTATATTTACTGTAAAGCGTATCATAGTTCTGCGTGGTGGATTCCGGATCCATCAGCCCCATCTGGTTGGCTGTGAAAAACAGCTTTAAATTACGCACATATACGGAATCATCCTCAACCAGGCTCTGGGGCGGAAGGGAATCATCTGCGGAATATACCGCATCCCCCATAAAACGGTATCCATACAGACTGGGAAGCCATGCCCCCTGCTTCATCGCATTATCGTCCCAATCCTTAAACAGGGAAAACGCATAGGTTTTCTTTCCGGAATCACTGACGGGACACAGCTCCTGCATCTCCTTCAGCACAGCCAGCATATCCTCCGCCGTATTCAGCTCCGGACAGCCTAATTCCTGATACAGATCCCATCGCAGATATACCCCGGAGTTACAGTCCGTCCCCTCCATGGGTGTGGTGGGGGACAGGGTGGTTACTTCGGAAGGAATCATATAAATCCCCTCTTCCTCCACAAGCTCCTTATTGCTGTATTCAATGGCTTCCCTGTATCTTTCCAGATTTTCTTTTCCCTGGATCAAGCCGGACATATCCATCACCAGGCCCGCGGTAACCAGATCCTGAAGCCTTCCTCTGTCCGCAGAGGTGAAAATCAAATCCCCCAGATTCCCGGCAGCACTCCTTGTCTGGAACAGGGTATCTCCCCCGCCCGCCACATTGGGTGCGATAATATTCAGTTCCATATTAAATTTATCTTTCACTATTTTGGCAAACCAGCCCGACTGGATTCCCTGGTAATTGGCCTGGGAATCAAATACATCCACCGTAAGGAATTCCTCGTATTTACTGTCTCCGCCGGACAGGCTCTGCGCTGCCTGCGCCCCGTCCTCCTGCGGCGCTGCGGCAGGTTTTCCGTCCCCGCACCCTGCCGCCATGGACACCGCCACAGCCGCACATAAAAGTAAGCTCACAAGTTTCTTCTTCATAAGATCCTCCTTCTTTTATCATAGTATGAATCCTTTGTTCTATCAACCTTTAACCGAACCTATCATAATACCCTTAACAAAATATCGCTGGAATATGGGATAAATAAATAAAATGGGCAGGACTACAATGACGGAAACCGTCATGCGGATGGAGGTGGGCGTCTGCTGGGTCGCCAGCGCCGCCATATTCAGGTTTGTACCGCCGCTGCTGTTTTTTACCATGGTTGCCAGGGAATTCGCCTGGTTTATATACTGGTAAAGGATATACTGCAGGGAATACAGCTTCTGATCCGTCACATAAATAAGCGTATCCTGGAACGCGTTCCACTGGGCCACCGCTGAAAAAATAGCGATGGTGGCCAATATGGGAGTGGAGGTGGGAAGGATGATCTTCAAAAACACCTTCATAACACCTGCCCCGTCAATTTCCGCCGCCTCCTGCAGTGAGCGGGGAATGGATTCCATATAGGTCTTCACCAGTATGATATTGAAGGGCTGTACAATCACGGGAACCACATACACCCAGAAGGAATTGGTCAGATGCAGGTTCTGCATGGTAAGGAACATAGGGATCAGCCCCGCATTAAAATACATCGTCACCACCATCAGCCGGTACCAAAGCTTCCGTTTCCACATCCGCTCCTGGGTGAACATAAATCCCAGAAACGCCGAAGCCAGCACCGTACAAACCGTTCCGATTACCGTCCGCCCCACAGATACAAGCGCCGCAAGCCCAAGCCCCTTTAACTGCAGCACCTGCTTATAATTCTCCAGATGCAGCTGGCTGGGCAGAAAATTAATGCTTCCGTTTCCGCTTAAATCATTTGCGCTGACGGAATTGATAATGAGATAATAAAAAGGGTAAAAGCAAATCAGGGTAAACAGGCCGAATCCCACGTAATTGATAATTGCGAACAGGATATCCCCTTTTGTTCTTTTCATCCTTTTTTCCTTGATTACAGCTTTCATACACAGCCTCCTAAATAATGGATTCTCCTCTTACCCTTTTGGATACAAAATTGACAACCACCAGAAGAGAAACGCTCACCACACTTTTCATCATACTGATTGCCGTGGCAAGGGAAATGCTCCTGCCCGTAATGCCCAGATTATAAACATACAAATCCAGAACCTGGATATGTGTCTTATTAAATGCATTCTGGAATACAAAATACTGATCCATCCCGTTATTCAGGAAATTGGCTATGGACAGCATCAGCAGTACGAAAAAGGTAGGCATCAGCGCCGGCAGTGTGATATGCCGCATCAGCTTAAACCGCCCTGCGCCGTCCACTCTGGCCGCCTCATATAACTCCTGATCCACTCCTGAAATCGCCGCAAGATACATAATGGCACTCCATCCCAGGCTCTTCCAGGTATGCCACAGCAGCATGGACAGCCATGTGTGGGAATCGCTGTCCAGGAATTTGACCGCCTCAGAGGTAATCCCCAGATTCTGCAGAAGCGTATTCACCATGCCCGTATTGGAGAACAGGCTGAACGCCACCGAATACACCAGGACCCAGCTGATAAAATTGGGCAGAGTAGTCATCGTCTGCACCAGGTTTTTAAACCATTTACACTTGATTTCACTTAGAAAAACGGCGAATCCCAGAGGCAGGACAGAAGTCAGAATACTCAGGAAACTCATTGCAAAGGTATTCTTCATAACCTGCCAGAGCTGCGCCAGCTGGGTTTCATTGCTGAAAAACATCCGAAACCACTTCAGTCCCACAAACGGGCACTGACTCAGCCTCAGCGGCGCCTTATAATCATAAAATGCATAAATCCATCCGTGCAGCGGGAAATAGGAAAACAAAAAACACAAAATCAAAAAGGGAAGAATCATTAAAAACATTTTCTTTCCCTGCTTCTCCCGGGCATTAACCGGCCTTTTTCCGCCTCTCCCTTTCATCTCAAATCCCCTTCCTTTCCGCGATAGTATCAGCTCCCGCCTTGTTTCTAAAGGGATTCTATCATTCCTGCCTTCTCTTTAATACACCACAATTTTCATCATTTTCCTTCAAAAATCCCCCTTTTTCAGGTAATGTGGAATTTTCCCGGTAAAAAAAGTGGAATTTGTCCGGTAGTGCCTCACCCCGCAGGATCCAAGTAGCCTTCCCCCGCCGCCTGTGCGGCACGACCGGGATGGAGACAGTAACCATACAAAAAACAGGCCGTAGCAAACGGCCTGTTTTTTGTATGCTAACCTATTTTATTTTCCATGCTCCAAATCCCAATCCTGGTTTGCTTTCTCCACCTTCAGGCGGGACAGAATAAGGATAGAAATGATAACCATGATAAACGGGAATCCCAGATACATGAATTTCAGCATATTGATGCAGGATTCCGACTGGACCGGCGCGTTCGCCACATATCCCCCTGCTTCCAGAAGCATCCCGGCCAGGGCGGTGCCCAGGCCGCCGCCGATTTTAATGCCCAGGGAAGAACAGGAAAACATGGTTCCGTCGATACGCTTTCCCTTTGTGCGGTAGGTATAGTCGCTGGTCGCCGCAATCAGGGCATTTAAATCTCCTGTAACAGGGCTGACGCAAAGGCCGGCAATTACGGAAAAAGCAAGCATCATGGGGATACTCCCAATCAGGCCGCCGATGATAAAGCCGATACGCATGAAAAAGGCGATGCAGTAGCCGGTGAGATTTACCTTGTACATGCTTCCGGCTTTTTTAACCAATGCGGGAGTGAGGGCCAGACCCACAATCATAGGGAACATCTGGGCCGCGGAAAAGGTACCCAATAGGGCCGGATTGCCTAAAACATAGGTCATATAATAGATACCGATCCCCGCTATACCCGTCTGGATATAGGTCAGGATATACAGTGCCACGATCATCAGATAATATTTGTTCTGCACCAGAAGCTTGGCGGACTGCAGAAGGGTCAGCTTTTCTTCGTCCCCCTTCTTTGGGGCGGTTTCATCCTCATCCACCACCTCTTTTACGGAGAAAACAGAAACCGTATTCACCACCAGCCCGATCAGGGCATAAATAATCGCCACATTCCGCCAGCCCATAGCGCCGCCGCCCATAGTGGATACCAGCCCGACGGTTATGGATGCAACCACCAGGTTGGTCGCCAGGGAAAACATGAAACGGATGGATCCCACCTGCACACGTTCGTTATTATTCCTGGTTATCAGGGAGGTGAGGGAGGCATAGGCAATATTATTTGCCGTATAGAAAACCGCATTCAGCAATGTATAAGCAATGAAGAAATAGGCGTATTTTGCCGTATCCCCCCAGCTTTCGGGAATGGCGAAAATAGCTATCAGCATTACCGCATTCCCGATATAGGACCAGAGCATCCAGGGACGGGCTTTGCCTAATTTGCTCTTTGTCTTGTCAATAAGAGAACCGAAGAATACGTCCGTGATACCGTCCGCAAACTTGGAAAACATCATCAGGGTACCGGCGATACCCGCATTCAGCCCAACGGTATCCGTCAGATAAATCATGACAAAGCTGGTAAGAAGCGCGTAAACCATATTTGCCGCAAGATCTCCGGAACCGTAACCTACCTTATTGTACCATTTTAAATATTTTTTTTCCTGCATATCCTTATCCCCCAGTCAACATTTGTTTTTGTGCGGCTTTATAATTGGATGCTGCCCTTTAAAAGATCCTCCTCGGCAGAAGATGTGCCTATGTACATTTCATATTCCATATGCTCCAGCCGGAAAGAAGCGCTCTTTGTGTCATAGTATTTCAGCTTTTCCACGGGACAGGTGATTTCCACCTGCTTTTCCTCACCGGGCGCGAGCGTCACCCGCCGGAAGCCTCTCAGCAGCCTGACCGGCCGGTCAATGGAAGAGTGGCCAAAGCCCACATACAGCTGGATTACCTCCGTGCCTTCCCTGTCTCCCGTATTTTTTACCGTACATACCCCGGTCACCTTATCTTCATCCGCACGGAAAGCCGGAGCCTCCACGGAAAACGTGGTATAGCTGCCTCCGAATCCAAAGGGCAGAAGTGGTGTTTTGCCTATCTTCTGCAGCTTGGTATAGCCATGGTAATATCCATAGTACTGGTTGGTGGTATCCCAGTTCACATGGGGCAGATCCTCTTCCTCATACGGGAGTACAAACGGAAGCTTGCCGCTGGGATTGACTTCCCCTGTCAGGATCCGGGTAATCACACTTCCCCCTTCCTGCCCCGGGTAAAAAGCCATCAGGACGGAAGCCACACTGTCAATCCAGTCCGTCACCATAATCATGTTGCCGCCAATCATAACAACCGCAGAGTTTTTGTTTTCCGGTCCCACGGTCTTGATCAATTCCACCTCATCCTCATGAAGGCCCAGTGTTTTACGATCCCCGCCCACAGCTCCGGTATAGTTTTCGGCATTTTCCACAGCAACAAATTCTCCTTCGTCGTCATGGTCAAAGCCCACCACAAAAACAACCGCATCCGCTTCCTTCGCCACTTCCTTCGCATGCTCCAGATCTTCCCCGCTGTACCAGATCACTTCCGCCTCCGGGAGCACTTCATTAAAGCCGTCCATGGGTGTTTTTACATAGGCAGGGAATACCCGGCTCGAACCATGATCCCCTATATTGGCTTTATTTGCCAGTTTTCCCAGCAGCGCGATCTTTTTGATCTTATCTTTCCGGAAAGGAAGTGCTTTTCCTTCGTTCTTTAACAGGACAATCCCTTCCTCTGCGGCACGCTTCGCCAGCTCGACATGCTCTTTGCAGCCCAGGATCTCTTTTCCGTAGGTATGCCCGCTCTTTTGATAGGAATCCTCAAAGGCCAGAATGGTACGCACGATCCGCAGGGCGGAATCATTGATGCGCCCTTCGCCCACCAACCCGTCCTTTACCGCCTGCACCAGCTTATCCCCGAAAAACTGGGTACAGCACATTTCCATATCCTGTCCGCCGTTTCCGGCTTCCACGGTATCCTTTACGCCCCAGATGAAATCGCTCATGACAAAGCCGTCGAAATCCCATTCCTCCTTCAGCACCTTACGCAGCAGATAGTCGGAATGGCCGCAGTGGGTTCCCTTGTACAGGTTATAGGCGCTCATGATACTCGCCGCCCCCGCATCCACACAGTCCTTAAAATGGGACAGATACACCTCTCGCTCGGTACGCCTTTCACAATCCACACTCACCTTAAATCGGCTGATTTCCATGGAATTAAATGCAAAATGCTTGACGCAGGCCATGACATCCTCCGCCTGTACGCCTCTCACCAGGGCCGAACCCATCTGTCCCAGCGCAAAGCTGTCCTCCCCGTAGACCTCCTGGCTGCGTCCCCAGCCGGGGTTATAGGGCAGATTGATGCACACTCCCGCAAACAGGTTGCCGCCGTGCCCCCGTACCTCACGCCCGATGGCATGCCCGATTTCTTCCTCCAGCTCCGTGTCAAAGCTGGCGCCGCGGCACATCGTTACCGGAAAGCAGGTGCTTTCCCCGGTCCCGCAGACCACCCCTCTTGGCCCGTCGCAAAAAAGCATCGGCGCAACGCCTTCCCGTTCATTTCCCCCCGCAGGATAAGGTCTGGCATTATAATGGGATGCCTCACCCATGGCATCCGCCATCATATCCTGGAATGTCAGGTTCCCGCTCATCAGGTATACCTTCTCCTCCAGCGACATCCTATCCACAATTTCCTGTGCCTTCTCTGTAAATTCAAGTCTGTGTTCCTTCGCCTGGTTCATCTCATTCTCCCTTCAGCATTCCGCATAACTATGCATTAACGTTTCCGCTTCCCTTTTATCAAAATTCAAATATCCCTGTACTACCTTTTCCACCGGTCCAATCCCCCCGCCGTTTCTGTATTCCTTTGGTGTGATTCCGGTTTCTTTTTTAAAGACACGGTAAAAAGTCGCTTCATTAGTGAAACCACATTCCCCTCCGATCATGGTAATTGGTTTCCTGCTCAGTCTCAGAAGCGCTTTTGCCTTTTCCACCCTCGCCGTATCGATCATTTCCTTGGGCGATATCCCCAGGAAGCTTTTGGCATAGCGGTACAGCGATTTTTCACTGATCCCGAAATGCCTGGAAATGCATTCCGTCAGATTTTTCTGATCGCAGTTGGCGTCGATATAAGCCCCTATTTCCGCTACAAGCTGCCCCTCTGCGGGACTGTCCGCATATCCCGGATAACGGCGGATATCAAACTGTACGCTTGCCGCCAGTTCCGCCATCAATTCATAAAATGACGCGTTCTGAACCAGATAAGCCTCCGGCTCCTCTCCATAAATGGTAAGACCGGCTTTGCAGGCCGCCTTCCTCAGCCTCTCGAAGCCGCCTTTCGGCGGAAACTGTTTCCTCACGCTGTTCAGATAAAAATATAGCAGCTGTTCCTTTCCCGCAATCCGTTCAAAAATTGTGGTGGGGAACTGAATGAAAAGGCAGAGATTATCCTGGACTCCCCGGTATCCATGCACCATTTTGCTGTTTACGAGAAAAATATCCCCCGCTTCCATCAGCATAGGACTGGGACCACAGAGAACCTGGAGCTTTCCTTTCAGCAAAACCACCAGTTCATAGTCATAATGCCAGTGATAATGGGAGCTTTCCATTCCGGTTACAAAAATTTTTGCAGGAGCCATAATCTTATGTTCGATCGGTTCAAAAACACTGTTATTCATATCCCCTCCTTTTCTTGTCGTAAACATGAAGGATGATTTGCGGTGCATACCATAAGTTGGTTGTCATCTTATACAAGAAGTATAGCACTCCCGTTTTTCTTTTGTTGTCATTTAAGATAAATATCACTATCAAAATCGGACTTTTATGTGCATATGCATTGTTAATTTTATAATTCTATCCTATACTTTATGTATATCGTATAACATTTCAACAAACAACAGGAAACGGTTACTGTGGACACGAGTAAGATACAGAAGCCGCGGCCGGGAAAGAGGTGCCATGATACGGAAAAAATTGAATGATAACTGGATAGTCACATCCGGGGAAAACGGGCTGATGAGCATGCTGCGGGGCGGAGATCCCCATGCCGTAACCGTTCATCTGCCCCACGATGCCATGATACATGAAAAAAGGACTCCCGACACGAAAAACGGAAGCCAGACCGGGTTTTACCCGGGAAATGTGTATACCTATACCAGGCAGCTGGATGTTCCCGACGCCTGGGAAGGGAACTCCGTGATGCTGGAATTTGAGGGTGTTTACGCCAATGCCCGCGTGTACATAAACGGGGATTATGCAGGAGGCCATCCTTACGGCTATACCAATTTCTATGTGGCCTGTGAAGATTTCCTGCGCTATGGGGAAACAAATGAAATCAAGGTGATTGCCAATAATCAGGAGCAGACCAGCAGATGGTACAGCGGCGGAGGCATATACCGGAATGTCAGCCTTCTTCTCGGCGGGCCGGTCCATCTGAAGGCGGACGGGCTCAAGGTATCGACCCCGGATGCGGACGGGGACTATGCGGTCATTGTCGTTAAGACTGCGCTGGAAAATGCGGGGACGCTTACGAAAAAGGTCATGCTCCATACCGAAATTACGGACGGCAGCGGAAATATTGTGGCATCGGATCGGATACCCGTCACCTCTTTTCCCCATACCTGTGAACTATCCAGGCAGCGGATGGCGGTAAAAAATCCGCTTCTCTGGGACTGTGATACCCCCAGCCTTTATACCTGCCGGGTAACGGTCATGGACAACGACACGGCGGCGGACGAGGCTGTTGTTTCCTTCGGTATCCGCACCCTGCGTCTTTCCGCTGCACAGGGACTCTGTGTCAACGGGAAAAGCGTAAAGCTTCGCGGCACCTGTATTCACCACGATAACGGAATCCTCGGCGCCGCCACGCTGGAGCGGGCGGAAGAACGCCGCTGCGAGCAATTGAAGGCGGCGGGCTTCAACTGTATCCGCAGCGCCCATCATCCCATGAGCAAGGCTATGCTGGACGCCTGCGACCGGATAGGTATGTACGTCATGGATGAGCTTTCCGACATGTGGACCCGCTCCAAAAATGCCAACGATTATTCCCAGCAGTTTCCTTATTTCTGGGAAAAGGATGTGGAACGCATGGTCGACAAGGATTTCAACCACCCCTGTGTCCTGATGTACAGTATGGGGAATGAAATCCCCGAGGCCGGCACCGCAAAAGGGGCGCAGCTTAACCGCAGGATAAACAACAAATTCAAGGAGCTGGATGATTCCCGTTATACCACCAATGCCATAAACGGCCTGCTTGCAGGCGCGCCCCATATGGGTGAAATTATGGCCGATATCCTTGGGAAGGAGCAGATGGCACAAATGGCCGCTTCTCTCGGGAAGAAAGAGACGGAAGACGACAGGACAGAAGGCGGCGCGGACGCGCTCAACGGCATGATGGCGGTTCTTTCCGGGCCTCTTGCCGACCGGATGGCAACCAGCCCCGTCCTTTCCGGCCTTTTGGAGGAAACCGCGTCCGGTATGGATATCACCGGCTATAACTATCTGACGGCACTCCATGCGGCGGAAAAGGAATTCCATCCCAACCGTGTGGTAATCGGCAGCGAAACCTTCCCCGGAGATATCGTCCGTTTATGGGATGTGGTGAAAAAGAATGACCATGTCATCGGAGATATGACCTGGACCGGCTATGATTATCTCGGGGAAGCCGGCTGCGGTATTTTCTATTATGACGGCACACAAAACTTCACCTCCCACTGGCCGGACAGCATCGCCTACATAGGAGATATCGATATCACAGGCTACCGCAGGCCTATCAGCTATCTTCGGGAAATCGTATTCGGCCTTCGCAAAAATCCTTATCTTGCCGTCCTGCGCATGAACCGGAACGGGCAGAAATCCTCCCTGACGCCCTGGATGTGGAAGGATAACATCGCCAGCTGGACATGGCCGGGATACGAGGGACAAACCGCTTACGTGGACGTCTATGCCGACGCGGAGGAAGCCGAGCTTTTTTTAAATGGGTCCTCCCTTGGAAAGAAAGCGGTGGGCGATGCCTTTATGGCTGCCTTTGAGATCCCTTATCAGCCGGGTGAACTGAAGGCAGTCAGCTACAAAGACGGCAGGGAAACCGGAAGCTGTTTCCTGCAGACCGCCGATTCCCGGGTGGAGATGGATATTTCCTGTGATCACACACAGATAAAAGCGGACGGTGCCGACCTGTCCTATCTCACCGTCTGCTTCCGGGACGCCTGCGGCCGCATAAACCTGAATATAGAAAAAGAGGTAACCATTCAGGTACAAGGCTGCGGAACGCTCCAGGGCTTCGGCAGTGCGGATCCCCAGACCCTGAACCGCTATGACAATCCTGTCTGGACCTCCTATGACGGCTATCTTCTGGCCGCCGTCAGGGCCGGATATGAAAAAGGTATCATAAAAGTAACCTTAACCTCCGAAGGCTGTGAAACCAGGACTGTTGAAATAACCACGGTTTAAAATCACCCCATAATCAAAGAAAACAGTACCGTCAGTATCCCGCAGATGCCAATGGCAAGACCGCTCATAGCCCCTTCGGTTTCCCCCAGCTCAATAGCCTTGGAGGTACCTACCGCATGGCTGCAGGCGCCGATAGCCAGCCCCGCGGTCATGGAATCCGTAACCCGGAAAACCCGGATCAGCCAGGGGGCCAGGATACTGCCCATAATCCCTGTTATGATTACTGCAACCACCGTGACCGGCACCATTCCCCCATGGCTTTCGGAAATCCCCACCGCAATGGGGGTTGTCACCGATTTGGGGATAAGGGAGTTGGTCAGCGCCTCATCCAGGCCAAAAAGCCGGCACAGCAGATAGACACTTCCCATGGAAGTGAGGGCGCCCACCGTACAGCCCACCAGAATGGGAAGCCAGTTCTTCTTCAGCAGCTCCACCCTTGTATAAACGGAAACTGCCAGACAGCTTGTAGCCGGTGCAAGGAACATGTTGATAATACTCCCGCCTTCCTTATAAGCCTCATAAGGAATCCGGAACAAGAGCAGCACGCCGATAACCAGAACAATGGCAATTATCAGCGGATTACACACCACAAGCCCTGTTTTTTTCTGAATCCGCACACCGATGGAAAAAGCCAGAATGCTCAGAGCTATGCCGAAAAAGGGGGAGGATGTCAGTTCAGCCATTTCCGTTCCCCCCTTTTCTTAAAGCCATCAGCTTCAGAGTCAGCCGGATGCTCCCGGCTGTGGCCGCAAAAGTGAGAATGGTGGTGAGCAGGCAGATGATCAGAAGCTTCCACACCGTGCTTTGAAGCACCTCAAAATAATTGATGATGCTCACGCCGGCGGGCACAAAGAAAAAGGCCATATTCGCCAGCAGGAAATCCGATTTTTCCCGGATATGCTCCACCTTCAGCACCCTGAAGGCCAGCAGCACAAACAACAGCACCATTCCTATCACGCTCGCCGGGAAAGCAAAGGGAAGCAGCGCCTCCACAATCTGGCTCACCCAGCATATAGAAAAAATAATACCGATCTGATATATGATTTTCATCGCTTTTCTTACCCTTCCACCATGATCTGGCACATTTTCATGGTAAGAAGCGCGGCTTCATGGCTTTCCGGCGTCACCCCTGCACAGCAGGCGGCATCCACGATGATACGGTTTTCCGGCAGAAAGCTTTTAAGCAGGATGGCGTTGGATACCACGCAGATATCCGTACAGAGTCCCACCAGTTCGATTGCCAGTTCCTCTTTTTCATTTTCCGTGCACAGAAGCTTTACCAGATCCATGGATCCAAAGGAAGGCTTATCTACAATTACCGCCTCCGGCATAGCCTCCGCGATTTCGGAACGGATTTCCCATCCTCTGCTCCCCTTTACGCAATGTACCACCGGAAGGTTCTTTCCTTCGCTGCTCGCAAGGTAATCCTCTCCGTGCGTATCTCTGGTGGCATAAATACAATCTGCCGGATACGATTTGATTTTACCGATTACCTTGTCCACAATTCCCTGCGCCTGCGCGGTCCCCAGAGAGCCGTCAATAAAATCATTCTGCATGTCAACTACGACAAGTACCTTTTTCATGCCAATCCTCCTCGGCAACACTTCAGACCGAACTGAACTGTTACCTTACCCTTTCGTTTTGTTTTATCTGCTGCCGACCGTCTCCCGTTTCCCGGGAATGGAAACATGCTTCATCAGGTCAGAATCTGCATCATATCCCCCAGCAGCTCTTCGGTAAGCCGTATCAGGTTTTCTGCATCCTTTTCCACAACGCCGCATTTCTTGTAACGGTATAAGAAAACCGGCGTCCCCCTGGCGCTGAAGGTGAGTTTCTTTTTATGCTTTTCCAGGATTGTCGGGATATTTTCCACCCGTATGGCGGCATCGGGACGCATGGTAAGCTTTAATTCCCCGTTTCTTCCCTTGACCTCCGTGATATACAGTTCATGGGCCAGCACCCGGATCAGGGCAATACGCAGCAGGTTCTCCACCGACTTGGGAACCTCTCCGAACCGATCCAGCAGCTCTTCCTTCATATCTTCACTTTCGGCATGGGTTTCCACACCGGCAATCCGCTTGTAAATATCCAGCTTCTGCTGTTCGTTCACAATATAGGAAGGAGGGATAAAGGCATCCGCCTCCAGTTCCACGGTGGTGGTGAAATCCACGATACTCTTCTCCCCTTTCAGGTTCTTCACGGCTTCATTGAGCATCTTGCAGTACAGATCATAGCCTACCGCTTCCATATGCCCGTGCTGCTTTCGTCCCAGAAGATTGCCCGCCCCCCTGATTTCCAGATCCCGCATGGCAATTTTAAAACCGCTGCCAAGATCGGTAAATTCCCGGATGGCAGAGAGCCTTTTTTCCGCAATTTCCTTAAGCATCTTATCCCGCTTATACATCAGGAAGGCATAGGAGGTCCGGTTGGATCGCCCTACCCGCCCTCTCAGCTGATAAAGCTGGGAAAGCCCCAGCTGATCCGCATCGTGGATGATCATGGTATTCACATTGGAGATATCCAGACCGGTTTCGATAATGGTGGTCGCCACCAGCACATCAATTTCCCCGTTGATGAAATCATACATGATCCGTTCCAGCTCATGCTCCTTCATCTGCCCGTGGGCAAACGCCACGGTCGCCTCCGGAACCAGCTCCTGCAGGACAGCGGCCACATCCGCAATTGTCTGGACCCGGTTATATACATAATATACCTGCCCGCCCCGGGTAAGCTCCCTGACAACGGCCTCCCGCACCATTTCTTCATTGTATTCACAGACAAAGGTCTGGATGGGAAGCCTGTCACTGGGCGGTTCCTCCAGGACGCTCATATCCCGGATGCCCACCAGGGACATGTGCAGGGTCCTGGGGATCGGCGTGGCGGTCAGCGTAAGCACATCCACGTTATCCTTGATTTTCTTTATTTTTTCCTTATGGGTGACGCCGAAGCGCTGCTCCTCGTCGATGATCAAAAGCCCCAGATCCTTAAACTGGATATCGGACGACAGGATCCTGTGGGTTCCGATGACAATATCCACCTGGCCCTTGCGCAGATCCTCCACGGTTTTCTTTTGCTCCGACGGGGTACGGAATCGGGACATCAGATCGATCCGTACCGGGAAATCCTTCATCCTCTGGGCAAAGGTATTATAATGCTGCTGGGCCAGAATCGTGGTGGGCACCAGAAAAGCCACCTGCTTCCCATCCTGTATGGCCTTAAATGCCGCCCGGATGGCGATTTCCGTTTTTCCGTAACCCACATCCCCGCATATCAGACGGTCCATGATACGGTAGCTTTCCATATCCTCCTTGGTAGCGGCGATAGCGGCCAGCTGATCATCCGTCTCCTCAAAAGGAAAGCATTCCTCGAATTCCTTCTGCCACACCGTATCCCGGGAATAAGGATAGCCCTCCTGCTGCTGCCTTACGGCATACAGCTCCACCAGATCCTTTGCCACTTCATCCACGGCGCTTCGTACCTTGGTTTTGGTCCTGTGCCATTCCTGGGTTCCCAGCTTATTCAGCTTGGGCGTTTTCGCCGCGTCGGAGGAAGCGTATTTCTGGATCACATCCAGGCCGGTAGCCAGCACGTAAAGGTTCCCGCCGTCCCGGTAAGATATTTTGATGTAATCCTTTACAATCCTTTCCACCTCCACCTTTTCTATCCCCTGGTAAATACCCAGGCCATGGCTTTCATGCACCACATAATCACCGATACGCAGCTCGGAAAAGTCGTTGATTTTCTGTCCTTCGAATTTTTTCTTATGCTTTTTCTTTTTCTTCTGTGCTCCGAAAATATCACTCTCGGTGATCACCACGAACTTCAGGAGAGGATATTCAAACCCTCTCTTCACATGTCCGTAAAAAAGCATCACCTCTCCCGGGATTACCTCCCGTTCCCCGTCCTCGCTGTAGAAGCTGTTCAGCCCCTGTTCCTGCAGATCCTCCGCCAGACGCCTTGCCCTGGTACGGGAACCGGAAAGCAGCAGCACCCGGTATCCGTTTTTCTTATATCTTTTCAAATCGGAAACCAGTGCGTCAAAGCTGCTGTTATAGGAAGACATGCTTTTTACATTGACATCAAACTTCCTCTGCGGCTTCAGCAGCGCATTCTTACTGTCCATGGAGGAGAGCAGCACCGTCCTGCCGTTCTGAAGGAAACCCGCCGTCACCTCCCAGCCATATAGAAGGTCCGCCTGCCGGGGAAGAATATACCCTTTTTCCAGCCGGTGCCCCATGCTTTCCCGGAATTCCATCTCCACTGCCAGCGCATGTTCCTTCACCCGAAGCGCCTCATCAATAAAGATGCAGCTTTCCCCTGCCGGGAAAAAGCGCAGGAAAGAAACCGTATCCTCATAAAAATACCGGATATAGCTCTCCAGGTTGGTGATCTGGGAAAATTCCAATACCTGCTCCCGCAGCTCCTTTACCTGGGTCCTTACCCGATGGGCCTCCTCCGTCAGAAAGGATGCCTGCAGCTTATCCCCGAATTCCTTTGCTTCCTTTTCAATCAGACGGAGTCCGTTTTCCTTCTGCGCCGCAGATAGCATCATTTCCGTGGCCGGATAAATATCCACTTCGTCCAGCTTTTCCACGCTCCGCTGGCTGAGCAGATCAAAGCTGCGGATGGATTCCACTTCTTCTCCCCACAGCTCAATACGGTACGGGTTCTCCTCCGTCAGATCAAAAATATCTATGATACCGCCCCGGATGGAAAACTGCCCCGGTGCATCCACCTGGTAATTTTTCTCATATCCCATTTCAGATAGTTTGCGGGCAAGCCCGCTTTCGTCCAGGCTGCTGTCCGCATCAATATGGATAACGGAAGCGGCTATCTCCTCCAGAGGGACCTGGGGGGACATCAAGGCCGCAAAGGTAGTGATGACCGTCAGCGGTTTCCCCTCCATGATCTTCCGAAGCGCCTTCATCCGTTCCGTCACGAGCTGGTTCCCGTGGATATCCGCCTGGTAAAAAATCAGATCCTTTGCCGGATACCAGGTCACATCCCTGTCATAAAACTGATAATCCTCAAATATTTCCCTTGCCTTCAGGTCACTGAAAGTAACGATGATTTTGTACCGGAAACCATCGCTGAGTCCATATGCCATATGAAGCTTCTGGGAATCCACGCAGCCTGTAAATCCGATACAGGCCCCCTGCTTTTTCAAGAGTGCCTGCCCTTCTTCAAATTCCGCCAGTTCCCGTAACGGCGCTGTAATTGCATTCATCTACTTTTCCCCGCCTGCCCGCTTTCCATTAAATCTGTTCATGGCCTCGTCCGGCCCCTTCTCCATCATGGTGACGGAAGCCTCCACCGCAAGAGCGATGCACTCGTCCATAATTTTACGTTCCCCGCCGGTGAAATGACCCAGCACATAATCCGCCAGATCATAGCCCTCCGGCTTGTTTCCCACGCCCATCTTAATCCGGGCAAAACCATCCGTACCCAGATGGGCAATAATATTTTTCAAACCGTTATGTCCGCCGGCGCTTCCTTTTTTCCGGATACGCAGCTGTCCCAAATCCAGGCTGATATCATCACATACCACGATCAGCTCCGTCCGGGGATCTACCTTATAATAATCTATGATCTCACGGATGCTTTCACCACTCAGATTCATAAAAGTCTGCGGTTTTGCCAGCACAACCTTTCTCCCGTCAATATATCCCCTGCCGACCAGAGCCTTATGCTTCCTCTCAATCACCCGTATCCCATATTTATCTGCCAGGGCATCTATCATATCAAATCCTACATTATGCCGGGTGTTCTCATACTCCCGCTTCGGATTTCCAAGACCTGCTATTACATACATGATTTCCGTTTCCTTCCCGCTTCTGCCATATGTTTAGTTTAATGCCTGTTTGTACCGCTGTCAAATACCGGTATCCCATCCGCCGTCCCGGTTCTCCTTCTTTTTTACAAATACAAGCTGATCCCCGGAAGAATATTCCTCCCTGTAAGTATAACCAAGCCCGCGGAAATCCTTCAGCTTTCTCCAGTCCCTGATATTTTTTTCCGCCGCGAACCGCACCATCTCCCCCCGGGCCATCTTCGCCTGCGTCCCTTTCTGGATCACCGGGATTCCCTGCCCCTTCTTTTTCCCCGCGTTTCCTTCCGCCTTCCGTCCTTCTTCTTTTTCTTCCCCGAAAACACAGGTAATATACTCCATCCCCTTCCCGATCCGGCCTTCCACACACCGGGAATACTCCCTGGAAGCCAGATTCACGATACAATCCGTCTCCCGTTCCAGCTCCTCATACAGCAGATTCCCCCAGAAATCATACAGGTTCCCAACTCCTCCGGGATTCCCCTTGGCCTGCATCTCCAGCCGGTAAGGCACCACACCGTCAAGCGGTTTCAAAATCCCATAAAACCCTGAAAGAATCCGCACATGCTCCTGCACGTAAGCCCATTCCCCGTCCGCAAAAACCCGCGGGGCCATATACTGGTACTGAATCCCCTCATAAGATAAAAGCGCCGGTGTCAGCCCCTTTTCCAGATCCATCGACCGTATTCTTTCATAATTTAAAGCGGTAATATTATCATTACACTTCCAAAGCTCCTTTAGTTCCTCCGGCTTCCTCCCTTTAAGCCATTCCAAAAGCGCCCCCGCTTTTTCCAAATAAACCGGAAGCCCTCCGATCTCCATCGTATCCGTATCCACATTCATCTTCTTCGCCGGTGAAATAATAAATCTCATGCCTGTCCGTTCCTTTCCCCCTCTGTGTAAAATATGCTATACTAACTTTTATCATTTTTTTTCGTTTTGCGCAAACTTTTTTCCTTCCTGGGAAGTCTAATGAGTGTAAAGGGCTAAAAAACAAGATTCATGAAAGAAGGTGGGGCACATGAGCCAACATTTAACTAAGAAGCAATTCGCACAGTATATGGAAAACGGAAAGGCAAAATTTTATCGTCTCGCTTTCTGTTATGTCAAAAATGAGCACGACGCGCTGGATATCCTATCGGAAGCTACCTACAGAGGTTTTATCCATCTGAACAAACTGGAAAAACCGGAATTTTTCGATACCTGGATGAGCCGGATTATCATTAATTGTGCTTATGATTTATTGAAAAAACAGAAAAAATATGAATTTGTTGTTCCTGACGACACGTTCACCGAACAGCCGGAGGAGCTTTCCATAGACGACCGCCTGGATTTATATCAGGCGCTGAATACCTTAAACCCCGAAGAAAAAACACTGATCATCCTGAAATATTTTGAGGACAGAAGCTTCCGGGAAATAGCGGAAACCATGAAACTGCCGGAAAGCACGGTGAAAACCCGGCTTTACCGCACCATCGGCAAATTAAAAGAAGCCGTTTCGGTCTGACACCCCCCAGAAAGGAGCTACAGTTATGAATAAAGGAAAAGAAAACTACAATAACATCCCCCTGCCCGATTCCCTTTCCGATGCCATTCGGACCGGACTGGACCGGGGACAAAAATATACGGCAAAAAAATGGATTACCGGTATCGGCTCTCTGGCCGCCGCATGCCTGTGTCTGGTGGTATTCGCACAGGTATTCCCCTTTGCGGACGGAAACGCCGGGGATAATGCCAACACGCCGTCCCCCGCCCGTTCCTCCTCCGACACGCCGGTAACACCCCAGGCCTTTTCCGACGAACCGCCCGTAGAGGTACAGGAACCGGAAAGCTACCGGATCCCCTGCAGCACGCCTAAGGATTCCTCCCGGGAGAACAAGGCTTACCGGATAGATGAAAAATGGGCTCCCCACCGTCTTGTTTTCACCCTTTATGATGTACGCGATTTTGATTTCGAAGCTATCAGCAAACCTCTTCTGGAATCCGATCTGGTAAAAGATGTCTATCGCAGTATTCTTCTGGACGACTCCGCCGTAAGTTTTGTCGTGGAGCTTCCTGTTAACATGGGATACCAGATTGCGGATCACAGCCAGGACGGCTATGTGGAGCTGACCCTCAACTATAACGATATCCCCGATGAAATAAGGGAAATCTATTACCTTTCCTCCGCTGAAATGGAAGGCGGTGAAGAGACCGCCCACTTCCGGGAAGCCCTTCCCACAGAGGACAGCAGCCTGGTAAAAACCCAGGACGGAAAATATCTGGTGGTTGTGGGGGAATTTGAAACACAGCAGGAGGCGGAAGAAATGCTTGCCCGGCTGGAAGAGGACGGAATGGAACCCGGAACCCTTCATATAGCCTCCGGCATGAGCGATGAATCCCCTGCCGGCAGTTCCTCCCAGGATACGGCAGCCTTTCCGGAAACCGAAGCGCCTTCTTCCATCCGTGTTTACGGCACGGTGACGGAAATAAACGGCAGCCAGGTTACCATTTCCAACGACAACCAGGACGATCCCTATTCCACCATTGTCCTTACTATCCATGAAGATACCCTGATATTGACAGCAGAAGACGGCAGGGAAAAAACACTGGAAAGTCTGCAGCCGGGAGAAATGCTCTATGCCTATGTCAGCCCGATCATGACCAGAAGCCTGCCTCCTATGTCCAACGCCGATGTGATCTTTTGTGAGATTCCCGAAGATATGATGGTTCCCACCTATGCGGTCATTACCGAAGTCACTGCCGACCCGGACGGCACTCTCAGCATCACTACCGATCAGGATCTGATTTGCTTCATCCGCGAGGATACCCCGGTTAAAACAATGGACGGCAAGAGGGAACTGGAACATTCCGTGCTGCAGCCCGGAAACAGAATCCTGGTCTGGTACCAGATCGCTACCTTAAGCATCCCCGCCCAGACCAACCCGGATGAAATCCGTGTACTTCCTTAACAATACGGCTGCCTGACGGATGGACTCCGCCAATCAAATCAAATTTCCCTGCCCGGCCTGTCACCAGGCCCCGGCAGGGAAATTTCTTTCTTACTCTTTTGCTTCTAAAACCACCTTCTGTACAAAGGACTCCAGCTTACGGCTTCCCAAATCCCCTTCGTCCCTGCTGCGCACGGAAACCGTACCGCCATCTTCTTCCTTCTGGCCGATAATAAGCATATAAGGTACCTTTTCCATCTGGGCACTGCGGATTTTATATCCGATCTTTTCATCCCGGTTATCCATTTCACACCGAATCCCCGCTTCTTTCAGTGCTGACAGCACCTCTCCGGCGTACGCAAAGAATTTCTCAGAGATAGGAAGCACCTTTACCTGTACCGGGGCCAGCCATACCGGGAACTTTCCTGCATAATGCTCTATCAGGATACCGATGAAACGCTCGATAGAACCATACACCACCCGGTGAATCATAATCGGGCGATGCTTTTCCCCATCCGCGCCCATATACTCCGCCCCGAACCGCTGCGGCAGCTGGAAATCCAGCTGGATCGTACCGCACTGCCAGGTCCTCCCAATGGAATCCTCCAGATGGAAGTCGATTTTAGGCCCATAAAATGCGCCGTCTCCTTCATTTACCACATAAACCGTTCCGGTCTCATCCAGCGCACGGCGCAGCCCTTCGGTCGCCAGTTCCCAGTCCTCATCGCTTCCGATGCTGTTTTCCGGGCGGGTGGAAAGCTCCACATGATAGGAAAAGCCGAACCTGCCGTATACCTCATGAATCAGCCTCATGACCCCTTTGATTTCCCCGGTAATCTGTTCCTTTGTCATAAAAATATGGGCATCATCCTGGGTAAAGCAGCGCACACGCATCAGCCCGTGAAGCTGGCCGGATTTTTCGTGGCGGTGGACAAGCCCCAGCTCTCCCACACGCAGCGGGAGATCCCGGTAGGATCGGGGCTGGGATTTGTAAACCAGCATACCCCCCGGACAGTTCATGGGTTTCACCGCAAATTCTTCGTCATCAATAGTCGTGGTATACATATTCTCCCTGTAATGGTCCCAGTGTCCGGAAGTCTCCCACAGCTTCCGGTTCAGCAGGATCGGTGTGGAAATTTCCTGATAACCTTCCCTTTCATGAAGCCGTCTCCAGTAATCCACCAGCGTATTTTTAAGAATCATTCCCTTGGGCAGAAAGAACGGGAAGCCCGGCCCCTCCTCCATGAGGGTAAACAGCCCCAGCTCTTTTCCAAGCTTTCTGTGATCTCTTTTTTTGGCCTCCTCCATCCTGGTAAGGTAAGCCGCCAGCTGATCCTTATCCGGGAAAGAGGTCCCGTAAATCCTGGTGAGCATCTTATTCTTTTCACTGCCTCTCCAATAAGCCCCTGCCAGGCTGGTCAGCTTGAAGGCCTTTACATATCCGGTGTTGGCAAGATGGGGGCCGGCGCACAAATCCACGAAATCTCCCTGCTTATAAAAGCTGATTACCGCATCCTCCGGCAAATCCTCTATCAGTTCCACCTTATACGCTTCGTTTCTTTCCTTCATCAGTGCCAGTGCATCCTCTCTGGAAAGGGTAAAGCGTTCCAGCGCCAGGCGTTCCTTCACAATCTTCTTCATTTCTTTTTCAATCGCCGTGAAATCATCGCTGGATATAGGGCTGCTGAACTCAAAATCATAATAGAACCCGTCATCAATAGCGGGCCCGATAGCAAGCCTTACATCCGGGTACAGACGTTTTACCGCCTGCGCCAGAATATGGGAAGTCGTATGCCTGAACGTGGCAGCGCCTTCCTTTTCCTCAAATTGTTGTTCTCCGAGCATCCCGTTCTTCAAAATAACTTCCATTTCTTTCTCTCCTTTCTACTCCTGCAACAGGTTCCCAATAGAATACATTAAAAAAACACCCTCAGAAAAACAGTCCTTCCTGTTCTTCTAAGGGTGCATCCATCTATAAAAATCCCAATCCATAAAGCCCTATCCTGCCGGCTCCTGTATTCCCGGATTCCATATCAATCTGTTATGCACGGTTCCACCTTAACTTTTCACTTCAGATTCTTACAAATCCTAATCCTTAACGCGGATATACGGCCACATTTATCTCTGATTCACAGCCTTCACATGGCGGCTCCGGAATGGTCTTCACCTCTTTCATACGTAAAAGGGCTTCCAGCTGCTGCCCTTCTCTCTGGTTACGCTGCCTTAAGGCTACTCTTTCCTTCATCGCTTTTCTTTATTCCCGCGGGCAACGAACCAACGAATACACAAACAGGTTCGCTTAACGACTGCCGCGAAGGTTGGATACCACACAGCCTGCTGCGGATATCCGACTTACCTGTATCTTAGCATTGCCTAAAATGAAAGTCAACCACTTTTTCTTTTTAACACAGGGCGTTTTACACAGGGCGGGCGGCACAAGGGGCCGTGAATTGTAACAGCCGCGAATGGTATCTGTTTCGCCACCCTCATGCGGCCTTCCGCCCTCCTTCGTCCTTTTCTTCCGCTTCCAGCCATTCTTCAAAATATTCCCGGATCACTCCAAATGGCGCAGGCCCCATATCCAGCAGGAAGCGGTGGAATTCCTTTGCCTGAAACGCACTCCCAAGTACCTCTTCCGCCTCCGCCCTCATCCGTACAATCTCCAGATACCCGGTATAATACAACAGGTAATTTGAAGGATCCGCAAGTAAACTGTCATATATTTCATCTGCAGCAGCATCGTCAATGTCAAAAAACTGTCTGATAAAATCGGCTGCTTCCTTCCTGTCCCAGCCTTCGTAATGAATGCGGATATCCAGTAATGCATACAGCCCTTTGGTAATGGAACTGTTCCGTGCCAAAACCTCACCCATTCCCTTTTCCAGTCCGTTTCCGTCAAACAGATACGAGCAGTTTTCCGCATATGTCCCCCAGCCCTCTGCGTATGCGGAAAAGGAAAGGGCATAACGCAGCTCCTGCGCCTCTTTTCTCCGGAAATACTCATTCTGATACAGATGGCCCGGAAACCCTTCGTGGGCCAGAAGAATATAGATATCATAATCACCGCTCCCCCGGTTAATATAAATTACATTTTCCTGTGGCCTGTCCATGGGCGGTACCAGATAAAAGGCGGGACTCATACTCTCCTCCAGGCTTTCCGGCACATACTTAATACGGTACGCAGTCTCCGGCAGTTCCGGAAAGTCCTTTGTCATTGCCTTCTGCAGGCTTTCCAGGACAACGGGGGGATCCTCACTGCTGAAGGAATACTGTCCGAATTTCTCCGCAAGCTCCGGCGAGCGGTAAAGGACGGAATACATGGCGTCCAAATCTGCCTCCAGCTGTTCTTCCACCGCCTGACGCAGTTCATTTACCGTGGTAAAAGAAGGATAGATGCTGTGCTCCACCAGGTATTCATAATAGGTACGCCCTTCCGGGTAATAATAGAGCCCTAAATCATTGGTTCCGCTCCCCTTCAAAGCCTCCAGCCCCTCCGCCAGTTTTTTATAAGCGGGAATAAAATGCGCGTCCAGAAGCCTCCTGTTTTCCGCAAGATAAACCTCCTTTTCTTCCCCGCTTATTCCCGGCACCTCTTCCAGCCGCTCCTGAAAGGATTGATCCAGCTGAGAGCCTTCCGCCTCTCCCAGATAAGCCCGGCAGGCTGCAATTACCTGATCCGCCATACGATCACTCATGAACAGGCCCGCTTCCGCTTTCTTCCTTTCAAAATCCAGAAGCTCCCCGTAATATACATCAATCTGTTCCAGCAGCCCCAGATAGGTATCCACACTCTCCTTTCCATAAAAACGGTATTCCGCAAGCAATACCGGCAATGTCAGATGCGTCCCCGTAACGGCATTTAAAGGCTCTTCATATAATTCCAGGCCTTTTCCGGCATCCTCCTCTTTCAGTATTTCCATCAAAATCCGATAGGTCAGCCTCTGTTCCTCCGTCAGTTCTTCTTCCTTCATCTTCTTCAAAGCTTCCCGTATCTCTTTGTCCTGTTCCCTGCTGCTCTCTATTGCTTCCAAAGAATAGGATCCAAAAGCAGAATCCGCCTCCGTAATCCCATAGGCCTGCGGATCCGCCAGCGTGAAATTTAGTGTTATCTCATCCTGGGATGCCAGTTCCGCAAACAGATCCCTGGCAAAGGCATCAAAAACCTGGCTGGGATTTCGCTCTCCGTCTCCGGCAAAATCCCCTGCCATTTTATTGCCGCATCCTTGCACCAACCCTGTTAGCAGTAAAATAACTGAGAGAATCAGCGCTGTCCTGCTTTTCCCTGTCCTGTCTCTCCTCTTCTGCCCGCCTTTCAGCATATTCTTTCTCCTCCCATACAGGAACCCACCGGTCCCGGATATCACCGTAACTGTTGCAGCAAAGCGGGTAAGCCTATTTACGTTCCCGCTTACCTGCTGAATCCTTACGAACAATCATACCTATGAAAAAAAGCGGGAATGCAGTAGCATTCCCGCCCCAAAATCAAATCCCTTCATCCGGTTCCAGCAGCGCCTTCTCATACCTGCCCAGAATAATATTCTGGATATTTTCTCTCGTTGCCTGATTAATCGGATGAGCAATGTCCCTGTACTCACCGTCCGTAGCCTTTTTACTGGGCATTGCTATAAACAACCCCTTCTCTCCTTCAATTACTTTGATATCGTGAACGACGAATTCATCATCAATTGTAATAGATACGATGGCCTTCATCTTTCCCTCTTTGGTGATTTTCCGCACACGCACGTCTGTAATCTTCATTTGAGATTCCCCCTTTAATCTTTAGATGACATACCTCTCGTTTTTCTCTACCACAATCTTAATTCCGTCTTCCCCTTTATAGAAAGTATTGGCCCGGATAGTATCCCTGCTTTCCACAATGCAGTTCTCGATGTGTGTATTATCACCGATATAAACGTCATTTAAGATAATGGAGTTCTTAATATAGCAGTTGTTCCCCACGAAAGATTTCTTGAATATGACGGAATCCTCCACCGTACCGTTTACGATGCATCCGCTGGAAATCAGGCTGTTGCTGACTTTGGCGCCCACATTGTATTTGGCGGGAGGCAGGTCGTCCACCTTGGAATAAATGTCCGGATATTGTTTGAAGAAATAATTCCGGATCTCCGGCTGCAGGAAATCCATGTTGGTGGAAAAATAATCCTCTACCGATGCGATATTCCTCCAGTATTCCTTAATCTTGTATCCATAAATCCGTTTCTGGTTCTTGTAACGGATCAGGATATCCTTAACGAAATCGTATCTGTCCTCCATGGCACAGCGCTCAATCATTTCAATGAGCAGACGGCGCCTGATTACATAAATACCGCAGGAAATCGTATTGGACTTGGCTACAATCGGCTTTTCCTCAAATTCCTCAATTCTGCAGTCTTCGTTCATCTTCACGGTACCGTACCGTTCCACATTGGCACCGACAGGCATGTCCTTGCACACTACCGTGATATCGGCCTTTTTCTCAATATGATATTCCAGGACTTTGTTATAGTCCATTTTATATACGCAGTCACCGGATGCAATTACCACATAAGGCTCATGGCTGCTCTTCAGAAAAGACAGGTTCTGATATATGGCATCTGCGGTTCCTCTGTACCAGTAGCTGTTGTCCGCCGTTACCGTAGGGGTAAAAACAAACAGCCCGCCCTGCTTACGTCCGAAATCCCACCATTTGGAGGAATTCAGATGCTCATTCAGGCTTCTGGCATTGTACTGGGTAAATACGCCCACCTTCTGGATATGGGAATTGGACATATTGCTGAGGGAAAAATCAATGCTCCTGTAGCTGCCCGCGATAGGCATCGCTCCAATAGCTCTTTTCTGGGATAATTCCTTCATTCTGTGGTTATTGCCGCCTGCTAAAATTATTCCTATCGCTCTCAATTTTCGTCACCTGCCTTAATTAAAGATTTGCCGCTTGCAAGAATGCCTGCCTGGTAATCCGTATCGGCCGTCTCTCCAAACACCACCGTATTCTTTCCGATTTGGATGTTTTTGGGTATGATACTCTTTTCTCCCACAGTAACAATGCCGCTGTTGTAAATATGAGGTGCGATATCATTGTCGGCTTCCTCGCCCATTCCCATCTTAACGTTGTCGCCAACCAGTACATTCTCTGCAATAATGGCTTTATTCAGCTCACAATTACTGCCGATAACCGTATTATTCATAATAATGGAATCGCGGACTACCGTATCCTTCCCTATGGTAACGCCGCATCCGATTACGGAATTATAAACCTTTCCGCATATTTCCGATCCTTCACCGATAATACTTCTCTCTATTACCCCGTCGGGAGCTATGTACTGAGGCGGAAGGATCTCGCTCTTTGTATATATTTTCCAATACTCTTCATACAGATTGAATTCCGGTACTATATCTATCAGCTCCATATTGGCTTCCCAATAGGAATTCAGAGTTCCAACATCCTTCCAGTATCCGTTGAACTCATAGGCATACATGGGTGCCCCCTTCTCGTGACAGTAAGGAATGACATGTTTTCCAAAATCCAGATTGGGCTGATCCGCTCTGGCTATCAGTGCTTCTTTCAGGGTTTTCCAATTAAATATGTAAATTCCCATGGAGGCCAGATTGCTTCTGGGACTCTCCGGTTTCTCTTCGAAATCCACTATCTTGCTGTTCTCGTCTGTGATGACAATACCAAAACGCTTCGCTTCTTCCATCGGTACGGGCATTACCGCGATGGTGCATTCGGCACCATTCTGTTTATGGAAATCAAGCATGACTTCATAGTCCATCTTGTAAATATGATCCCCTGACAGAATCAGTACATAATCCGGATTGTAGCTGTCCATGTAGTCAATATTCTGATAGATGGCATTGGCTGTTCCTGTATACCATTCACTGTTCTCACTCTTTTCATAAGGAGGAAGTACCGTGACACCGCCTATATTCCTGTCCAAATCCCACGGAATACCGATTCCTATATGGGTATTCAGCCTGAGGGGCTGATACTGGGTTAGTACACCTACGGTATCCACGCCTGAATTAATACAGTTGCTCAATGGGAAATCAATAATCCGGTACTTGCCGCCGAAGGACACGGCAGGTTTCGCCACTTTGGAAGTCAATACGCCCAGCCTGCTTCCCTGACCACCAGCAAGCAGCATAGCAATCATTTCTTTCTTAATCATGTCATCACCTCATGTTTCTGCATCCACATTCTGCATAGATTTACGTATATAACGTAATAAGATTATAACACATGCTTGTACAAAAGTGAATAATCTTTTACAATTTCTTTCTTCGCCCATTTTTTAAATTTTGTATATATTTAACATATTTAAAACATTAACTTTTCTTCTATTATGTATTTTATATAACATATACCAGGTGTTTCTTATGCATCTTTCTTCTATTTTTCACAAAATATGCGCTATTTCGACAAAAATTCCTTTTGGCGGCTTTTGATTTTGTAATTGCCTATTGGTTTTTTTTGCATGAATGCGTATAATACATATCAGAATGAACAAAGACTGCTTACTTTGCGTACACTGTCAGTAGAGGGCGTAAATGGCTGATGGCAGATCGTTTTGTCCAAATAATTAACAGGAAGGGTATCCCTATGTATCAAGTAGATTTCAATCATCCGGTTCACATTTACTTTATCGGCATCGGCGGCATCAGCATGAGCGGCCTTGCAGAAATTCTTCTTTCCGAAGGCTTCCGTGTATCCGGTTCCGACGCTAAAAAATCATCTCTTACCGAACTTCTGGAAAAACAGGGGGCTGTGGTTCATTATGGGCAGCGCCGTGAAAATATAACCAATGATATCGATTTAATCGTTTATACTGCCGCAATCCACAAAGACAATCCGGAATATACCGCCATGGAGGAACTGGGGCTTCCCAGCCTGACACGTGCACAGCTTCTGGGGCAGATGATGCGTAATTACAAAACTCCCATCGGCGTCAGCGGTACCCACGGCAAAACCACCACCACTTCCATGATTACGGAAATACTGCTGGAAGCAGGTACCGATCCCACCATTTCCGTGGGCGGTATCCTGAAAGCCATCCAGGGGAATATCCGGGTAGGCAAGTCCGATCTTTTTGTAACGGAGGCCTGCGAATATACCAACAGCTTTTTAAGCTTTTTCCCCAGAATCGGCATTATACTTAATATAGAAGAAGACCATATGGATTTCTTCCGGGATCTGGACGATATCCGTTCCTCCTTCCGTTCGTTTGCACAGCTGCTGCCTGAAGACGGGCTGCTGATAATAAACGGGGATATCCCTGCCTATGAAGAAATCACCCGGGGACTCGGCTGTTTGGTCCTCACCTTTGGCTCCAATCCATCCTGTGATTATTCTTATGACAACGTCAGCCATGATGAAACGGCCCATGCGTCCTTCACCCTGCACCGCCGTGGCGGCCCGGATGTGGGGGTCACTCTGGGCGTTCCCGGGGAACATAATATCCTCAATGCACTGGCCGCACTGGCGCTGGCCGATTATCTGGGTATCGATATGGAAGCGGCTTCCCGCGCCCTGACGAAGTTCACCGGCACGGATCGCCGTTTTGAGTACAAGGGTTGCGTGGAAGGCATTACTATAGTAGATGATTATGCACATCATCCCACAGAAATTACCGCAACCTTAAAAGCCGCCAGAAATTATCCCCATCAGACCCTCTGGTGCGTTTTCCAGCCTCACACCTATACCAGGACCAAGGCCTTCCTTCCCGAATTCGCCCACGCCCTTTCTCTGGCAGATAAGGTCATTCTTGCAGATATCTATCCCGCCCGGGAGACGGATACGCTGGGTATCAGCTCCCGTTCCCTGCAGGAAATTATCGTGAATTCAGGAACGGAATGTCATTATTTCCCGGATTTTGAGGAGATAGAAAAATTTATTCTGGAAAATTGTACCCCCGGCGACCTGTTGATAACTATGGGGGCCGGAGACGTTGTAAATATCGGAGAAAACCTCCTTAACAAATAGTTATCCACAATATCCACATTTTTCATGTGTATGAAAAGTGTGGATATTTGTTTTTTGTTATCCCGCGTTTTCCGTACCCTCACACATATAATCCACATTATCCACATTTTCCACATTTCCTGCAAATCCAGTATTTACAAGGTTTTTCGGCATTTTGACTGTTTCTTTTTCCACACCCTTATGATATAATGCATTTGCTTAAAATAGAAAAATAGAAGAAATAGGTGAGATTATGAGTTGTCTGAGGATTTACCAGGATAACTATATTGACGCGACCATCGTATCCAACCGCTTTATCGACGAATATATGGCGGAAGCAAACGATGCCCAGCTGAAAATATATCTGTATCTTTTGCGCATGATGAATGCCGGCTGTACCTTCAGTATTTCCGGGATTGCAGATGTCTTCAACCACACGGAAAAAGATGTGATGCGGGCATTGAAATACTGGGAAAAGTGCAGGGTGCTTTCTCTTGAATATGATACTGATAAAAACCTGATTGGCATTCATCTCCTGGAGCTGGCGGACAAAGAAGCGCCAGGCGCACCTAAGACGCCCGTGGTTTCCCTGCTGCCGCGTCAGGAAGAGAAGAACGCGGAAGAAGAAGTCCCCGCCCAAAAGCCCGCTGCCAAGGCCGAGGCTCTTAATGTGCCGTCCTCCCTTTCCAAGGAGGAAAACAAGGTTCCCCAGGCGGCTCCGCCGGCCTTTGCCAAGCCTTCTTATTCCCTGGACGAGCTGAAAGCCTTTCAGGAGAAGGACTCTACCGCCCAGCTTCTTTTTATTGCCGAACAATATCTGGGCAGGACCTTAAGCCCTTCCGATATGAAATCCATCCTTTTCTTTTCCGATCATCTGCATTTTTCAGATGATTTGATTGATTATCTGCTCCAGTACTGTGTGGAACGGGGCAAAAAGGATTTCCGTTATATCGAAAAGGTCGCCATCAGCTGGGCCGAAGCCAATATCTCCACCCCTGTGGAGGCGGAGGGGCATGCCAGCCGTTATGACAAATGTGTTTATACCATTATGAATGCCCTGGGTAAAACCAATTCCCCCACCAGAAAGGAAGCGGAGTTTATCCGCCGCTGGCGTGAGGATTATGCCTTTGAGACAGAGATTATCATCGAATCCTGCGAAAGAACCGTCCTGGCCACCGACAGGCACCGTTTTGAATATGCGGACAAGATCCTCGCCTCCTGGAAGGAAGCGGGAGTGCATCACAAAGCCGATATTGCCAAGCTGGATGAAGGCTTCCAGAAGGCCAAGCCCGCTGCCAAACCCGCATCGGACCGTTCTATTGACAAGTATAACCGCTTTATGCATAATGATTACGATTATGAAGCTCTGGAGAAGGAACTTCTGCGCAACTGAACCCGTTATATAAAGGAGAACAGCCGTGGCGTTAACAAATACCCAATATAATTCCATCATGAGGCTGTATGAGCAGAGGCAAACCAAAAACCGTCATTTACGGGATGAACGGCTTCATTATGTCTATAATCACGTTACCGGTTACCGGAATCTGGATGAATCCGTAGCCACTCTGTCCGTGGCACAGGGAAAAAAGCTGCTCAATGGCGACATGAACGCCCTTACAGAGCTTAAAGAACGGCTCCATAAGCTCACCAATGATAAAATAAAGCTTCTTTGCGATGCAGGGCTGCCCTCTGATTATCTGGAGCCTATTTTTGATTGCCCCGACTGTCAGGACACGGGTTATGTCAACGGTATAAAATGCCACTGCTTCCGGCAGGCTGAAATAGAATTACTTTACCAGCAGTCCAATCTGAAGGAAGTCCTGGATAAAGAAAATTTTGATACCATGTCTTTTGCTTATTTTAAGGGGGAAGATCTGTCAGCTTATCAGTTAGCGGTTAAAGTGTGTAAGGATTTTGCCCATACCTTCAAGCAATCGGAAAGTAACCTTTTCCTCTACGGAACAGTTGGAAGCGGAAAAACGTTCCTGAGCAATTGTATTGCCAAGGAATGTATTGAAGACGGACATTCTGTCATATATTTTAGTGCCTCCAGTCTTTTTGATACCCTTTCCCGCAACGCTTATGATTATAAGAACCAGGAAAACCTGGATTACTTATATAACGATTTATATGATTGTGACCTGCTGGTCATTGACGACCTGGGGACAGAACAAAATACTCCTTATAATGTGTCCCGTCTTTTTACATGCCTGAATGAACGTTTAATCCGCAGGAAATCCATGATTATTTCCACCAATCTTTCTCTTCCCGAATTAAAGGAACGTTATCAGGACAGAATTTTTTCAAGGATAACCAGTAATTTTGAGCTTTGCAAGCTGACAGGACAGGATATCCGAATGTACAAAAAAAGATTAACCTACAGAAAGTGAGGATCTATTCCATGGCGGAAGAAAAAAGAAACCTAGAAACAATCCCTGCAGGCTCTCTTGGCATTATTTCTCTGGCAGGCTGCAAAACTCTCGGAGAACAGGTAGACCACTATCTTGTTAAATGGCGTCAGGAAAGAGAAAGCGAGCACAAAAACAGCCTTGCTTTTTCCGGTTATCAGCGTGATTCCTATATCCTGCAAAGCAAAGTGCCGCGTTTCGGTACCGGCGAAGGAAAGGGTGTTATTCTGGAATCCGTGCGTGGTATGGATCTTTATCTTCTTGTGGACGTGGTGAATTACAGCCTGACCTATTCCCTCTGCGGCCACGAAAACCATATGTCCCCCGATGATCATTTCCAGGATCTGAAGCGTATTATTTCTGCCGTAGGAGGCAAAGCCAGAAGGATCAATGTCATCATGCCCTTTTTATATGAAAGCAGACAGCACAAACGCTCCAGCCGCGAATCCCTGGACTGTGCCATCGCTCTTCAGGAACTGGTAAAAATGGGTGTGGACAACATCATAACCTTTGATGCCCACGATCCCAGAGTGCAGAATGCCATCCCTCTCCACGGTTTTGAAACCGTACAGCCCGCCTACCAGTTCATCAAAAACCTTCTCCGCAACCAGAAGGATCTGCAGATTGATTCCGACCACATGATGGTAATCAGCCCCGATGAAGGAGGCATGGGACGGGCTATCTATATCGCCAACGTTCTGGGCCTGGATATGGGCATGTTCTATAAACGCCGGGATTATACAAAGATTGTAAACGGCCGCAATCCCATAGTTGCCCATGAATTCCTCGGATCCGATGTGGAAGGCAAGGACATGATCGTCATCGATGATATGATATCCTCCGGAGAAAGTGTACTGGAGGTTGCCGCCGCCTTAAAGAAACGCAAGGCCCGCAAAATCTTTATCTGTTCCACCTTCGGCCTTTTTACCAACGGACTGGAAGGCTTCGACAAAGCCTTCAAAGACGGCATAATCGACCGCGTCCTCACCACCAACCTGATATACCAGACTCCCGAGCTTCTTGAAAGGGATTGGTATATTAACTGCAATATGAGTAAATATGTTGCCTACCTAATCGATACGCTGAACCATGATACCTCTATCAGCGACCTGTTGGATCCCAACGAAAAGATTCAGAAGCTGCTGGCAAAATATCGTTCCGATTTACTTTGATTGTGTGTGCGAATAGATCTTACGAAATTGAAAAGAGCCAGGCCTTTATTCCTATAGGAATGAAGGTCTGGCTTTTGTTAAACCGAACACGGTGCTGCCCTGTGCGGCAAACGGCACCGGGTTTAAAGTCAGCCCTTGACTTTTCCCTTTTTCCTGTTATACTAAAAAAGCTGCAAATTCTCTAAACCACTGGAATCCGCAGCCTCATTGGTCAGTTCGAAACCTTCCTGACCCAACCGCCATAAGGCGGCAGAAAAACAAAACTAGAGGAGAAAAGAATAATGCAAAAGAAGAACATTCACTTCCTGACCCAGGCGGCTATGATTGCCGCTATTTATGTTGTGCTCACCTTTGTGGCCAACGCTTTCGGCCTTGCCAACTATGCCGTGCAGGTCCGTTTCTCTGAGGCACTTACCATTCTGCCTGTTTTCACCGCTGCCGGGATTCCCGGATTATTTATCGGCTGTCTTATCAGCAATATCCTTACGGGATGCGCGATTCCGGATATTATTTTCGGTTCCCTCGCCACGCTTATCGGCGCATTGGGTACGCGCAGGCTGCGCTCCAACCGTTTCCTTGCCGTACTGCCTCCTATTGCCGCCAATGCGGTAATCGTCCCTCTGGTCCTGAAATATGCCTACGGCCTGGAACCTCTCTGGTTCTCCTTCCTGACAGTGACGGCTGGGGAAATCATTTCCTGCGGCATTCTGGGACTGCTGCTGGCACTGGCTTTACATAAATACCGGAAACAGATTTTCGGGAACTAGAGTGTGTACCCGCGGGATGCACTATCCGCCAAAAAGGCCCTGTTAAAAGGGCCTTTTTGTGTTATGCCTGTTTCCGCTGTGCTTTCTTGCCGTCTGCGCGGTAAATGTACAGACCGGCCTGAACTGTTATATTTTTTTCACAAAGGCACGGATGGCTTCCGCAATTTCCGCCGCTTTATAATAATGGAGGTAATGGCCGCAGGAAAACGGAAGGAATTCGCCGCCCAGTTTTTCCGCATATTTCTTTTGGAGAGGTACCCAGAACTTACCCAAATCCTTTCCATCTGAACAGAATATAAGGAAAGGTACATGCGGCCTTCCGTGTTCTCTCACGGTCGCTGCATTTGCATGTATGCAGCAGCATTCCTCCATAATAACTGGATTCATGAAATTCCTGCCGGCCAGAAGCCTGGCCTGCCGGTATTCTTCCTGTGTCAGGCCGTCATGCTTTACCAGCTGAAAGAAGGGACACCGGTGTATTCCGAATATACTGATCAGTCCCGGCAGCTTCATAAGGGCCGGGGGTGTTTTCAGATAATCATAAACCTTGGGAAAGGCCATATCCAGCCCTGCAATTCCCAGAATCTCCGCGGGATAACGCTGCGCCCAGTAAAGTGCTTCCAGTCCGGACATGGAATGGGGGACAAGTACAAAGGGTCCTTTCTCACCGGCCAGGCGCAGGGCAAGGCGGGTTTCCTCCAGCATCCCCTCCAGCCGTCTGCCGCATTTGTCTATATCCGAATAGCCATAGCCTGCTTTTTCCACCACCACGCAGCGGTACCAGGGGGAAAGCTTGCGGTAAAGGGGACGGAAATCATAAACCGGCGCCGGTGTTCCTCCGCCGGACAGAAATACCAGGGTAACCTTTTTCCTGCTGTGTATATCCCTGCAGCCGGCCGCGTCTCCCTGGCAGGTCTCCTGTAATGTCCTGTCTGCCGGACCTTCCCCATATACATGCATTCTGCGGCCGTTCACCTCCACCATAGTTCCCGGAGGGATGAGAAGTTCCTGTTCTTTCCGTAAAAGTCCCCGGTGTACTGCTGCGGCCGCAGTCAGGCCACCGGCCGCTCCCGTTAATCCGAATATCCATTTATTCATCGTTTCCGTTTCCTTTCTTTCCGCCCGTGGGAATAGGGGGAGACCTTATTCATTTCCGATTCCAGCTTGTATCCGGAAGATAACCCTTCCATGGCCTTCCGGTGTATTTTCCGTCAGCACTTCGCCCCGATGGGAGGCGGCAACCTCCCTGGCAAAGGAAAGGCCAATCCCCATATGCCCTTCCTGCGGCCGGCTTTCTCCTTCGGTAAACATGGGTTCCAGGGCATGCTGCAGCGCACGGGGAGAGAATCCCGGTCCCTCATCCCACACCCGGATCTCCAGACACGGAGCCTGCCACAGGCAGCGGATGCCTATCCGCTTTCCCTGCGGGGTATGTTCCGCCGCATTTCTGATAATGTTTAAAACCGCCCGGCATACATCCTGTCTGGCCAATACCAGATCCGGCAGTTGTGTCCCCTGCCGTTCTGCAATCACACCGAACACCCTGGCGATCTCTTCCGCCCCGTTAAAAATTTCCTGCTGCAGCTGTTCTCCCGGCACCCGCTGTCTGCTTTCTGCACCCTCTGAGATATTCCTGGTCATTTTTTTCAGCCTTTCCAGATAACCGCCTGCTGCCTGCGTATTCTTGAGGATGGCGTCCAGATATTCTCTCTGTTCCTCTGTCAGCACTGTTTCTTCCAGAAGCTGGGCATTGCCGCTGATTACGGTAAGCGGCGTCTTTAAATCATGGAGCAGCGCACCGGTTTGGAATATCCTGCTGTGTTCCATTTTCCATTGTTCCTGCAGAGACTCCCGCAGCGCCGTACGCAAAGTTTCCATGGACTGCATGATCTCATCGTATTCTCTGATTCCCGATTTTCCGAAGGGTTCCTCCAGTTCTCCCCGGGACAGGCTGAGGGCGGCATTCTGCAATACCGACAGCTTTTTCCGGAATACCTTTACATAATGGCGGGTAGTAAGCCCCAGGACAAGCACCAAAAGCAGTCCCCAAAACAGAAGATACCCCTTTTCCAGGCCGTGAATGACCGCCCTTCCCTTGGGATTGCTTAATTCCATCCGGTAACGATACTGCAGGACTGCCTCTTTTCCATCCCGTTCTACCTTCACATGATAACAGCCTTTGGTATTTCTGCCGGTATCGCGGTAGGTAACCGCCGCAGCCTTGTCTTTTTCATTCAGGTTGGTTTCCGCCAGCCCGTCATTTTCCCATATGGCATAGCCGCATAAAGGGGGAATCAACTCTGTGCGGATCCCTTCTTTTTCCATAATCCGTACCGCTTCCGCCGCCATCTGTTCCCCTGCATTGGCAGGATATGCAATTCCCGTACTTACCATCAGGTTTATACCGCACCAGAACAGCAGCACAATAAGGCAGCAAAACAATCCGCAAAAAAGCATATATTTAATCAATATCCGTATCAGGCTCACGCCTTTTCCACATTCCATCGGTATCCTATCCCCCATACGGTTTCAATAGGCGCCAGATCACAGACCGCCAGCTTGGCGCGCAGATTTTTAATATGCTCCGTTACCGCTGCTTCCCCGGAATCCCTGTCGTAGCCGCATACTTCTTCCAGAAGCTGCTGCCTCGTATACACCAGGCCGGGGTGCCTTGCCAGGGTTTCACAAAGCTGGTATTCACTTTTTGTGAGGGGCAGCTCCTGCTCCTTTACAGATACCTGTTTAGCCTGCAGATCAAAATGCAGGGTGCCCGAAACAAACCGGAATACCGGGACACGCTGCTGCCTGCGCAGATGGGCTTCCACTCTGGCCCGCAGCTGGGGAAGGCTGAAAGGCTTTGTGAGATAGTCATCCCCGCCTGCCCCCAGCCCGTATAACACATCCGCGTCTTCCCCTTTGGCCGTGAGAAACAGGATGGGGCAGTCCGTGTACGAACGGATTCTGGCGCAGGCCGCCACGCCGTCCTCACCGGGCATCATAACATCCAGGATTATCAATTCCGCCTGTCTGCAAAGCCGTTCATCCAAAGTCAGGGTGTCATACATTACCGTCACAAAATGCCCGTCCTTTTCCAGTGCCCTCTTCAGCAGTCTACAAATATCCTCCGAATCATCCGCCACAATAATCCTTGCCATTGATCCCGTTCCCTCCTGTCCGATTATAAAAGCTGCATCACCCAGGATATCCCGTATAACAGATATACATGGGCGGGATAAAACCAGTAAAAGAGTTTTTTGCTGCCTTTCCCTCTTTTTCCATTATATAAAAACATGGGAATTGCTGCAAAACCGCTCATCCAGCCATACATTTGTGTAAACAGCATATCCGCCGTCGCTCCCGGCGTAAGAAGAAACGGCAGTACCCCCTCCAGAACAAGTGCCAGGACAAAAAAAACAACCGCCTGAAGCGCACGCCGCTTCCGGAATGCATACAGAAGGATGCCTTCCAGAATAAAATAAGTCCCGCCGTCCATGATGGACAAATGCATGGGGAGTATGGAATAGTGCAGAAGGATTACCGCCTGGGCTGCAGCCGGAACCACCTGAATAATTCCCAGGCCGATAAACGGCCAGGCCGCGGGAAACAGGATCGCGCAAAGCCCTCTCCCCCATTTTTTCTGTCCGCACCAGTCAATTCCCTGCAGCATGACCAGCAGAATAGAAAAGGTGGCCAGCATTTGGTTTTGGGGGACAAAGCCATCCGGCCTTCTTACAATAGAAAGGAAAAAGAACTGCAGCAGCCCCATACCCACGGCAATGGCGTAAATCCGAAGAAAATACTTTTTCCGGTCTCTGGTGTGAACAAAACCCTCCAGCAGACAGAACAAAAACAAGGGTGCGGAGAGCCTTCCCAGCATGGAAAACCAGTCCGGTATCTTCCCTGTAAATCCGAAAAAATAATGGATATGATCCATCACCATAAGTATCAGAGCCAGCCATTTCAGCTGGAAATCCGTGAATCCTTTTTTGCATATTACATTTTTCATATCCTTTTGCCTCCTGTGCTTTCTATATACAGGAGTGTAACAGGAAAATATAAGGAAATTATAAGGATCCGGAATCTTCCGTATATGTTTCTTCCTTCTTTTCTTTCCGGGTCCGCATATACCTGGTCACGGCGTAGTAGACCGGAACGGCCAAAAACAGCAGCCAGCCCGGATGCCAAAGCCCTTTAAAAATACCGAGAAGAAGATATACCAGCATCACCAGGACAGGGAAAGCGAATCTGCCCATATCCTTTCGTCGGAAAGCCTCCACACAGGAATGGAACAGGGGTATGGTCAAAAAGATGACCCAGGCGGGATGCCAGGCTCCGGTAAGCACACCTATCACAATAAACGCTGTGATTACCAGCAGGGTGAAGGGAAATTCGGATCCGGCCCATTCCCAGAAAAGGTGGCTGTCATACCGCTTCCCATTCACATAGATGCCATCGGAATCCAAGTGAACCTCATCCTCATCCTTCCCGGTGACATGAATCCCTTTCCAGCCGATATATACCTCATTGTCCTTGTCCCTGCAATGGATACCGTCCAGCCCTATATGGACATAATCCCCTTCTTCTTCCGCAAACGCCTTATCCTGTATTTCCGTTAACCGCATATCCGGGGTTTGTGTCTCTGTCAATTGCATATCCGGAGTCTGCATCCCCCTTTCTTCCCTGCCCAATCCGGGATCTTCTATATAAGAAACCGGAATCTCATCTTCCGTGCGCAGAAGCTCATCCATGGATATCCCATAGATTCTGGAAAGCAGAATCAGATTATCCGTATCAGGAGAGGCCTCCGCCCGCTCCCATTTACTCACCGCCTGCCGGCTTATGCCCAGCTTTTCAGCAAGTGCTTCCTGGGAGAAGCTGTTCTGTTTTCTTAAGGTGACAAGCCTGTTGGCAATTTCAATATTCATACGATAAGTCCTCCTGCCTTTTATGGAACTTTTGGGTTCCCGACTTCCTGCATTATAAGGGAAACCCCTGAAGTTGCACTACCAATTCTGCTTTTCATTGCCGCAACTATCGGTTGCAGCCCCTGTATTTTGGGGATTTCCCGTCTATAAGAAAGAGCCCCATTCTTCCATGGGGAGAATGGGGCCCGGTATACGACGTCTGTTATTTCTTCACATAGGACAGGAAGTGGCAGCCGGTTTCTTCGAACCATTGGGCGGCATCATTCATTCCCATCTTGTAAACCGTACCTGTTTCCGGATTCATCAGCACCACATTTGTTTCATTAAAACCGATGATAAGAACCGCACTTCCATCTCCCAGAATAGCCAGCACAGGAATTTCCCTGTCCGGATAATAAAGCACGCTTTCCAGGGTACAGCCTGATAAATCCAGTACCTGTGCATTTTCCAGATTCTCTTCCAGAACCTCCTGCACTGTCTTTCCCTGGGCAAGCAGATAATCCGAATTCCTCATGATACCTTCATAAGAGAATATGGAATCCAGGCACACAGCCAGACTGTTTTTCTCCTCCGTAACGGGGACACCCTCAATCGCCATGATCTGGTTTTTGGTATTAATCCTTCCCCTTCTCCAGATATAGGCACCGCTTTCCCCTGTCACCGTACCAGCCGTATCATAGGCCAGGTTGATCGCCTCACCGGCCGTGGGAACAATGGTCACTTCCCCGCCGGGGCTGTATACATAATAGTTCTCTGCTGTTATCCGGGACGCAGGGATATGGATTTCCCTGCTGCCTTCATACAATACCTCTCTTGGAGTAAGGAATTTAAGCTTTTTCCCGTCGAGCGCGGATTTCATCTGGATTTCCGTAATATTCTTGTACTCCTCCATGGGAATGCTGATAACCTTATTGCTTCTCTGGACATTCACCACGCCGTTTACTATCTGATCATCCTCACAGGGGATATAATTTCCCTGTTCCTCCTTTTCCACACGTTTCAAGTTGATCTGGTTCTCATTCATGCTGCAGCCGGTCACATAGACCCCCGGCTTTTCATAGGTCTTCAGCACTTTTCCGTTCTCGTTCTGGATTTTTATCTGGTACATGGGAAAAACCATTGTTCCGGCAGCATCCAGCCTTACATCGTCTGTCCGGGCCACCCCATATATCAAATCATCATTCATAAAGCCGAGAGGCATGATATAATTGCCGCTTCCCGCAGGGATTGTCACACGTTCCCCGCTGTTGAGGTTCATCAGGGTCAGACTGGTGCTTTCGTATTTTTTCCCCTGATCCTGCCAGGCAATCATCCGGTTGCTTTCCGATACCTGATAGCTGTCGCCGTTCAGATTCTCCGCCACCACATCCACCGCCTGGCTGTCAAGGTGGATACAGCTGATTTGATTGTTCAGAAGCATATACAGCTCATTTTTACCATTGATATAGGCCAGCTGCTCCACTTCCGCCTCAAATATTTCCGGCGCCTTCTGCGTGGGTATAAATGCCAGCTCCTCCACGGTATTCAGGGAGTTGTTATACAGGTATACCTCGGCCCCCGTGTAACCCTCCCTGCTGCCGCGGCTGATATACCCATATACCATGAAGAAAACGTTTCCGGCCTCATCCACCTGCAGAATTTTAAATTCGTGGCCGCCATAAAAGGAACGTTCATCCTTTCCTTCCGGATCGTAAAAAGAAAATAACTTGGAGAGCTTATTATCCGTCATATTCAGGCTGTAGAGGATTCCGGCCTGGGCGAATGCCAATACCTTCCCCCCGTCGCTTTCCATCATTTTCACATCCGAATCCGTTATTCCCAGCACTATCTTGTCTCCCACAAAAGCGGTTTTATCTTCCGAAAAAATCTCACTCATGTTTCTTTCAAAATCCAGAAGATACATGGTGCCGTCCGTTCCCTGGCGGACACGGTATACCTCATCGGCCACGCCGAAAACCTCTTTTCCCTGACGGATAAAGCTTATCAGATACTCCACCGTAATGGAAGCCGTCTGCTCGGTGATATCCCGGATGGTAAAAACAGGCTCCGTAATCTGCTTCACCTCAAGTCCTGCCCAGCCAATCTGGGATTCACTGCTGTGTATATTCACCTTGCTCAGAGTGGAATTATCCCCCTCGCTGTTTGGCTCCAGATTGGCACGGTATCCTCCCGGCCATTCCTCGCTGAAGGTAGCCGCGTTGAAATCCCTGACAAATTCCAGCTTTTCCTCCACGCCATAGCCCTCCGCCTGGATGATCCTGGTATAATAGCGGGCGCATCTGCCGTCCTCCAAATTTACAAGAACGGTCAGGCTGTATTCCGTCTTTTCATCTATCAGATCCTTCAGCACGATATCCGCAGTGATGGTATCGCCGTCCACCCGGAAATTGGTGATTTCCGTGTTTTCCACCAGCCGGCTGCCGTCCACGCTTCGCACCTCAAAAGCCATGGAAGCCACGGTCTGATCATATTTTTTGACACGCAGGGAAAGCCTTCTGTCGACTCCGATGGGCATGATGCTTTCCTTCATATATTTTTCTTCCATCGGGGAAAGGAAGCCGTGCATCATATTCACATGTTCCTCTCCCACATTTATATAAACGAGAGGCAGTTCCGGCAGCTTCATTTCCGCCGTCATATCCGTGTTCCCTTTATTCAGAAAAAGGCTGCTCACTACAAGCACCACGATAAATGTTGCTGCAAATACGCAACCCTTGATAATTGTCTTCTTCATTCCCATTCCTTTTCAGTGCCCAGCAAATCCTGCAGGCAGGTGTGCACCTGCAGAAAATCCGCCATCTGATTGATTCCCGTATCAACACGCTTTCCGCCGTTGCGCTTCACTGCCCGTATCAGAATATTTTTGGGCGTATGCTCCATATCTATAAATTCCAGCAGCTGGGTGTCATATCCGGATTCTTCCAGCAGGTTTGCCCGCAAAGCATCCGTCAGCAGCGCAGACATACGTTCCTTTACCAGGCCGTATTTCAAAGCCGGCTGAAGGATATCACAACGGATTTGGCGGTTCATTTCATGCTGGCAGCACGGAACGGACAGGATTACCCCGGCGTTCCAGCGGATTGCCTTATACAGTGCATAGTCCGTAGCCGTATCACAGGCATGGAGAGTAACCACCATATCCACCTTGTCTTCCCCGGTATAATCGGCGATATCCCCCTGCATAAAATCCAGCCCGGTATATCCGTATTTTTCCGCAAGCCCCTGGCAGCGGTGGATAACCTCTTTCTTCAGATCCAGGCCGGTAATACGGATAGCAAGCCCGCAAAGCTCATGAAGATAATAATACATGGCAAACGTAAGATAACTTTTCCCGCAGCCGAAATCAATAATACGCACACATCTGTCTTTAGGAAGTATAGGCATAATATCTGCAATAAATTCCAAAAACCTGTTAATCTGCCTGAATTTGTCATATCGGCTTTTAATAATCCTGCCGTCTTCTGTCTGGACACCCAGATCCTTCAGAAACGCAACCGGCCGGCCTTCCTCCAGGATATATTTCTTCGACCGGTTGTGGGAAAGCTCCCTGCCCTCCTCCCTGGCACGGTTTTTTTTCTTTATGGTTACCTTACCCTTTTTGCTCACCATAGCAACCGCCTGATAATCCATAGTCTCCACATCCATCTGACGGAAGGAAGCTGTGAGGGCTTTTCCCAGTTTTTCCATCGCCTGGCCAACGGTGAGATTCTCATGGAAAACCTGGTTGCCGCGATAGCTTTCCAGCTGGAAATAAAGCGCCGTCTTTATCATGACCGGCCGCAATTTAAGGCGGGTATCCCCGCTTTTATCTCTGGGACCTCCGGCGCTTATCTGATATAATCTTTCCGTCAGGCTGTCCTCTAACAGCTTGTATAATTCTTCCATCCAAAGTACCTCTGTTCTATCCGTTCAGCACATTTGCTGTCTAAACTGTTACTAAAAACGTAACGATCCATACAGGTCTGCGCATTTACTGCGCAGACCGTAAGAACGTGATTCAAGGGTGCCAAAAGCCATCGCCGGAGGCGATTTAAGATAGATTTTGGCAGTAACTGTGAAGGAACTGCACAGTTACCTGAAAACAAGCTTTCCGGCCTTACGGCCGGCTTATTAATCACGAATCTATTTTAATTCCTCTGCATAAAATGCACAACTAGAATTTATAAAATCCATTATTTCTTCTGCCATTTGAAGAGCACATGCCGCAGGAACCACCCCTGCCATGTCTTCTTCTGAAGATTTCATAATACAGAAGAACCTGGATTAGATCGCCTCTGTGACGGCGTTCCTCCTCCCTGCGGGAGGTGATTTCTATCCTGTTTTTTTCCGTCAGGAGGGTATTATCCTTCCTTTGTTCTCCGTTTTCCCCGCCTGCCGGCTCAGATGCCTGCTCTGTTTCCGTCATTTCCGCCTTTCTTTTTTCCATAAAGGCCTTAGCGGATGCCTCTCCTGCGCTTTCTGATGCCCGTTCCTCTTCCCGCAGTATTTTATCAATGACATCCTCGCTCAAACGGTACATCGCCAGCCGATCCGGGTATTCATCATAAATCATGCTTCCGCTGTAATCCATGGTGTCCAGGATATCCATAATTTTTTTCTGGTATCTTCGGGCTTCGTCCGGATAAAGCTGGAGGAAATATTCCAAATCCCTTACCGCATCATCCTCCTCGTCCCAATACATGGGCATAGGATAGGTCATATAAAAGGGGAGCGGTTTTTTTGTGCTGCCGCAGTTCCCATAGGGGCAGCCATAGTCCATATTGGCACCTCCGTTCCTCCAATCCTCCGGGTATCCTTTACCCGCGTATTCTCTGTAGCCTTTCTGATATCCTCTGTATCCCGGCATATTCCGCCCTTCGTCCTCATTGCGGTAGGGCTCTTCCGGAAATCTGCCCGGAAATTTTCTTATATCATCCATCACTTTCCCTTTCCGGACTGCTCCGCCCCTGAAGGTTTCCTCAGGCGCTTAACATCCAATCATCTTTATCTTATGTTATGCATCCGGCAGGGAAAGGGTTTATATTGTTTTTGTTTTATCGGTTAAGGCTTTGGCCGCATGTGCCGCCAATCCGGCCTCTTCTTTGGTACAATCGCCGTGATAGCGGGCTTTTTCGTACAAGCGGAGCAGATCCTTTCCCGCGTTCCCGTTCTCCGGCCCGGCTGCATCGGCCTTCTCCAGCATTTCTCTTGCGGTTTTGCCGCTTTCCGCAAGCCCCAGCTTTTTTACCGTCCGGATAAAGCATTTCCGTATTTTCTGTTCCGGTGTCCTGGCCAGTAAAGGGAGGGGGTTTTCCTTTTCTTTCTTTCTCCGTCTGCCCGCCAGGGATTCCCGGATTTCCGTTGCCTGACCTTCCTCTTCTTCCTGTAACGCTGTTTTTTCGTAAAACATCTTTATAGCGGCCAGCACCAGCTTATACAGAAGGAAACACACCAGGGCCACCGTAAGGCCTGCCACTACATATTCCGTTATTTGAATCAGCAGCTCCAGCCAGGCCGGTGTTGCCGCCGCTTCCCCCAGCCCCATATCCATCTGTCCGGCCGCTGCCGCTTCCTCCGCGATTTCCTCTTCCTTACCGGAAAAAAGGCTTAAGAAAAAGCTGATACATGCGGCGATAGCCCTGGCAACATAATAGGCGGCGGTTTTCACCAGATCCATCATGCTGCGCACAAGGCGGTTATTCGTTCCCGCCCCCAGAATAATTACCGCGAGCATCCCGAATATCCCTGCAAGGCCGCCGCCCTGCACCAGCATTTTCCTTACGGGAATATGGGCATTGCTGCTGCGGTTGAACTGTACAAAACGGACCAGATGCTCCAGATAAGAATATACAAAATAAAGGAACGTATAAAGCAGGGCCGTATTCACAATCCGGCCGCATGCCGCTTCTTTTCCCAGATAAGCGCATGCCAGAAAGGAAGCTCCCGCGGCAATCCCCCCCGCGACAGGTCCCAGCTGTCCTTCCCCGACCTCCTGGCGGGCAATCCGCAGCTGAAAAGAACGCACAAGGTAGCCCCCGGCCAGAATGCCGAAAACCACTTTCTGCATCCCCCCATTTCCCAGAAGGAATACAGCGGCGGCTGCCCCTGCAGCATGACATGCCACGAAGGTCAGGAAATGCCCCGCCTTCTCCCGGATGATAAGAAACAGAAGGGGGACGGCAAGAAAAAGAACCTGACGCAGGAGCCCCGGTGTCTGTACCCCGGACCCGGCTTCGCCTACAAGGCTCTCCAGATTGGAAAAAGAAGCAAACACAAAGGTTTCCAGGCAAAATACTATCAGGAAATTCATCACGGTATCCAACACCTGACAGCTGTAATTCATCCATTTATTTTCCATGCAGCATATCCTCCGCGTCCAGTCTGACAAAATGCAGCGCTTCCTCCCCCTCCACATGGCTTTCCATCCGGGGCAGGAGCGGGCACATCCAGGTAAAATCCGTACCTGTCCTGGCAAACACACGGATATCTTCCTGGAATTCCGGGCTTCTGTCAGCCGACAGGAACAAGGTAGCTGTATCCTTCCCTTCTTCCTCCAGCTCCCGCCTGAAAATCCCGCCGAAGGGATATACCCCTTCCTCCAGGCTGATTCTGGCAAACGCCCTGTTTATGCTTTCCATATGTCCCGGGCCTGCACCTGGCTGGATTTTCATGGGATCCCCGGTAAGGATATCCTTCCCGTTGGCATAAACAGCCGCACGGATCCCCTGTCCCAGCAATTCCCCTGCGAATCTGACGGCAATGGAAATACACAGTTCCACCAGCTTTTCGTTTTTCAGGATTCCGGAGTCCGCCAGGTTTACGAAAATACGCACCGCGCGGAGGGAGGTATAATTCCTCATATTCACCATCAGTTCGCCCATACGCGCCGTAGCCTTCCAGTTGATGGTTTTCATCTCATCACAGGGGGCATATTCCCGGATTCCCCGGTATTCAAAAGGATCCTCCAGCATATGTCTTTTAGCAAGTATCTCCCCGTTCAGCTTCTGCAGGGCGCTTTCCAGCTGCACCCCTTCCGCCGGGGCCGGATACACATACAGCGTGCTGTCCGCTTCGGCTTCCGCTATCATTTCCCTCGTAAGGAACAAATCGGCCGCCACCAGATCCAGCCCCCTGATCCGGTAATAGCCTCTGGCCCCGCAGGTAAAAGGGATTATCCGTATCACCCGCTGCCTTGGACCCAGGGACAGGATATCATTCCGGTAATATTTATCGGTTACCGCCCCTTCGCCTTCGTCCGGAAACCGGAGTTTCCTGGAAACCTGAAATTTGACCTTCAGCATTGGAAGCGGAAGCAGCTTCCTGTTTTCCACCCGCTCCGAAAGCTGGCAAACTTCACCCGCTACCGCACTTTCTTTCGAAAAGGCCAGCTCCACGGAAAGATCCTTTTCCCAGTAACGCCCATAAATCCACTTCTGAAAACAGAACAGAAATACGGCGCCGAACACAATCCAGATAATCAGCATAGCGTTCCCACCACGCTTTCTTACGGCCTGCGCAAGAAATGCGCAGATCCTTCTGAACTGTCACTAAAATCTTCCACGGGCACGGGCACGCCTGCGAGAATATCCTCCATAAGCTTCACCGCTTCTTCCTGTCTGCTTCTGCCAAAGGAAAACATCAGCCTGTGGGCCAGTACCGCGGATGCCAGCTTTTTTACATCATCCGGGATGACATAACTCCGGCCTTCCATACAGGCCCGGGCTTTGGCGCAGCGCATAAGCGCCAGCGTCCCTCTGGGACTTACCCCCATAACCACCTTCTCCTGCTTCCGTGTCGCCAGGGCAATATCCGCCAGATAACCGTTTATAAGGGGATGTACATATATTTTTTCCGCCTCCTCTTTGATGGAAAGCAGCTCTTCCCGGGACATCTCCGGACGCAGCCAAGGCAGGGGATCCCTGTCCTTGTAGGTTTCCAGGATCCGGATTTCCTCTTCTCTGTCGGGAAGTCCCATGGACAGCTTCATGATGAACCGATCGGTCTGCGCCTCCGGCAGCGGAAAGGTCCCTGCCGTTTCTACCGGATTCTGGGTGGCGATTACAAAAAACGGCTCTTCCATTTTCCTTGTTTCCCCGTCAACCGTCACCTGCCGTTCTTCCATGCATTCCAGCAGACCTGCCTGGGTCCTGGGTGTGGCCCGGTTGATTTCATCCGCCAGCAGGACATTGGTAAATACAGGCCCTTCCTTCCATTCAAAACGTTCCGTTTCCCTGCTGTATATATGCATTCCCGTTATGTCCGCAGGAAGCATATCCGGTGTAAACTGGATTCTCCCAAACTTCACTCCGAGCGAAGCGGAAAGCGCTTTTGCCATTTTCGTTTTCCCTGTCCCCGGCACATCCTCTAAAAGCACGTGTCCGCCGGCCAGAAGTCCCGCCAGAAGCTTTTCCAGCACCTCCTCTTTTCCGATTATCACCTTCCCTACATTTTCAAGAACCTTACTTACATCCTCACGCATATGCCATCCTCCCATGCAAACCTTTTGGAAACAACGGATGCCAGGCCGGGGCATCCTTAGAGAAAAAGCAGGTATACTCCATACGGGACTCTCTGCCCCGTCTGACTACACCTGCTTTCTCCCCGCCTATTTTAAAACATTAATACGTGCTATTGCTCTGTCCAAAGCAGTCTCAGCCCTTGCCAGATCCGTATTCGGCTCATGCCGTCTGATACGTTCCTCAGCCCTCTCCAGCGCTGCTTTGGCACGGTTTTCATCAATTTCCTCGGGCCATTCCACGACTTCTGCAAGTACGGTCACCTTTTCCTGCAGAATTTCCACGAAACCGGCATGCAACGCGGCTTCCCGCCTGCCCTCCCCGGTCGTGATCGTAAGAATACCCGGCTTGATCATAACGGTCATAGGGATATGGCCCTTGTAGATACCAATTGCCCCTTCCGTAGTATTGAACTCCACCATGCTTACCGGGCCGTCGTAAAAAACCCGTTCCGGCGTGATGATTTTCAATGTAAAGTTCCTGTCTTCTGCCATAAATGCACCTCTGTTTACGAATGCACGAGTGTGCCAGCACGCTCCCGCACATCATCAATACTTCCTGCATTGAGGAAATAGCTTTCCGGGATATCGTCGTGCTCTCCGTCCAGAATTTCGCGGAAGCTGCGGATGGTTTCGGAAATAGGAACATACTTTCCTTCCATACCGGTAAACTGTCCTGCCACGAAGAACGGCTGGGAAAGGAATCTCTGTACCTTTCTCGCACGGGAAACCACCAGCTTGTCCTCTTCGGAAAGCTCGTCCATACCCAGGATGGCGATGATATCCTGCAGCTCATTATAACGCTGGAGCAGCTCCTGCACTCCTCTGGCTACCCGGTAGTGCTCCTCGCCTACAATTCTAGGATCCAGGATCCTGGAAGTGGATTCCAGGGGATCCACCGCAGGGTAAATACCCAGCTCCACGATGGAACGGGAAAGTACGGTTGTGGCATCCAGATGGGCGAAGGTTGTCGCCGGCGCCGGATCCGTAAGGTCATCCGCAGGGACATACACAGCCTGTACGGATGTGATGGAACCGTTCTTTGTGGAAGTAATACGTTCCTGCAAAGCGCCCATTTCCGTCTGCAGGGTAGGCTGGTATCCCACCGCTGAGGGCATACGTCCTAAAAGTGCGGACACTTCGGAACCCGCCTGGGTGAACCGGAAAATATTGTCAATGAATAAAAGGACGTCTTTACCGCCTTTATCACGGAAGTATTCCGCCATTGTCAGACCGGAAAGCCCCACCCTCATTCTGGCTCCCGGGGGTTCATTCATCTGCCCGAACACCATGGTGGTTTTATCAATAACTCCGGATTCCTTCATTTCATAATAGAGATCGTTTCCTTCCCTGGTACGCTCCCCAACACCGGTGAATACGGAGTATCCGCCGTGCTCGGTAGCGATATTACGGATTAATTCCTGGATCAGGACTGTTTTTCCAACCCCGGCTCCTCCGAAAAGGCCGATCTTACCGCCCTTCTGATAAGGGCATAGCAAATCCACTACCTTAATACCTGTCTCCAGCAGCTCCGTTTCCGTAGACTGCTCTTCAAATTCCGGGGCTGGCCTGTGGATAGGCTCATAACTTACGCCGGAAGGAGCAGGCAGGTTATCAATCGGTTCTCCCAAAACGTTGAACATACGTCCCAGTGTCTTTTCTCCCACCGGTACGCAGATAGGGGCGCCTGTAGCTATTACATCCATCCCCCTCACCAGTCCGTCTGTGGAACCCATGGCAACACAGCGTACAATATCGTCACCCAGATGCTGGGCAACCTCCACTACGAGCGTGCCGCCGCTTCTGGTAGGAATTTTCAGCGCTTCATTGATATCCGGCAGGCAGTTCTGTTCAAATTTCACGTCCAGAACCGCGCCGATTACCTGCGTGATTTTTCCGTTTTTATTCTCTGCCATTACAGTTCATTTTCCTTTCTTAATTTTTACCAGTGCCGCCGGCCAATCACAAGCGATTGGTTAGCTGATCGCAGGCGATCATTAGCTGATCGCCTGGGCGCCTGCAATGATTTCCGTCAGCTCCTGGGTGATGGAGCTCTGGCGGGCTCTGTTGAAAGCGAGCGTCAGATCATCTATCATATCCTCCGCATTGCTTGTGGCAGCATCCATTGCCTGCATCCTGGCACCATTTTCACTGGCAGAAGCCTCCAGAAGGCCGCCGTAGATCATACTGGTAATATATTTGGGAATCAGCAGCTCCAATGCGTCCACTTCTTCCATTTCAAAATTCATGGGCGCTTCAGGCCCTGTATATTCTTCGGTCTGTCCGGCTGCTTTTTCTGCAAAATCCCCTGCCGAACCAGAACCGCCCGACGCAGAATCCGTTCCCAGGGAAGAGGGATCCGAACTTACAGGCAGCAGCCTCGTCAAAACGGGAATGTGTACCACCGTATTCTTGAACACTGTGTAAGCCAGGTAGATTTCGCCAATCTCCCCTTTTTCAAAAGCCTCGAGTACCCGCCTTCCTATATGCATGGCATCGTGGTAGGAGGGTTCATCCATAACCTCCGAATAATCGGCGGCAATATGGTAGCCGTTTCGTTCCAGCGTATCCTTTCCCTTTTTCCCAACCGCGTAAACCACTACGTCCTCTTTGTCCAGTTCGCCTCTGGTGAGCAACTTGGTGATATTGGAATTGTATCCGCCGGCCAGGCCTCTGTTGGAGGTGATGACAATCACTCCCTTTTTACTGCCGGGACCGCCGTCCAGATAGGGATGGCTGATGTTATCCGACATACCCAGAATAGACTTCACCGTCTGATACATGGTATCGAAATAGGGTTTGGATTCCTCGGCTTTTGTTTTGGCCTTCTGCAGCTTGACGGTAGAGACCAGCTTCATGGCTTTCGTTATCTGCTGGGTGCTCTGGATAGTACTCTTCCGCCTTTTAATATCTCTCATGGAAGCCATACAAATTCACCTGTTCTTTCTACCTGAATTGTGCCTTGCACTCCTCGATGGCTTTGATAAGTGTCTTTTCCGTTTCCCCAGAGATTACCTTTTCCGTTCGTATCGCGGCGGGCACTTCGGGATATTTCACATTCAGGAATTCAAACAATTCGCTCTCAAACCGTGTGACCTCCGTCACAGGAATATCCAGCAGGTACTTGTTGGTAGCCGCAAAGATAATAATAACCTGGTACTCAACAGCCATAGGCTTGTACTGCGGCTGCTTCAGGACTTCCTTGATTCTCTCGCCCTGTGCCAGCTTCTCCTTGGTATCTGCATCCAGTTCGGATCCAAACTGGGAGAAAGCGGCAAGCTCTCTGTACTGCGCCAGTTCCACACGGATAGGGGCGGCGATTTTCTTCATTGCCTTAATCTGCGCGGCCCCGCCCACACGGGATACACTTAAGCCCGCGTTTACTGCGGGCCGGAAGCCTGCATTGAACATTTCCGTTTCCAAATAGATCTGGCCGTCGGTAATGGAAATCACGTTGGTGGGAATATAGGCGGAAACGTCACCCGCCTGGGTTTCAATAATAGGAAGGGCCGTGAGGGAACCTCCGCCGTATTCCTCATTCATTCTCGCCGCACGCTCCAGAAGCCTGGAATGCAGGTAGAATACATCTCCGGGATATGCCTCACGTCCCGGCGGTCTCTTCAGCAGAAGGGACAGGGTACGGTAAGCCGCCGCATGCTTGGTGAGATCATCATAAACCACTAGCACGTCACCGCCGTTTTCCATCCACTCCTCACCGATCGCGCAGCCGGAGTAAGGCGCTATATACTGTAACGGTGCCAGCTCGCTGGCAGTGGATGCCACCACCGTCGTATAAGACATGGCGCCGAATTCTTCCAGGGTCTTAACAATGGATGCAACCGTTGAAGCCTTCTGGCCGATTGCCACATAAATACACTTAACGTTCTGCCCCTTCTGATTAATAATGGTGTCAATGGCAATGGCAGTTTTTCCTGTCTGCCTGTCGCCGATAATCAGCTCACGCTGCCCTCTTCCGATAGGAACCATGGAATCGATAGCCTTGATACCTGTCTGCAGCGGTGTATCTACTGATTTTCTGGTAATAACGCCGGACGCAACTCTTTCAATTTTACGGAATTTGTCCGTCTGTATAGGCCCTTTGCCGTCAATCGGCTGTCCAAGGGCATTGACTACACGGCCTGTCATCGCATCGCCTACGGGAACCTCAACCACCCTGCCGGTGGTTTTTACCATATCGCCTTCCCGGATATTCCTCTGGCTGCCAAGGAGTACGGCACCCACGTTATCCTCTTCCAGGTTCAGTACCATTCCGTATACTTCACCGGGAAATTCCAAAAGCTCACCCTGCATTGCGTTTTCAAGTCCGTGGATACGTGCGATACCGTCCGCAACCTGGATGACCGTACCAACCTCTGCCACTTCCAGCTTGGAGGAGTATCGCTCAATCTGTTCTTTGATAACCGAGCTTATCTCTTCTGGTCTTAAATTCATGGACTTTTAACCTTCCTCTACTTCCGCCCCCGGGGCGGTTTTCCATTTTTCCCGTTTACACAGGTTGTTTTATAAAAACTGGTAACTGTTCCGCATCTGCCGGACAGTTATGAAAGCTGTACCTTCATCAGCTGCCTCTGCAGCCCTTCCAGCTTTGTACGGATACTGGAATCAACCACCCTGTCGCCAATCCGGATCACCAGACCTCCAATCAGAGCCTTATCCAGACGGAAATGCAGCTCCATTTTGCTGTACTGTGTGGTTTCTATCAGACGTTTTTCAATTCTGGCCTTCTGCTCGTCGGTCAGCGCCACTGCGCTGGAGACATATGCCACCCCGATTTTGTGGAAAGCCTTATATCTGTCCGTATAGTAAGTAAAAATATCATCAATCGCGCCATAACGGCCCTTGTGAATCAGCACCTCCAGAAAACCGTACATGGTATCGGAAAGCTTTCCTTCAAAAACTTTCTGAAGGATTGCAAGCTTTTCATCCCTTCCGATATCCGGATGATTCATCAGTCTGGAAAAACCGGGGTTGCCTTCCAATATCTTATTAAGAGAAACAATCTCCTCCATGAGGCTGTCCACGGCTCCCTTTTCCATCCCCAGGCTAAACAGCGCTTCTCCGTAAGTTTCCGAAACTAGCTTAGCCATGTGCTATCACCTATTTCCTTAAGAGTCTCATCGATCAGGCTGTCCTGAGACGCAGCGTCAATGGTGCTTCCAATAACCTTGCCCGCCAGCACGCCTGCCAGGGAAACCATTTCCTTCTTCACCTCATCGGCCACCTTCTTCTTCTCCAGTTCCGCTTCAATTTTGGCTCTGGCCACGATTCTTGCGGCTTCGTCCCTGGCCTCCCCGACAATACGGGTTTCATTGGCCATGGCTTTCTTTCTGGTAGCGCTGAGGATCTCATCAGCTTCTTTATTGATATTTGCCAGCTTGTCCTCATATTTCTTCTTAAGAGCGGCAGCTTCTTCCTGGCTGACTCTCGCCTCTTCCAGTTCGTTCCGGATCTTGTCCTGTCTCTTTTTCAGAAATTCCCTCGCCGGGTTGAAAAGAAAATAGGACATCGCCAGGAAAAGCACAAATACGGCTATTACCGACAGTACGGCATCCGCCAGCAGCTGAAAATCCAGATCAAAAAGACGGGGCGTCATTTCGTCAGCAGTCATCAGGACTGCCATCGCTAATTTTGTCGTCAAGATGCAAGCCTCCTTTCATTCATTTTTTGGATTGAGGCCGCACCTTAAATCAGCGGTTTAACGAACATGAGCAGCATGGCAACAAGAAGTCCGTAAAGACCTGTTGTTTCGGCAACTGCCTGTCCAAGAAGCATTGTGGATGTAATATCGGATTTTGCGCCGGGGTTACGTCCTACGGCTGCGGCAGCATGTCCTGCTGCAATACCCTGTCCTACACCAGGTCCGATACCTGCGATAACCGCAAGACCTGCACCGATTGCTGAACATCCCAGAATAAAGCTTTCATTGAACTCCATAATTTCCTCCATTCTTCCGCATAAAAGCGGTTTAAAAATTATTTTCTTATTTATGAACAATTGCGCTGGTTCCATCCGCGCTGTTGTTTCCGCTTACTTATCCCCGATTGCATCTGAAATATAAGTCATGGTCAGCATACAGAATACGTATGTCTGGATCGCACCGGAGAACAGGTCAAAATATACGTGCAGAGCCGCCGGCCATATTACCGCAAACCATTTCAGCAGTCCGTATACCAGCGCCATCATGACAGTACCGGAAAGCACATTGGCAAACAGACGCAGGGACAGGGATATGGGAACAGCCACATCACCGATGATATTGATGGGCGCCCAGATAGGCCAAGGCTCGCACAAGCCCTTCAGGACACCTGACAGCTTCTGGTGTTTCAGCTTATTAAAGTGGATCAGCGTAAATGTCAGAAGCCCCAGGGGAAGCGTTACGCCATAGTCCGCCGTGGGCGGGCGCAGGCCGAACAGCCCCGAGATATTGCTTATCAGAATAAAAATAAAAATAGTGCCGATATAGTTAGCAAATTTCACCGCATTCCTGCCCATTACGTTTTGAATCATGCCGTCCAGCTTTTCCACCACCATCTCCACTATATTCTGAAAGGCACCGGGCACTTCTGAAGCATGCTTCATCGCCCGGTTTGCAGCAATGGCAAACCCGATAAGCACAAGCATGACAATCAGCAGGCATACATGGGTGGTCGTTATCCACACCTGATGTCCGAAAAAGCTGTAGGAGAAGATTCCGTGTATCATAAAATCCACTTCCGACTCCGCGGACAACAAAATACCATTCATCATAGGTTCACCTCCTTCTTTTCTTCATTTTCGGCGCCGGCTGTCTGGCCGGCCTGCCTATTCCATTCCGGGGAGTCTTCCCTATCCTCCTCAGGATGCAGGCGTTTATGCACAAAGGGCTGCAGATATGCCCCCGCCTTCAATCCCATAATTCCCAGGAAAGCCGCCAGAGGATTGGCCGCCCCCGTAAGCATTACCGCCGCAAATACGGCAACTATCACGGCATATCTGACAAAAGCGTGCTTTCGTATATAGCCCTGGGCGGCGCCTCCTCTGTCCAGCCCCTTATCCAGGGACCACCACATATGGAAAGCCGAAGCGCCTGCTAGCAGGATTCCCAGCCATAGTCCCAGGCTGTAGCCTGCCTTGTCCTTTACAAACCACACGGGGACCAGCTGACAGACGATTCCCCACAGCAGTATGCCCGTCCATAATTCCAGGACCGTTTCATTTACTTTTTCCAGAAGATTTTTCATCATGGCTGCCTTTACTCTTGTCCCTGGTTAATTTTTGTGCCAATACATATATGTTCCTGAACCCGGCAAGGGCACCGACAAAGAACAGTATGACCATAAAAAAAGATGTGCCAAGCTTTTTATCCAAAAACATGCCCGCAAAGGAGCACAAAAAAATGGGGACCAGCATATAAATTCCAAACTGGGTTATCAGGGATAAATACCTGAAAACATGATTATCCACTTCCGTATTCCTTTCACCGTTTATGGTACACTTTGTCCAGGGTAAAAACACTCATTTATGATTATACCCATTTTCCCGGATTCTGTCTACCAAAACAGTGGTTTTTTTCATTGACATTTTGTCCCGTTACGTGTAGTATTTTGGACAAATACATACTTCATTTTATAACCTTTGGCAAACCCCGGCAGACGCAGTCTGATGCGTCCCAAAGGAGGAGGAGGCGCTTATGAAAGATCCCATCCTGTACCGCAGACGTCTGATTCCCGAAGAATGCGTTCTTCTGAAAGATGACAGGATCCTTCTGCATGAGGGAAACATTCTGGTTACCAGCTGGCAGACGCTGAAGCCAAGAAAGGATCTCCACCACGGCTTTTCCTGCTATTTCTTTGACGAAGGCTATAAAATCAGCAAATTCTACGCGGCGGATAATACGCTGCTCTATTATTACTGCGATATCATCACCCACAGCTACGACGAAAAATCGAATACCCTGGTCGTTACCGACCTTTTGGCAGATGTGCTTATTTATCCCGACGGCTTTGTGAAGGTGGTGGATCTGGGGGAAATTTCCCAGGCGCTAACGGAAGGGCTCCTCACGATTCCCCTGCTTCAGGCCGCCCTGTTGTCTCTGGATGCTTTGCTGAACCGGATATATGCGGGTAAGCTCGGGGAGCTTACCGCCCCGATTAACCGGTTTGATCCTTCGGAAAGCCTGCTGCACCAGTGCTGATAGTATACAAATGACCAACTTCCTGTATTAATAAAGGCCATGGTATATACAGCTAAATTCCGACCATGGCCATTCATGTTTTATTTGCTATTTTCTCTATACTTTTCTAACTCTCTCATATCTTCGATTTGCTCAAAAATTCTACTTTTTCCCTTACCATTTAATTCTGAATAATATAATAAAAGTCTCTTTTCCTGCGGCAAAAGCATTCCGTTATTTTGATTTTGTGGTAAAAAATCTATGGGATCAATGCCCAATTTTTTGCAAATTGTAATTACCGTCCCATAAGCCATAGTATCAATGCCTCTATCCCCTTTATCCAAAGCAACTGTAATCGTACTATAAGGTATATTGACAGCTATGGAAAATTGCCTTATACTTTTGAATTGTTTTTTTATCTGTTGCTTAATTAATAATGCTTTGCTTTCCATTTCCTTAACCACCTTTTAGATACAGAAATTTATTAATTATTTATACAATATACATACATTAGAATTATATTTCTTATTTGTATGTTTATCATCATATTGATACTCTAAATAATTCCATCCCCGATAATCAACATTTAAGTATGGGTAATGTGTCTCTAAAATAAATTTCATAAAACAATTAAAGCAAATTGGCGCAATATTATTAATTCTACTATCATGATGTTGAATATGGGTATGTGCCCTTGGATGAAAATATGAATTATTTGAACTGTCAAAATCAATTCTAATTGGTGTCCGCATAGTTAAATATTTTTCAGATTCTATATCTTCAAGCATTACTTTAACACTTTCAAAGAGTCCAAATTCATTTTCCATTTCATCATCCATTAAAACAGGACAGGGCCACCACAATAAATTTTGGGCAACTAATTTTTCCTTAGAAAATGTAAACGATACCCGAACTACAGAATAGTCAATCATTATTGCCTGATAAGCATTAGATGCCAAAATAGAAAAATACTGCCCTGGAGTATTAAAGGCTTTTCCACTTACAGCCCTTCCCCCCACATGGTTATTCCAGGTTATACTGGTTATCCCCTCCTTTTTGTTTTCCTTAATACGGCAAGGCTGAATATACTTCACAATCCCTTGTGCGATAAGTATATCAAGGGTATTATTTATTTGTTGCAAAGTATTTTCAACATTCTTATTCATAATCCCCCTCCATATCTTCTGCCTTTTTTACTACATTAAAAAGTTTATTTAATTCAGGTAGCTCTTCTAAATCAATTTCTCCCTTTTCATATGATTCCATAATAAATTTTATCGCATCCGTTGCTTCTTTTATTTTTCTCTTTTCCTTTTCCGTACGATCACGATATAATAATCGTTGGCTTTCTAATTCCTTTTTCGTTGGAATTCTGAACCTGAGACCAAAATTATTGCTTATACACATTCTGGCTTCATTCTCAATTATCTCAATATCCGGTAGAATTCCGCATATACGAACCCATGCACGAGAACGGGTAATTGCAGTAAATAATGTATTACGAAGCGTTATCATCTCGGTTCCTTTTGCACAATACTGAGCATTTACTATATAAACCATTGGTGCTTCATTTCCTTTGGCCCGATAAATACTTGAGCAAGTAATACAATTTTCAACTCTAAATGTATCCCTATCTGCATTAACACCAGCTAAAATAGAATTAATTCCCCGCTGTTCCAAAAATTCCCCTAAATCATGATATTGGCTTTTAGAATAGTACGCTTCAGGAAAAATAACCAGAATATCATCGGGGTCTAATTCATTCTTTTTAATGTCCTTTTCAATTTGTTCTGATACCCATTGATACTGTTCATATACATTTTTAAAGCTTTTAATCATTATTGCATCCTGAGGTTCTAAAAGTTGTGAAAAATACTCAGGATATGAACTCTCTTTTCTCTTCAATTGTACTTCTTCACCGAACTGTAAATTACCATCTGTCACTTTATATCCTATACCATCCCATAAACTCAAGTCATCAAATAATTGGACAATCCCCGCTTTCCGGTAAATTCCAAATCCTAAAGAATGTGCTACCGTCAATGCCCACGGCGTATTTCTATAGCATATAGGCAATACAATATCCTGTCTTGCTTCATCCTCATGATTTGATAAAGATACAATTGCATTGCCTTGTTCATCAGTTCCAAACATTTCGCTAATACTTGGCATAGTATTGCTATTTAAACTTTGTAATTCATCATATGCAAATATTATTCTTTTCGGATATTTTACTGCATCATAACAAATTCTAAAAAATGCAGCCGGCATATCCTGTGCTTCATCGATCAAAATAGCATCATACATAGGGGCAAATTGGCTCCCATTTAAATGTTGAAGTTCTTCGCATATACCCTGAAATGCTCTCTGTACTCCATATTGGTTTTTTGCATTTACATAGTTCTTTGGAATAATATTCTTTCTTTTAGCAATCTCCGAATAAATTCCAGGTTCCGCTGTAGTTCCCCAAGCATGTAAAATCTGCAGCTTATCCCAATTCGGCTGTTCTCCCATATATTCATAAGTAAAATTCGTAATCATCTCCTTATACTGTTGGGAAAGTGATCTTGTATAAAATGTAACCCCGATAGTCCAGTCTGGATGTTGCGAATGCAAATACGCTGCTTTTAATGCCAGTACTACTGTTTTTCCAGATCCAGCCAACCCGCGTATCCTTTGTGGCCCATCCGGTACCTCAAAAGCAGCTTTTCTTTGCCACTCATCTAAATTAGCTATTTCAGCTTCAATTTTCTTTATAATTCCGCCATATGAATCTTGTTTTTTTATTGCAAACCTTTTCTTCTTAGGCTTCATAGAAGAAATCTTTTGTAATGATTCACACAATACAGTATAAAGCGTATCATCAAAATCCGGAACTTTCTTTAATACATCTTCTATTGTATCTGTATTGCAATAAGTATATATCTCATTTGAATCAGGTATCTCTTGAATTGGGAAAAATGAAATTATTTGAGGCCTGACAGCGAGCTCCCTGCCTTTTCGAAGAGTCTCATATTTCGTTAATGCATTTTGAAATTGAAAATACAATCGATCCTGGGCTTCCTTATCACTACTGCCAGGTTCATTAAAAATAAATGCCAATAATCCTTTTTCTTTACAAACCAATAATGCATCAACAGAAACCACCGAATCGGTTGTCGCATTTAAAGGATATCCCAAATATAAAGTACCATTTATCGGTAATTTGCTTTGCGCATTTTCCAGAGAGTGAATTAACATCTCCGTTGCAGTTGTATTTTTAATTACTCCTCGTACAATATCAATTCCCATATATATCCTCCCGTTTATGAATGATAAAATATTTATATTTTTAATTTTAACATCATATTGTTAATATGGCAATATAAAATAATTATCTGCAAATTATTTATATATGGATAACTCAAACTTCACAGCGGGCGGAGGGCCATTTGGCCACTGCGAAGTTTGAGTGGATAATATAAAAAATGAGGAAGATTTCTCTTCCTCAAATAGTTTTAATAGAAAACATGCCCTCCGATATTGATCCCTTCCAGACCGGGTATAGGTGTTCTGAAATAGACACAATTCCCCACATTGGTCATACCGCTCATCGCTTCATCCGCCGCCCGGTAACAGCTGGCGGTCGCCCTGTTCTCCGCAAGAGCCAGAGCCAGACGCCCTGTGGAAACCGGCTCGAACTGTCGGTTCTGGTATACAACGCCGGAGAGGGTATTGGGGTAAACGGAACTCAGCACCCGGTTGATTACCACCGCGCCAACGGCTACCTGCCCGTCATAGGGTTCGCCTCCCGCTTCACAATAGATCAGATTGGCAAGAAGGTATCTGTCGTCCTCCGTAAAGGTCACTTCGGAAATATCACGCCAGCTGGAATTTGCGGCCAGTCTGGATTTTGCCATTTCTTCGGCAAGCTGCTTCTGCAGAGCGGAAATATTTTTGTTCTGTTCCTCAATCTGGGCTTCCAGCGCCGCCACCTGGGCTTCCGCTCCCGCGATCTGGTTGGAATAGCTGTTTATGCTTCCTTTGGTTTTATTGATGAGGCCGCTGAATTTTTCATGCTCCGCCTCAGCGGAAGCCTTCATCTCATCCAGCTCTTCCTTTTCCTTCTCCAGCTGTGCTTCTTTTTCTTCTATCTGTTTTCTTGTTTCCTTGTACTGGGCAAGCATCTTCTGGTCATAAGCCGCAATCTGTTCAAAATATTCCGACTTGTTCAGGAAATCGGCAAATGAGGAGGAGGAAAACAACGCCTCCAGATACATCTGGCTGTTCTGCTCATACATGAACTGGATCCGCTTTTTCATACAAGTATACTGCCATTCCTCCGATTCCCTGGCTTCCTCCAGTTCCTCCTGGGTTTTGGCAATTTCCTCGTTTTTTGCGATAATATTGTTTTCTATGGTTTCCAGGTTGTCGCTTACCTCCGTCAGCTGTGTGGTAAGCCCGGCCAGCTCCCCTGCCAGACCGGTCTTGGCCTCTTCCATATTATCAATTGTGGTTTCTGTGGCATTCTTCTGATTCTCCGTAGCTTCTTTTTCCTGCTTTGCCTTATCCAGCTTTTCTTTCGTATCAGAAGTTGCCCCGGCCCGGATAACCGGGATACACAAAAACATCACAACCGCTAAAAATCCTGCCAGCAGCCTTCGCTTTCCAGCTGTCTTCATCCGATTTCTCCTTTACAGTTCGATTGTCACATTGCGGCCGGCCGATTCATACTGCCGGTATGATACCCCCGCGGCATCCAGCATACGCTTGGAAGCCCGCACAGCGGGCGTGTCCGCATACTTGTCACATTCGTAAATAATTTCTCTGATGCCGCTCTGGATAATGGCCTTGGCACATTCATTGCAAGGAAAAAGGGAAACGTAAAGCTTGGCTCCGGCGAGGCTCCCTCCCCGGTAATTGAGTATGGCATTCAATTCACTGTGCGTGACATAAGGATATTTGGTATCCTCTTCCTCCCCTTTTTTATCCCATGGGAATTCATCATCGGAACAGCCGATAGGGAACCCGTTATAGCCCATGGACAGAATTTTGTTGTCCTGGCTCACTATGCAGGCCCCCACCTGGGTGCTGGGGTCCTTGGAACGCATGCCTGACAGTTTGGCCACTCCCATAAAATACTCATCCCAGGTTATATAATCGGTTCTTTTCATGAAAATCCCTCTTATTTCTTTTTATTTCGTGCCGAAAATCCTGTCGCCCGCATCTCCCAGACCGGGAACAATATATCCATGATCATTCAGCTTCTCATCAAGCGCGCCTACATACAAATCCACATCCGGATGGATTTCCTGCATCTTTGCAATTCCTTCCGGTGCGGCAATGATACACATAAAATGGATTTTTTTACAGCCTTTGTCCTTCAGCATCTGGATAGCCGCTACGGAAGAACCGCCGGTTGCCAGCATGGGATCCACCACAAAAACCTCCCTTTCCGCGCAATCGGCAGGAAGCTTGCAGTAATATTCCACCGGGTTCAGTGTCTCCGGATCCCGGTACAGGCCGATATGGCCGATTTTCGCCGCCGGAATCAGGTTCAGCACACCGTCCACCATTCCGAGGCCGGCACGGAGAATAGGCACAATTGCCATTTTCTTACCCTTCAGCTCCTTAACTGTGGTATTGCAGATGGGCGTGGTGATTTCCACATCGGCAAGCGGCAGGCTTCTCGTGGCTTCGTAGCAGATGAGCATGGCAATCTCGCTTATCGTCTGCCTGAAATCCTTCGTACCTGTCTCGATTCTCCTGATATACCCGATTTTGTGCTGAATCAGCGGATGATCCATTACTACTACCTTTGCCATAATATTTGTCCTCCTGTATGTTTTTATATAACCGTTCAGACAAATCAAAACGGTTACGTTTGCATATCATTTTATCTTTCTGCCTGTGTAATCTGCTTTTTATTCAATTGCCCTGATCCTGCGGGCATGCTTTTCTTCCTCTGAAAAAGGAGTGTTCAAAAATGTCTCCACTATACTGAGCGCCAGGTTCTTTCCTATGATGCCCGCTCCCATAGCCAAAATATTCGCATCATTATGTTCTCGGGTAAGCCTTGCGGAAACCGTATCCGCACAAAGCGCACACCGGATTCCCTTCACCTTGTTCGCCACAATGGAAATGCCGATCCCCGTGGTACAGATAACAATTCCCTTATCACATTCCCCGCCGGCAACCGCTTCCGCGGCCGCCCTGCCGAATTCCGGGTAATCACAGGACTCCCTGCCCGTGCATCCGAAATCCCTGTAGCCGATCCCCTTCTCCTTCAAATATCCGATCACTTCCTGTTTTAAATCATAACCGCCGTGGTCACTTCCTAATGCTACCAACATATACGCACCTTTCCGCCTTTCGTCTTTGATTATATGAATGATCATTTTTAACTTTCTTCAGACTCTGATTATCCGGTGTCCCGCCGCTTTCAGCAGCCTGTTCATAATAGCCTGCCCCATTCCGTAGGCGGGAAAAGACTCCGTATACATCACTTCTATTTCTTCATCGTCAAATTCCCGCAGTATCCGGTACAGGCTGCGGGCAATGGCTTCCTCATCCCCCCGGCTTCCCACGCTTTTTACACTTGCGGCCTTATAGCGGGAAAAAGTCTCATCGGTGGCAATAATCCCGGTTTTCTTTCCTCCGGCCGCCGCGCAGGCACACAGACTGTTTATACGCTCCACAACCGCCTCCGGGTCCCCTTCCACAATAGAAAGCTCTCCTTTGGGCGCGTAATGCCTGTACTTCATGCCCGGAGCCTTCGGCCGCTGTGCGGTGCTGCCGTCCAGAATCGTCCGATCCACAGACACCTCTCCCAGCACCTTTTCCAGCATTTCCTGCGTCACATAGCCAGGACGCAGGATGGTGGGTTTGTCCCCCGAAACATCCACGATGGTGGATTCCAGACCGATTCCCACAGCTCCGCCGTCCAGAATCATATCTATCCTTCCGTTCATATCCTCCGCCACATATTCCGCCATAGTCGGGCTGGGCTTTCCCGAAGAATTGGCGCTGGGGGCCGCCACAAAACCTCCTGCCGCTTCAATCAGCCTCCGGGCCACCGGATGGGAGGGAAAACGGACGGCCACCGTATCCAGGCCTCCTGTGGTTTCTGCGGGAACCGTATCCTTTTTTTTCAGAATCATGGTAAGAGGCCCGGGCCAGAAGGCTTCCGCCAGACGCCCGGCCTCCTCCGTCACCTCTTCCGCTACCCGGTAAATATCCTCCCATCTGCAGATATGCACAATAAGAGGATTATCCGAAGGCCTTCCTTTGGCCGCATATATTTTTTTAGAGGAATCCGGATTCAGCGCATCCCCTCCCAGGCCATAAACCGTTTCCGTGGGGAACGCCACCAGACCGCCCGCTTTCAGGATATCCCCTGCCCGCCGTATCTGCTCCTCGTCCGTATGATCTCCTTTTATAACCACATATATTGTATCCATCGTACCGCTTTTCTTCCTCTGTCCATGAGAGAAATTTTAGTCTGTTCTGCGGACATGATATCATACCTGCTTCGCAGGCATGCCCTCCGGGGGATTTCAGCGCCCGGTTTTCTGCGGCTGACGCAGAAAACGGATGCGCAGGTATCATGTCCGCCCTGCGGACATTATACCCTACCTGCTTCGCAGGCATGCCCTCCGGGGGATTTCAGCGCCCGGCTTTCTGCGGCTGACGCAGAAACCGGATGCGCAGGTATCATGTCCGCCCTGCGGACATTATACCACATTCACTGCTGATGTAAAAGAAGAAAAGCCCCGTGATTTCCATACGGATGAAAAACATGTAACTGTTCACTCAGTACTGTGCATTTCCTGCACAGTACGTGAGAAAGTGATCAAGTGTGCATAAACACAAACGCCACAGGCAATTTGAAATGGATTTATGCATGTTATTGGTCACGGCGTGGGCAGTAACAAAAACCTGGCAGAATGTCTCCCCTTCCTGCCAGGTTTTCCTTCCTTTTACTCTGTTGTTTCCCACAGCTGCAGTTCCCGGCAGCCTGTAAATTCATATGGTTTTCCGTTCCAGTGTACACAGGCGGATACGCCTTCGGGCAATTCCACATAAAGTCTTCCTTTTTCCAAAGCAATCCTTACGATTCCCCAGGGCGTGCGGTGCCATGCACGGCATCCGGTCACCCGTTCCGTAACATGCGGTCTCAATACAATCCTTCTCCAGCCGGGTTCGCATTCCTCCGGAACCAACCCGGTCAGAGCCTTGAACATCCAGGCCCCGATGGCGGAACGCATATGGTGGTTCAGCGATCCCTGTTTTCCGTTCCAGTGCTCCCACAGGGAATTTCCTCCATCCTGAAGCATGTAAGCCCAGCCGGGACATTCCTTCTGTCCCGCCACCCGGAGCGCATCCTCCAGGTATCCGTATTTCGTGAGCATTTCCAATGTATAAATGGATCCGAAGATACCTCCCCCGGCCCGGTATTCCTTCTCCCGCACGATACCTGCCAGCTCTTTTGCTTCTTTTTCCGGATGTTCCGATAACCCGAAAAAGAGCACGCAGCTTAAATAGCTCTCCGTTATCCTGCATGATCCGTAATATTCCCGGATGACCGCTTTCCTTATATATGCAGCAAGGGTCTGCCACTCATTCCCATCCTCTTTTCCGAGAATACCGGATATCTGTTCCATAATCTGCGCCATGCGCATGATAAAGCAGCTGAGGATCATGCCCGCAGGACATACCTCCTGCGCCTCGTCCGGCAGAAAATCCCCCAGGCCGCTTCTGCAGATCCCTTCCTCCGAAATCTGCCGGGTATAATGCAGATATTTTTTCATGGCTTCATAATATCTTTCCAGGATTTCCGTTTTCCCCGTAAACCGATATAACTGCCAGGGAATAAAAATCAGCGCTGCGTCCCAGGTAGGGCCGCTCTGGTAGTTATAACCATATACACTGGTGGGCGCGATACACGGCAGCTGCCCGCTGGGCCACTGACAGTCCGTGAGACTGTCCAGATACTGCAGGTAGGCATCCTCCATATCCAGGTTCAGCAGTGCAAATTCGCAGGACATGTGGGCGTCCCCGGTCCATCCGTTTTTTTCCCGGTGAGGGCAGTCGGTGGGAATATGATGGAAATTAGTCCGCACCGAACGCAGAGACGCGTCATAAATACGCTGCAGACAAACGTCCGGGCATTGAAAGCCTCCGGCTGTCTGCAAATCCGTGTAAAATACGCGGGCCTTGATTTGAACAACGGCCGCATCTCCTTTTACCTGTACATAGCGGAATCCTTTATAACTGAATTCCGGATGCCAGGTTTCCTCCCCGTCTTTCCCTTTACGGTAATAATCGATTTGGTTTCTCGGGATATCCCCATGCCGCTTAATCAGCGTCTGATCGATCCCGCCCCGTGCATCCAGCCGTTCCCCATACACGATTTCCACGGTTTCCCCTTGTTTCCCTTCCAGGGTTATTTCCACATCCCCGGACAGATTGCAGCCGAAATCGTACACCTTGTCCTTCACTGTCACCGGTTCCCTGTATTCCTGAATCCGGATCCCGGGAAGCTTCTGTTTTTTCAGCAGGCCGCCGGGACCTTTGGCTACGGCGGCTTGTCTCCATTCCTTTTCCTCTGCGCCGGCATCATAAGTTTCCCCGAACCGTACGGAATTATAGCTCCATTTTCCTTCCCTGCACTGCCATCCAGAGTCCGACCGCAATATAACCCGTCCGTCCGCATAGAGCCGGCATATCATCTGGGGGTGGTTTTTCCATACCGCATGTTCAAAATCAAAACAATCCTCTCCCGGTTCATGAAACCACCCGTTTCCCAGTGTTACCCGTATCTCATTGTTTCCTGCTGCCAGAAAATCCGTAATGTCATGGGTATTATAGAGCACCGTCTTATCATAAGCGGTAAACGCGGGCTGCAGAAGCTCCTCTCCCACTCGCATCCCATTGATCTCCAGCAAATAAAAACCGAGTCCGCAGATATCCAGAGACGCTTCTGCCGGCTTTTCCTCCAGGCAGAATTCCTTACGGAAAACCGGAGTGGTATTTTCCGGGCATTCTTCAAACATGATCCATTTTGCATTCCAATCCTTCATACCCTCTCCTCTATTTCATTTCCGGATATTCCCGGAAATAGCCTGCCGCCTCCAGCTCCTGAAGCAGCGCCTGTTCCTCCTTTCGGGTCAAATCCGCAGCCGGCTGTTCCGCTTTTCCCAACGGGATCCCTTTCCGGTTAAAAAGGAATTTCATAGACCGGATCTGCCCGTATTTTAAAAGGATTCCGAGTATCCTGTCCGCCTTGAACTGCCCTTGTCTTGCCTCCTGCCATTCCCCTTTCCGGAAGGCTTCATAAATCCTTTTATAAATGCCCGGCATGATATTATAGGTGGAACCGATTCCTCCGTCCGCCCCCATAACAAGCCCGCAGAGCAAGGTTTCATCCGGGCCGTTCAAAAGATTGATATTACCGTCCTGCAGCCCGGACAGCCGGAACAGCTCGTAATAGTTATTCCTCGTGAATTTCAAACCGATTACCCCGGGCAGCTGCAGAACCTGTTCCATCAGCGCGGTAGGATCCTGTTCCCCCAACATCTGGTTTGCATATACAAGCATAGGAATCCCCACTGCCCCGGAAAGCTGCCTGTAATAATCCACAATCTCATCCATACCATAGCGGTAGATCGGGGGCGGTGTGGCGGATATCGCGTCGGCCCCCGCTTTTTCCGCCTGCCTGGCAAGACGGATTCCCGTTTTCAAAGAATAAGCGCCGATATGTACAATCGCACGTCCTCTTCCTCCCATGGCCTCCAGCGCGGCTTCCGCCAGCTCTTCCCTCGCTTCCGTTTCCATGCTGTAGCATTCTCCGGTCGCGCCTCCTATATAAAACCCGTCCGCTCCCCGTTCCAGCTCCCAGTCGATAAGACGCGCAAGCCCGACCTTTTGGATCCTCCCCTCCTCTGTCACCGGCGTGAGAAGGGCCGGAAAAATCCCCTGAAAAACCTTATTCCTGTTATCCCATTCTTTTTTCATTCTTGCTCCCGCCTGTGCGCCTTTGCGCACATTTTCATCAGGGAGGCTGAAAGCGTTTTTTCAGCCTTGCTCCCGCTTGTGCGCCTTTGCGCACATTTTCATCAGGGAGGCTGAAAGCGTTTTTTCAGCCTTGCTCCCGCTTGTGCGCCTTTGCGCACATTTTCATCAGGGAGGCTGAAAGCGTTTTTTCAGCCTTGCTCCCGCTTGTGCGCCTTTGCGCACATTTTCATCAGGGAGGCTGAAAGCGTTTTTTCAGCCTTTTACCCCGCCGATTGTAATCCCCTTCACAAAAAATTTCTGACAGCTTAAAAAGATAAGCAGCATGGGAAGGGTCGCAATCATGGCTGCCATCAGCTGATACCCCGTATTCGTTATCTGTCCCTGGGAAAACAGGGCAATCCCGATAGGGGTCGTCCGAAGGCTTTTGTCCGCTATCATAATCAGCTGCCAAAGATAATCATTCCAGGCGCTGAAAAATGAGAATATCCCCAGCGCCCCCAGCGCCGGCAGCGCCATAGGGAGCACGATGCCCGCAAATCTCCGGATTTCACCGCAGCCGTCTATTTCCGCCGCTTCCAAAAGCTCTGTGGGGATGCTTCCCATAAATTGTCTGCATAAAAACACGCCGAACGCCGGGGAAACCGTGGTCAGAACCAGCCCTATCCGGGAGTTGGTCAGATGAAGCTTCATAGCCACCAGATAATTGGGAATCAAAAGCATCTGCCTTGGCAGAAGCATGGTGGCAATTACCAGGGCAAATATAACTCCCCGGCCCCGGAATCTTTTTTTCGCAAAAGCATATCCTGCCGTTGCCCCTATAAACACCGTGATAACTGCGGTTCCCAGGCTGACTGCGGCACTGTTTGCCAGCCACAGCAGGATTTCCGTTTTCTGCCATACATAGGCGGCGTTTTTTCCTGTCAGGTTACGAAAGGGATTCAGATCCGGAGGGATGAGCTGCAGGGCCATCTGGCTTTTAAAGGCTCCTGTGATCATGACATAATAGGGAAATAAAAAAACCAGGATCAGCAGAAGCAGTAAAGAGAATGAAATCCATTTTCCTATTTTCTTTTTCTTCATAATTCCTCCTAATACTCCACGGTATCCTGTTTCATCATACGGAACTGGAGAAAAGCGATGACAGCCGTAATGCCGAACAGGATTACCCCAATCGCAGAAGCATAGCCAAAGCTTCCGTTCTGGAAGGCACTGGTGTAGACCAGCATCAGAAGCGTGGAGGTTTTAAAGCCGGGCCCTCCATTGGTCATCAGATAAGGCACGGCAAAGATCTGCAGCATGCCTATCGTACTCGTTATCAAAATATAAGTAGTGGTCCCGTGCAGAAGCTTCAGGGTAATGCGGAAAAATATCTGATTCTCCGACGCCCCGTCAATTCTGGCCGCTTCAAAATAGCAATCCGGAATGCCGTTGATCGCTGCCGTATACAGAATGATCGGCTGCCCCAGCCCATAGGTACATATCAGAAGGGCCAGCAGCGGAATCGCCGTTTTCGGACTGTCAAACCAGGATACGGGAGTCATCCCAAACAGACGGAACAAACTGGCCACCAGACCGAAGGTAGGGGAAAAAAGAAAATTCCAGACAATGACCAGCGCCACCTGATTGGTGACGGAGGGAAGATAGAAAACAGCTTTGGCGAAGGCATTCATCTTTTTTCCGCGTGTGCTCAACACTTTGGATATCCAGAGGGAAACCACCACGGTAACCGGCAGAATTATGGCCGCATAGCCAAATGTCGCCAATACGCTGCGCCGGAATGCCTCGCTCCCAAAGGCCTGTCTGTAATTATCCCATCCGCAGAATACGGAACGGCTTATGGTATAATCATAAAACGATACCTTAAAGCCATACAAAAACGGGTATACCGTAAATACAAGAAAAAAACAAAACCAGGGCAGAAGAAACAAATAGCCCCATTTTTCTTTACGAAATTGTTTCATGCGGGACTCCTTTCCCATTCGGCTGCGATGCAGGCTCCCTTCCTGTGGGTGCAGAAAGGGGAAGCACCCTGGGGCACTTCCCCTTTTGCTCATTGCTGCAGCGCTTTTGTTATTACTTCGTCTCCTGAGGTTTTCCAGTCGCCGAGCATCGTTTCCGCACTCTTATCCCCGGTAAAGTAGGACTGGAGCTGGACATAAAAGGTCTCTCTGAAATCAGACCACCAAGGCTCCAGCACCCCTATGGAAGAATCCGCATATGCCGCTGTGCTGGCGGCAGCCCTTTTTGTCTGCTCATTCAGTGTTTCATCCCCGTAATCCACGTCCAAATCCTTTAATACGGTGGAATTTCCGGTCTGTACACACACCTCCTGGCTGTATTCCTGGTTTTCCAGGAAGGTCTGGATCACCTTGCGGGCCGCTTCTGTTTTTGCTTCGTCCCCGCTGTTTTTAAATACGGTAAAACCTGTGCTGCCCCAGCTCATCACATGGGGATCCGCCTTTCCGTCCGGTGTGGGGATTTCATAAATATCCACGTCAAAGGCCTGGATATCACCGCTGTCAATTTGTTTTTTCACATTCACCGCTTCACCGGTCCCCGTACTGACGAACATACAGGCAAGCTTCTGGCTGTACCAGTTGGGGCGGATATCGTTATCCACGGTAGTGGCAGCGCCCGCAGGCACCAGCTCCTCGTCTATGAGTGTCCGGAACAGTCCCAGCGTTGCGGCGGCTTTTGTCTCATCCACCGCAACAAGCGTATGCTCTTCATTCAGGATATCGCTCCCCCCGCTCATCAGGAAGGAATAATATACCGCATCGGAGGACTTGCTTCCTGCAAAAAGCTGGGTCGCATAGATATTCTGATCCTCTCCTTTTTCCCTTGCCGCCCTGCAGAACTCCAGGAATTCCTCATAAGACCAGTGTATTTTATCCTCCGGAAGCAGGTCATAAATACCCAGCTCCTTTGCGAGCGACACATTCACGGTGATGTTATAGCCCTGAGACAGGTTGATGGGAATATAGCCCTGGACTGCGTCCAGCTTCCCGGTATCCAGGACGCCTTCATATAAAAGCGGTCTGAGCGCTTCCGCGGTATCCGTGATATCTGCCGTCAGACCGCCTCCGATTGCCGGCGCAATCCGGGAATAGGTATCCAGATACAGATCCGGCGTTGCTCCGGTTGCCATTGCTACCGTCACCTTTTCCGGTCCCGCATCCCATGTCAATACCTCTGTATTCAAAATAATCCCATACTTGTCCTTTACCTCCTGCGCCAAATCCCGGCTCATTTTTTCATCAAAGCCTTCGTACAGCGGCATGTACCAGAAGGTAATCTCCGTTCCCTCCAAATCAGCCTGCGGCGTATCCGCTGCCGTTTCCCGGACAGATGCCTCCTGATCCGGTGTCTTTGCCGTCTCAACGGTTTCTGCGGAAACGGCTGCCGTATCCTTCGTTTCCGGCACCTCCGCCTTTTCCTGACATGCGGCCAGCATCATGCCCGCAAGCAATACAGCAAGTATTCTTCTGCCTTTCTTTTTCATGGAACCCCCTCTCCGTCCGCATCGGCGGACATTGATTTCTTCTGTAAACAGTTCATGTCCTGCAGGATAGCTATATTATAACCGGTACCTTTACGCAATAAAATCAGGCCTGTTTGGAAATCCTCCGGATTTCCGCCTTAAGATCCCTCACGTTTTCTTAAGATTCCGGATTTTCCGCATATTCCCTGGGCCGTTTTCCGGTTAGCTTCTTAAATACCTCATAAAAATAAGAGGGATTGCTGTAACCGACCTCCAGCGCTATCTGGTAAATTTTCATATTACTGTCCCGCAGAAGCGTTTTGGCCTGCTCTATTCTGACCAGATTCAGATATTCCACAAAGGTGAATCCCGTTTCCTCCTTGAAAAGGCTGCAGAAATAGACGGCGGACAGGCCGATAGACTCACTCACCTGGGATAAATTCAGCTGTTCCTCCCGGTAATGCTCCCGGATATACCATTTTGCCTTTTCTATGACACGTTTCCCTTTTTTCTCGCTTTTCTGCTGCTTATACGCCTTTATCTGTCCGCATACTTCCAGCAGGACGCCCTGCAGCTCCAGAGGCTCCCGGCACTGCAGCAAGGAGAAATAGGGATCCTCCTTAAAGCAGCCTTCCATATCCCAGCGGATTTCCCGGCACGAGGTGAGGATATCCGATAACAGCCTGATACACTCCTTCTGGATACAGGAAAAAGACCCCTTTGAAGCAAGCAGAAGCCGGTTCATATAGGTTCCCACCGCCTGTCTGGTATCCAGGATACCGGCCGAACCGGAGAGCCGGATGACCTCCCCGGCCTCTTTTTCCAGGCGGATGGGTTCCCGTTCCTCCAAAACCAGTACATTCTCGATCATCGTCACATGATTCCTGCTGTAGATGCTGCTGTAATCCAGAGCCTGCCGTGCCCCTTCGCAGCTGGCAGGCAGTTCCTTCATCCGGTCCACCAGGCGGCCCACCCCGGCCTGGAAATCATAATGGGAATAAGTCTGAAGCTTGTCCCTGACCCGCATCAACATTTTCTCCGCCGCTTCTTTATCCGGCTCCTTCATCTGGATACAGACAAGCCCCTGGGAATAATCTTTCCAGAGCACCCGGCATATCAGCCGGTACTCGTTTCCGATTTCCGAAATCATATTTTGCAGGGCGAACTGGAAAACTTCCTTATCAACAATTTTCATACGTCCGAAATCGGGTACCAGAGCCGCCGCCTGAAAATAATTACCCGTTCTTTCCAGATTCAGCTTGTCCAGATGGCGCTTCAGTTCTTCTTCTGTTTCCTCCACCCCTTCCAGCACTTGCAGCATATACCTGTCCTGGAGGAGGGGCAGGTTCTCCTGAAGGATATCCTCCATGCGCTGGAATTTTGCCAGCTCCTCCGTCTTTTTCTGTATATTGGATACCGCCTTTTGCAGCGCCGCGATAAGTTCTTCCGGATCCAGCGGCTTCAAAAGGAAATCCACCGTTCCGGTTTTAATGGCTTCCCTTGCATATTCCAAAGTCCCGAAACCCGTTATCAGCACAATCTGGATATCCGTTTCCTTTTCCGCAAACCGGCGGGCCAGCTCCATTCCGTCGATTAACGGGATATTAATGTCCGTCAGCACGATATGGGGATCGTACTGCATGAACAGAGCCATAGCTTCCTCCCCCTCCGAGGCCTCAGCCGCCAGCTCAAGCCCCATCCTTTCCCAGGGAATGATTTCCTTGATATGCTCCCGTATTGCCGTGTCATCGTCAATTATCATCAGTCTGTACATGCTCCGCCATCTCCTCCGGTATCGTCAAAACCACCTTGGTATACTCGCCAAATTCGCTTTCCAGGCACATTGTGCACCTTGGCCCGTAGTACAGCTTCAGCCTTCTGTATACATTCCAGAGTCCAAAGCTGTTCCCCTGGCATTTTTCTTCCCGCACTGCCTCCCCGATCCGAAGCATTTTTTCCTGTTCCATCCCCATGCCGTTATCCGTAACCACGATGCGGATAACGGCCTCTTCTTCCTTCCCCGTCCGGTCTATGGCAATCCGTATCCACCCATCGTTGATATTTCCGGAAAAAGCGTGCAGATACGCATTTTCCACAATCGGCTGCAGGGTAATGCGGGGTACTTTTACGGAAAGAAAGGCTTCCGGGATTTCCGTTAGCAGATCGATTTTCTTCCCTCTGCACAGCATCTGCAGCTGCATATAATAGCGGATGTGTTCCAGTTCGGTGCGTATGGTATGAAAGGTGTCTCCTTTTCCTAAAGACAGCTTAAAGAACCCGCTCATGGAACGCAGTATCGTAAGCGCCATATCCATATTGCTCTTTTCCATATAGAAAATAGCCACATCCAGTGTGTTATACAGCAGATGAGGATTGATCTGTGCCTGGAGGAACTTCATCTCCCCGAACCGGAGCTGCTTCTGTTTTTTCTTGTCCTCCTCTATATACCCTCTGATATCATCCAGCATTTTATTATAGGTTCTTCCCAGGTAATCCACTTCATCCCTGCTTCTTCCCTGATACCGCAGCTGCAGGTTACCGGCTCCCGTCTGTTCCATGATATCCTTCAGGTGCTTAATGTTGCGGGTTAATCCCCTGGAAATGAAACAGGCGGCGGCCATGGACAGCAGGGTGCAGATCCCTGCGGCAGCAAGCATGGTAAAAAACACCGTATCCTGCGTGGTTTTCAGAATAGTGTTTTCAGGGACCGCCGCCAGGTACCATCCCTTGTCCCCCACCGGGACATAGAAAACCGTGCCTGCTTCCTCCTGCCCCAGGGCGACCTTTTTCCCTATTTCAGAGAGGTTCCCTGCTGAAATTACGGTGCCGTCCGCATCCGTCAGGAAACTTTCCTCTCCGAAAAAAGAATACATATTTCTCAAAACCTTCTCTTTCACATAGAATACAAGCATCCCCACCGGTTCATTGGAGCTCACATCCCGCAATATCCGCACATTCATAAAATAGGGTTCCCGAATGCCGTTCTGCAGCGCTATCGTTACCGGAATCCATAACCCATAGCTGCTTTCCTCCGAAAACCCTTTGTCATATTCCTCTATTTCCTCCATACAGCTGCTATAATCCGAATGCCCGAAATTATTTTCAAGGCCCGCCGAAACGGAAAAACCATCCTTCCGGTACAAAGTAATCTGGCTGATGGAAGAAGCGGTATTCAGAATCCTGAGGAAATTCCCGTAAACCTGGTTATGCAGTTCCACCGGATCCTCTACCGCATGTTTGCTCAACAGCGTTTTGCGCATATTTTTATCAAAGAATAAAGAAATCGCCGTATATTCCGCCGCATCCATTTTTTCCGCTATATTCTTCCCTGCAACCTCCAGGTTAGACTCCTGAAGCAGCCGGTTCATTCGGACCGCTTCCGTCCTGAACCGGGTATAAAGAAGCGCTATCCCCAAAAACATGATAATCAGACTGGTAACGAACAGGCTCCCCGCTATTTTCCCCATCAGACCGGACCGCTTTTTCAATATGCATACCTCCTTTGTGTAGAATCACCCAATTTCAGCATAGCATATCTCATTTTCCAAGCCTATCAGGAATCTTATCATTTACTCTGGTAAATTAAGGGGTACCGCCCGGGGCGGCGGATCACCTGGTATTCAAATACTCCATAATTGCCATATGGATATTCCAGGCAACCTTCTCCTGATAATAGTCATTGCAGAGCTTTTCCGCCTCCGCACTGTTGGAAAGGAAACCGCATTCCACGATAACAATAGGCTTACCCGTTTTTTTCAGCAGATAATAGCTGTCATTCGCCTTAGCCTGGCGGTGGTTCTCCGGATCCAGATATTGAATCATCCGGTTTTGTATCTTTTCTGCCAGTTCCTTGCTCATAACGCTGCTATTGAAATAGAAAACCTGTGCCCCGTCCACGTATTCCTCCCCGTAGCTGTTCTGGTGAATGCTTACAGCGAGCTGGGGCTGGGCTTCTTCGATAATCTGGATACGGCGTTTCATATCCTGTACCTTTTTATTAGAAGCGTTTTCATCGTACAGTCCCCCGTCGCTTTCCCGGGTCATTACCACTTTTACATCCGACGCCTCCAAAAAACTTTTCAGTTTCTCCGCGATCTGCAGGTTCACTTCCTTCTCCAGGGCTCCGTTAATTCCAATTTTCCCCGGATCATCCCCTCCATGCCCCGCATCTATGACCACGCAAAAACGCTCCTCCTTCTGCGCTGTCCCCTCGTTAACCAGAACAGCCGCCTGCCTGGCCGCAAAAAAAACGGACGTGAACAGAACAATCGTCACCACGCCCTTAAGAAGCTGTTCTTTAAGTTCCTGCCTCATAGGAACCTCCCGACTTTTGCTTATTCCATTCTATGTCCCGGCGTAAAAAAAAATGCCTTGCCCGGGATACCCGCAGGCAAAACATTTTCTTGTAACTGTTCAGTTTCTACGGGAATTCTCAGCCATTGGTAAAGCCGGATAAAACCTCCCATACCTCGGGATGCCCTTTTTCATATCCCAGCTTCCATGCTGCCACACCACCCAGATTATAGTTTTTCATGATATTCATCTTCACTTCCAGAGAACGGGCATCCTCAATCCATACCTGATAGAAGGAGTCGCCGTCCTGCACCTCTCCATAATTCTGACAGGTAGTCTCATCCCAGACCGCTTCTATATTCCTTTCGGAAAGGAAATTCTGCACAGCGCTCATACCCACGGCCTGGCTCTTTACCTCTCCGCCCACCGTTTCCCATATCCGTGTATAGAAAGGAACGGCATTGATCACTTTTTCCGAAGGCACGGACTGCACCATAGTGCTGATGCCTTCTTCCACATAACCGATGGAAGCCACACTGCCCGGCTCCTGGGAACCGCCGTAATGCTCATCATAACCCATGATAATTACATAATCCGCCACAACCCCCTGTTCCTTCCAGTTGTAGTGGGCGTTATAATTCTTAGGCACATAGTTGTCCACGGAAAGTACCAGATTATTGGCCCTGCAGGCTATAGACAGCTCTCGTAAGAACTCCACATAATCCTCTCCCGCATCGCTGCTCACCTGCTCCAAATCCACATTAATCCCATCCACTCCCAGGGCAAGGGCCTCATTCACCAGCCCTTCAATCAGCTTCGCCCTCTTGCTCGTATAAGACAGGATTTCCTTCGTGTTCACATCATAGGTGAAATTATCCAGAAGCGCCCACACCTCAAGCCCTCTGCTGTGTGCCGTATTCACGTAATCCGTGCTTCCGATGCTCACAAAATTCCCATCATCATCACTCAGGAAAAACCAGGTGGGCGATATCACATTCATGCCGGAAATGCCGTCAAGCACCGATTCCAATGTGGAATTAGCCGATTCGCTGGTAACCTGATGCCATCCCAGATTGATTTTATAATCCCTGCGGATGCTGGTGTATTCCGGTTCCTGATAATCCGTTACCGGTATCAGCGTCTCACTGCGCCGGTTCTCCAGACGTTTATTCTCGACATAGCCAAGATAGCCGTCGGCAGTTGCCACCTTGCTCCAGTTTTCCATTTCTTCCAGGATAACGACCTTATCCCCTGCCGATAAGTCCGTCAGGATATCACTCTTCACCCCGCCCTGATAACGGACTGCGGTATCCTTCCCGATATCCGCCGCCTGATGTTCACTCCAGCTGGTGGTGAGCACGGCCCGGTTCGGCTCCTGATACAGGGTAAAGGAAAAATTGGTATATTTCTTCACATAATCCAGAGCCACATACATGGTGCCGCCATCCAGGAAAGCGGGAATATAGCCTTCCTCTCCGTTAGCTCCGGCCTCCGCCCGTATGATGGTATCCGGTGTGGTATATAAGAGCAGCCCCTCGTTATAATCGGCATAAAACCGGTCATTCAGATAGGCGTGCACCGTATCCAGGGGCAGATAACATCTGCCCTCCGATAATCTTCCTTTTTCTTCTTTTATTTCATTATTTAATACGAGGGCCACTTCCTCCCCCGTTTCCAGTCCGTAATAGGCATTGGCGTCCATCCTCTCTTTGGAGTAGGAGAACCGTTCCAGGATCTTCATCCCGGCAGTAATGGCAACAATCACAATAATAAGGACGACAGCGATTATTACCGGAAGCTTTTTTTTCATGTTCCGTATTCCTCCTGACCGTCCTTATTATAACAGACTATTTAAACATCGTCATTACCTATTTTTACATAAATCGACAGAAATTGACTTCTCCGCCTTCCGCAGCGGCGGTACGGGGGACCGCTTTGTGTGCGTATGACGGCATCCGTGGTTTTATTATAATTTCTCTTGTTATTCAGATAGGAAACAATTATACTGTTAGGTAATAAGAGCTTTCAGCGGTATTTTACCTTATCGTACCGTACCTCCCTCAGTTTGCCTTCCGTATCGGTGACAAAATCGGGCATGTAAACGGTATCTTCACTGACGAAGAATTTTTGGGCGATTTCCTCCGGGGAAGCGGGCCTGTCCTCCAGGTACAGGGTAACCCCCTTGCTGTGAATTTCCCTCAGATGCTTCTCCAGCTTAATCTCGTCTTCTTCTTTATACATGTCTGACATCCTCCGTATTTTCTATACGCAAAGAACATCCTTCGCAGACACTGCGTTTCCCAAAAGGAACGTGATATATAATTTTGGATATTCTTCCGTATGACTGTTACGGCAATGACGACATTTAAACAGATAAAACAAGATGCTCCAGGACATGTAGCGCGGAATAAGATAAAAAAACACTTACTGATTTGAATTTTGCGAATTAAACTAAATTTAACGGAAATTTTGGAAATGGTTTTTATCCCGACAAGCACATAAGCCTGTAAGACATCCTCATACTATATATATGAGGAGAAGATATAGCGCACGCAGGTAAGATCTGGTGCAACTATGTTATTTGCTTAAAATATGATATAATAGAATCATAATAAATGAGATAAAACAACATCTCATCCCGGCTGAAAAACCGCCCTCCTTCTGACACTGATTGTCCAGAAGCATCTCTAAATGGAATTATATCCCATAAATGGAAAAATAGCAAGCCGAAATCTTAAAAAAGTTTAAACAGTTTCACAGGATGCTTGACTTATTTCTTCCATAAGTATAATATATTTGATAATCGCAGATACTATACAGATATGTTCATTTTACAGGCATTTTCAGTCACACAAGACAACAATTTCAATATCTTTATATTAAGGATGTGAGAACATGAAAATTGAAAAAGTAAATGATCATCAGATTCGTTGTACACTTACAAAAGCAGACCTGGCAGATCGTGAACTAAAAATCAGCGAGCTTGCCTACGGTACGGAAAAAGCAAAAAGCCTTTTCCGCGACATGATGCAGCAGGCATCTCTGAAATTCGGTTTTGAGGCAGAAGATATTCCGCTTATGATAGAAGCTATTCCTTTGAACTCCGATTGTATTGTACTCATCATCACCAAGGTGGAGGATCCGGAAGAACTGGATACCCGTTTTTCCAAATTCGCCCCCAGTGTCCACGATGATGACAGCCTGGACGACATGATCCAGGATTTGAATGAGGGGGCCGACGATGTGCTTGACCTGTTTAAGCGCATCCACGAAGGACGCATAAACGGATCACAGAACGGACAGAAGGCTTCCTATCCGGATGCCGAAGCAGCAGAAGATACCTCCGGTAAAGAAGGGGCCGCAGACAATTTGTCGACGGCTGAGTCATCCCTGAATCTGACAAGGATTTATTCCTTTGATTCCCTGAATCATATGACACGGCTGGCCCATATCCTGAACGGCTTTTACCACGGTGTGAATTCCCTGTACAAGGACGCAGGAACAGGGCGGTATTTCCTTATCGTCACCAGCTCCTCCCATACGCCTGAAGAATTCAACAAGCTCTGCAACTGCCTGTCCGAATACGGACGCCAGGAAAAATCCGTTCCCGCAGGGGAAGCTTATTTTGAAGAACACTACGAACTGATTATCAGCGAACACGCCCTACAGAGCTTAAGCAAAATTTAATCATGCTTGACCGAAAATGAGGCACGTACATTTCTGCACGTGCCTTATTTTTGCACTCTCTAATCCCTTTCTGACGGTCTGTACCTGAAATACACAAACCCGAAGGACAGTCAGGATTATTCCATTATAATGCTGCAATCTTGCTCATCAAATCATTAATATCCATACCATGAACCATAGCCGCTTCTTCCAGGCTCTCTCCCTGGGCGGAAGGGCATCCCAGACAATGCATGCCCGCTTCCATCAGGATAGGTGCAACATCCGGATTGGTTCTTAAGATTTCACCAATTGTCATTTCCTTCGTAATTTCAGCCATTTAGCCATCCTCCTTTTCCTTTGAAACTATCAGCGGCACCTGCCCGCCGATTTCTCTTAGTATAATACTTTTCCCAAAAATGCGCAAGATATGCGTTTTTTCTTTACATACAATTTTCCCTGGCTGAAATACTACACTGAAGTTCCCTCCCGGCCTGCCGCCCTCCCTGCTGTCCTCCTTCCGGGAGATGGATGCCTGGAAGATTCCTTCTATGCCATGGAGATGAGACCAATCTGAAGTGGCGGCCTCACCCGATACGTCAGATGCTTTGGGCTCATCGGAATGTCCGGCATAGCAGAATCTGTAAGGCATCCATCTCCCGGAAGGAGGACAGCAGGGAGGGCGGCAGGCCGGGAGGGAACCTCACCGCTGTCCCTTATTGATCGAATTTTATTAAAAAAGCATAAAACAGCCCTTTGTTTGGGAAAAAGAACAGTACGCGCCTTGACGAAGCCCTTAAGGAAACATATAATACAGGTGCGGGTGACACCAGAGAGAGGTCTTATCCGCCGTTTTACACCGGATGCGGCATAGCCGCATAACCGGTTGATTATCTACAGCTGATGCTGCCCCGGCAGCGAAAAGGAGGAAAATCTTGAGAACAGAATGGAATGGTTTTATTGGCGGCGATTGGGAACATGAAATCAACGTGCGTGATTTCATCCAGAACAATTACCACCCTTATGACGGGGATGAAGCTTTTCTCGCAGGCCCTACCCAGAATACTCTGGATCTTTGGGAGCAGGTACTGGATTTGAGCCGCAAAGAAAGAGAAGCCGGCGGTGTCCTGGATATGGATACCAAGGTCATTTCCACCATTACGTCCCATGGTCCCGGATATCTTGATAAATCCAAAGAAACTATCGTAGGCGTTCAGACGGACGCGCCCTTCAAGCGTTCCCTGCAGCCTTACGGCGGAATCCGCATGGCGCAGAAGGCATGTGCGGATAACGGCTACACTCTTGACCCGGACGTGGAGGAATTCTTCTCCACCCACAGGAAAACCCATAATGCAGGTGTTTTCGATGCTTACACCGCAGAAATGCGCGCGTGCCGGAGCGCCCATATCATCACCGGCCTTCCGGACGCTTACGGACGCGGAAGAATCATCGGTGATTACAGAAGGATCGCCCTGTACGGAATTGATCGTCTCATTGAGGACAAGCTGGCACAGAAGGATTCCACCGGCAGTGTGATGACCGATGATGTCATCCGTCTCAGGGAAGAGATATCCGAGCAGATCGCCGCCCTGAAAATGATGAAGCAAATGGCTGCTTCTTACGGCTGCGATATTTCCAGGCCTGCCGCCAACGTGCAGGAAGCCATCCAGGCCACGTACTTCGGATATCTTTCCGCAGTAAAGGAACAGAACGGAGCCGCCATGTCACTCGGCCGCACCTCCACTTTCCTGGATGTCTACGCGGAACGGGATCTGGCGCTGGGGACCTTTACGGAAGAACAGATTCAGGAATTCGTGGATCATTTCATCATGAAGCTGCGTATTATCAAATTTGCCCGTACGCCGGAATATAACGATCTCTTTTCCGGCGACCCTGTCTGGATTACCGAATCCCTGGCGGGCGTAGGTGTGGACGGACGCCATATGGCAACGAAAATGTCCTTCCGGTACCTGAATACCCTGAGTAACCTCGGACCTTCTCCCGAGCCTAACCTGACCGTGCTCTGGTCAACCAGGCTGCCGCTTAATTTCAAACGTTACTGCGCGAAGATGTCCATCCAGACTTCTTCCATCCAGTATGAAAATGATGATTTGATGCGTGTAACCCACGGCGATGATTACGGTATCGCATGCTGTGTATCCTCCATGAGAATCGGTAAGGAAATGCAGTTTTTCGGCGCACGCGCCAACCTGGCAAAATGTCTGCTTTATGCGTTGAACGGCGGTATTGATGAAAAGACCAGGAAGCAGATCGGTCCCAAATACCGTAAGTACGAAGGCGATGTGCTGGAATACGACAAGGTTATGGAAGCCTTTACCGATATGATGGAATGGCTGGCAGGCGTTTATGTGAACACCCTGAATGTCATCCACTATATGCATGATAAATACTGTTATGAAAGGGCGCAGATGTCCCTTCATGACAGGGATGTCCGCCGGTATTTCGCAACCGGCATTGCCGGCCTTTCCGTAGTGGCCGATTCCCTGTCCGCTATCAAATACGCCAAAGTGGAACCCATCCGGGACGAATCCGGCATTATAGTGGACTTCAAAACAACAGGGGATTTCCCCAAATACGGAAATGATGACGACCGAGTGGACGCCATTGCCAGGGAGCTGGTTTCCCATTTCATGACTATGGTCAGAAGGCACCATACCTACAGGGACGGTTTCCCCACCACCTCCGTACTCACCATCACCTCAAACGTGGTATACGGCAAAGCCACCGGCGCCACTCCTGACGGACGTAAGGCAGGAGAACCCTTTGCCCCCGGAGCGAACCCCATGCACGGAAGGGATACCCATGGAGCCGTGGCTTCTATGGCTTCCGTATCCAAGCTTCCCTTTAAGGATGCACAGGACGGGATATCCAATACCTTTACCATCATCCCGGGCGCTCTTGGCAAAGAAGACGAGGTGTTTGCAGGCGACATCGAAATCGATCTGGATTTATAAGCAAATGCCCTGCGGCAGACGCCAAACGGGTTCACAGGTGTATCCGTTTGGTTCGCTGCCCGCGGGAATAAAAGGAGCGTTTTATGGATCAGAAAGCTATGATAGATGACTTGGTCCGTATGCTGGACGCCGGTGCGGCAAAAGGCGTAGGCCATATCAATGTGGCTGTTGACGAAGCCCTGCCGGACAGCAAAGAGATACAGACCGGCTGTCCGGACTGTTCGGCCGCACCGCTGGCCTGCAGCATTCCCACCCTCCATGAGGGTCTTGACAGAAACGAAGAAGAAACCCTTTAACCATCCGGTTTTATTGAGAAAGGAAAGAATATTATGGAAGCAAACAGTGCCCAGATCGACAACCTTGTATCTTTACTTGACGGCTACGCGGAAAAAGGCGGCCATCATCTTAATGTAAACGTATTAAACCGTGAAACCCTTCTGGATGCCCAGAAGCATCCCGAAAAATATCCGCAGCTGACCATCCGGGTATCCGGCTACGCGGTTAATTTCATCAAGCTGACCCCGGAACAGCAGGCGGATGTTATATCCCGTACCTTCCACGAAGCTTTATAAAAAATGATTCCGTCAGGCTGGCCCTGCAAGGAAAACCTTCCCACCCGGTTTCCTGCGGGGCCTTTTGTGTTATAATATAAATAGCAGCCGGTCAGAAACTCAAAAAGAAAGGCAATTGGTATGACAAAAAGCGAACGATCCAAACCATGCTCCCCGTCCGTGGAATTCGATAACGAACAAATCCTTGCCTTCCGTCTGCAGAATATGTCGCTTTCCGCAGCGTTTCCCCCATCCGGAATCGAGGAAGCCTTCGGCGGCTGGGTCATGCAGAATACCCCGCCGGGCGTATGGGAAACCGCCCTTCATACCAGGATGCCGTCTCTTCCCCTGCCGCATATAGAGGATGCGCTCTGTCTTGGGAAAACCCTTATCCAGGCCTGGAGCCTGCGCGGCGCCCCCTGTATTTTTCCTGCGTCGGAACGGGAAATCTTTCTCACCGCCCTGCTTCCGGAAGCAGGGGATGAGTGGATTTATACAAGAGGTATTTCGGGCGCCCTGGATCACCTGGAAATGTCCCAGGAAGAACTTCTTCCTTTGGTGGAGCAGGCTGCCCTTCTTCTGGAGGATACCGTCATAACAGGAAAAGCCGCACTGGATCACGCGCTGGCAGAACAGGTGGCACCCTTACTCTCTCCCGACAGGAGAGAACGCTGGTACTCCCCTTCCATTTATGGGGCCAACCAGACGATGGGAGAAGCCGCTGTTTCTTTTCTTCTGCGTCCATGTGCGCTGAAGCAGCTGGTGGTTTTCGGAAGAAAGCAGAAAACCTCCCCCACCTTCACTTCCCTGCATAACTGGTATAAAGACCAGCCCGTTCCTCCCTCCTCCCCGGAAGATAGCATACCGGCTCTGGTGAAGCGGTATCTTCATTGTTACGGCCCGGCCACCCCGCAGATGTTTGCGGATACCCTCGGCTGTTCCCTGCGTCAGGCCCGGCGCATGTGGCAAACCGTTTTCGATCTTGTGATCCCGGTAAAAACCCCCTGCGGCAATTCCTATCTCCTGGAACAGGACAGGGAAACGCTGACACATGCAGCCGGAACCCTTCCTGCGCCGGATTCCCCCGAAGCGATCCGCCTTTTGCCCCCGCATGACCCTTATCTGGATGCCAGGGACAGGACGCTTCTCCTGCCGGACAGCACACGGCAGAAGGAAATATGGAAGATAACAGGAAATCCGGGAGCCATCCTGATAAACGGACAGATCGCCGGCATGTGGAAAACCCGTAAGGTCTCCTCAACCTTACAGGCAGAAGCAGTCTTATGGACCCCTTTCTGCGCCGCCGGGAGGCAGGAAATAGAAAACTGGTTTATCCGGTATGCCTCATTCAGGGGACTGAAATTACAGAAAACCGATATCGTCGAAGCTTTATAGCTGTTTCGTACATGCACCATTCTGCGAATGGTTAGGAAGCTTTATTCTGAATGATCCGGTTTCACATACAAAGAAAAGGAGGGCTTAGCGATTATGCAGACAAGCACACCAACCAACATACAGGGACGCATACATTCCATTGAAAGCTTCGGCACCGTTGACGGGCCGGGAGTCCGTTTTGTCGTATTCTTGCAGGGCTGTCCGATGCGCTGTGCCTACTGCCATAACCCGGATACCTGGGAAATAAACGCAGGGACTCCTGTTTCCCCCGCCAGGATTATGGAGCGTTACGAACGCAATAAAAGCTTTTATAAAGACGGAGGGATTACCGTTACCGGCGGAGAGCCTCTGCTTCAGCTGGATTTTTTGATTGAGCTGTTTACCCTTGCCAAAAAGGAAAATATCCATACCTGTATTGATACCTCAGGCATCCCCTTCACGCCTTCCAACAAAGAATGGACAGACAAGCTGAATACCCTCATGACCATGACGGATCTGGTGATGCTGGATATCAAGCATATCGATCCCAAATGCCACAAGGATCTCACCGGCTGCCCCAATGACAATATCCTGCGTTTCGCCTGGTATCTGGATAAGAAAAAGATACCGGTCTGGATCCGGCATGTGGTAGTTCCCTCCATCACCGACGATGAAACCTATCTGTACAGGCTCGGCTGGTTTATCGGAGGCTTGAGCAACCTGAAAGCCCTTGATGTGCTTCCCTATCATACCATGGGCAAAGCAAAGTACGAAAAGCTGGGCATTCCTTACCGTCTGGAGGATATCCCTCCTATGGACAGGCCAACGCTTCTCCTGAAAAAACAGGCCATTTTAAAGGGAATCAAGGACCGCCGGAACCAGCAGCCGGGTTCTTTGTAAAATCTGCATACTTGTTCTTTAAAAAGTACAAAAAATCGCCGTTTATTCACAAAAAATATCTTGTACAAAATGCTTTTCTATATTAGAATAAGTAATGATAATCAATAGAGCATAAAGGAGGATATCATTATGGCATATGTAATTAACGATTCTTGTGTAAGCTGCGGAACCTGTGAAGGACAGTGTCCTGTTGGCGCTATTTCTGCAGGAGACTCTCAGTACGTGATCGACGCTGATACCTGTATCTCCTGTGGTTCTTGTGCAGGCGTTTGCCCTACAGGCGCTATCTCCGAGGAATAATCCCGGACAATCACATAGGAAGCATTCAGGAAAGAAGCATTCAGAAGAACGAATGCTTCTTTCTTTTTGTACGCAGGGACGGCTCACGGAGCGCGGCATCCTTCGCTTCTTTACCGGAAGCGGCATTTGCTTCCTCCTGTTTTTTCTGCTCCTTTTTTTCCCTGGCAGTCAGCCTTCTTTTACTGCGTTGTCTGATAAGCTCGTCCAGTTTCCGGTAATGCTCTTCTTCCCTGTCTATTCTCACTTGCTCGCGGCGCTCGTTTTCTTCTTCCTGGACGCGGAACTGGTAGTCCATTTCCTTCATAATGGTCTCTTTGATTTCTCTGGTCAGCTCTTCGTTATTTTCCCTTACGGCCTGGGATATCAGGCTGTGCAGCAGCAGCTGGAGACGTGCGCCTTTATCCTGTATTTCCCGGTCTCCCGTTTCTGCAAGCTCCTCCTGTACACTGCGGGCCGCCTGGCTGTGTTCTCTGAGCGGGACCATCACCTGAAGACTGCTGTCCGTCAGGACCGTGCGTATGGCTTTCAGCTGAAGGCCCTGTTCCTTCAGCTTCTTGATTTCCCTGAACTGATCCACATCCTCTTTCGTATAGTACCGGTGTCCCAGATCATTTCTGCGTATGGGCAGCTTGAGTTCTTCTTCCCAATAACGGAGCACATGGCTCTCCACCCCTACCAGCTTCGCCGTTTCCGATATCAGGAACATATCCTTTTCCGGTTCCTGCCCTTTTTCCTCTTTCAGCAAAACCACCTTGCCGTTTTCTTTTTTATTTCCCATGGTTTCCTCCTGTCTGCCGCCGGGCGGCACTTCCTGTTATTATTTTTTTTTTGGATAAAAAAAGAGAACCTCCGCGTATCCGCGTGTTCTCTTTTGTAAGTGTATGCATATTATGTTGTACGGACTTATTTCGTTACCGCCACAGAGTGAACTGTAACCTTATTTCTGCAGATTGGCAAACTTGGTAAATTCAGGCAGCCATACGAGATCTATCGTTCCGATAGGGCCGTTTCTCTGCTTGGCAATGTTGATTTCCGCGATTCCCTTCTTCTCCGTATCCGGATTATAATAATCGTCACGGTATATGAACATAACCACGTCGGCATCCTGCTCTATGGCTCCGGATTCACGTAAATCGGAAAGCATGGGCCTGTGATCCGGCCTCTGCTCCACCGCACGGCTCAGCTGGGATAAGGCCAGCACGGGCACCTGCAGCTCCCTTGCCAATGCCTTCAGGGAACGGGAAATATCCGATATCTCCTGCTGTCTGGAATCCGTCCCTCTGCCGCTTCCTGACATCAGCTGAAGGTAGTCGATAATAATCATCTTCAGATCCATTTCCAGCTTGAATTTACGGCATTTGGAACGCATATCCGCAATGCTGATACCGGGAGTATCATCAATGATGAGCTTGGACTGACCGATCATGCCTGCGCTCTCTATCAGCTTTTCCCACTCCATATCCGAAAGGTTACCGGTACGCAGATGCTGGGAATCCACCTTGGACTCCATAGCAAACAGACGGTTTACCAGCTGTTCCTTGCTCATTTCCAGACTGAATATAGCGACACAGTCACCGGAATGGAAAGCCACATATTGGGCGATGTTCAAAACAAATGCCGTCTTACCCATAGACGGCCTCGCCGCAATAAGTACAAGATCCGAAGGCTGCATGCCCGCGGTACGGTAATCCAAATCAATAAAGCCTGTGGCAATACCGGTTACGCCCCCGCTGTTGTGGGAGGCTTTTTCAATCTTGTCCATGGCATTCATAACCACTTCACGGATAGGCACATAATCCCCGGTACTTCTCCTCTGGACAAGGTTAAATACCTTCTTTTCCGTCTCCTCCATGATGACTTCCATGCTGTCCTTGCCCGCATAACAGTTGTTGGCGATTTCCTCCATCAGCCGTATCAGCCGGCGCAGCATGGCCTTTTCCGCCACAATATTGGTATAATATTTAATATTGGCAGAGGTGGGAACCGCCGTAATCAGATCCCGGATAAATTCCAGGCTGCTGATCTCCGGAGGCACGTCCTTCTCCTTGAGCCGGTTCTGCAGAGTTACCAAATCCACCGGCTGTCCCTGGTCGTTTAATTCCACCATGGAATCAAAAAGCACACCGTAGGACTTATTATAAAAATCTTCTCCGCATATCAATTCGGATGCGACAACAATCGCTTCTCTGTCCATTATCATGGAACCGATTACGGATTGCTCCGCTTCCAAACTATGGGGCAATACTCTCTTTAAAATAGCCTCATCCATCGATGCCATTGATAATTCCTTCTTATTCTTCCACTTTAACCTTCAGTGTACCTGTCACCTTCTGATGCAGCCTTACGGGCACGTCATAGGTGCCGAATGCTTTTATCGCATCAGTCAGCTGAATTTTCTTCTTGTCAATATCCACGTCGCATTGTTCCTTGAATGCGGTGGCAATTTCCTTGGAGGACACGGAACCGAACACTCTTCCGCCCTCGCCGGCCTTCATCTTAATCACCACGGTTTTGCTTTCCAGTTCTTTGGCAAAAGCCTGTGCGGCTTCCAGTATCTCCTTTGCCTTCTTCTCTTCATTGGCATTCTGCAGCTTCAGATCGTTCAGGTTCTTGGTATTAGCCTCCAGACCCAGCTTTTTGGGCAGAATGAAATTCCTGGCATAGCCGTCATTTACATTTACAATTTCCCCTTTTTTACCCAGGGCTTTTACATCTTCCAATAATATCACTTTCATTATTTCAGTTCACCTTCCTCTATCATTTTATCCAATGTACCTTTTATCGTACCAATAACGGCTCCCGGTTCCGAATTGTCCACCTGGCAGCCGGCTACATTCATATGGCCGCCGCCTCCCATCCTTTCCATGATTACCTGCACATTGACCTCATCAATCGAACGGGCGCTGATATAAATCCGGCCCTGGTATTCCGTCAGCACAAAGCTTGCCTTGATCCCCCTGATATTGAGAAGTTCATTGGCTGCCTGCGCCCCTACAATAGTAGGGCTTTGGATTCCCTCGCTGCGGCACAGGGAAATGGCATAATCATTACGGTAGATCTCTGCCTGTCCCACTGCATCCGCCTTGGCCTTATATTCAGCCGCGTTTTCCCGGAACAGCTTCCTCACCCTCGTCACGTCCGCCCCATTCCTTCTCAGGAAAGCCGCCGCTTCAAAGGTACGGACCCCTGTCTTGGTCATAAAATTATTGGTATCTATCATGATGCCGGAATACATGCAGTCAGCTTCTTCGCCTTTGATGCGTACGCCGTCATTGATATACTGTAATATTTCCGAAACCATTTCACAGGTGGAGGAAGCGTAGGCTTCCACATAAGAAAGCGTGGCATTTTCAATGGTTTCCGTTCCCTGTCTGTGATGATCCAGCACCACAATGGATTTACACACCTTAAGCAGCTCCGGACATTCGGTAATGCTTGGCTTGTTCACATCCACCACCACCAGAACGGTATTGTTCCCGGCTGTTTCCAGCGCCTGCTGGCTCTTCAGGAACATATCCGGTTCGTACTCCTGGCTGTTGTGGAACATTTCTATCAAAGGCTGCACAGAGGTGGTGATTTCGTTTATGACAATCTGGGCTTTGCGGTCCAGCGTCCTGGCTATCCGGTAAATACCAATCGCCGCGCCGAAGCTGTCCACATCCCCGATTTGATGCCCCATGATCAGGACCCGATCCTTGCTGGTGATGATTTCCCTGAGGGCATGGGCTTTTACACGGGCCTTTACGCGGGTATTTTTCTCCACCTGCTGGCTCTTTCCGCCGTAATAGCTGATCTGCTCGGGTGTCTTTACCACCCCCTGGTCGCCTCCCCGTCCCAGCGCCAGGTCAATGGCTGTCCTGGCAAATTCGTAATTCTGGGAATAGCTCAGTCCGTCCAGCCCCACGCCGATACTGATGGTGACCGCCATCTCATTTCCGATGTTTACGGTTTTCACATCCTCCAGCAGTTCAAAACGCTTTTCACTCATCTGGGACACCGCTTTCTTGCGCAGCACCGCCAGATACTTGTCCTTTTCTATCTTCTTGCAGATTCCGTCAAAACCGGAAATGTACTTATTTACTTTTCTGTCAATGAGGGCCATCAGAAGGGAGCGCCTTACCTCTTCCACGCTTTCCAGCGCTTCCTCATAATTATCCAGATAAATCATGCCTACAGCCAAAGACTGGTCATCATTTTCCCGAAGGGCGATTTTCAATGCCGTCTCATCAAAAAGATACATGGCATACAGGCATCCCTTATAGTCCTCTTCCCCGATTATATCGCTGTCATCCGCCATTTCCCGCAGGGATATCCTGGTGAATTTGGCAATGTATTCGCTTTCCTCATAGGAAATTTCAAATTCTGCAATGCCTTCCTCTTCCGAAGGCAGCCTGTCCTTAGTCACTGAAGAGAAAAAGGAAGTAACGGATCTGCGCTGGGCTTTCTCATTATGTATCGCCCTGCCGAATGCATTATTATTCCATACTATCTTTCCGTCTTCGTCCAATAAAGCGTAAGGGATTGAAAGCTCCCGAAGCAGCTCCTTCTGTATCTGCCCGTACTGCGTGGCAAAACTGACCAGCTCATTAATGATAATGGGCCTGTTATACAGCATCAGATACAGAATCATTGCAAAGTAGAACACAAGAAAACAGGTGATGAGAAACCCTGCCCGCTTATCCAGAAAATAAATTCCAATATCCACTAATAAAAGCAAAAGGCCAAGATACATGGAAATCTGCATATATATCTTCAGCCTTCCCTTTAGTCTGACTCTTTTCTTCATACCTATCCTCATCCGTAGTACGAGCCGGCCCAAGTCTGCACCGCCCGGACCTCCATCGCCTGAACACTATATGCCTGTACCGGTTCCATACCTTCACAGTTACATATGCTTATCATATCCCGGACCACGGCCCGGAAATACATATCTTTGATATTATACCATTTTTCAGTAAGGATTGCCACACTTTTCATCGGGTTGAAGAGCGACGGTAAATCTGTGTTTTTTCCGTTTCCTGACAAAAAAAGACCGGCCGTCCATCAGGACAGCCAGTCCGGCTTTTACATATTCTGCCACATAAGGCATCAGGGCAGTGGTGCAAAGGCACCTTGCCGCACTACTTAGTCCGCTACGTAAGGCATCAAGGCAAGATGCCTTGCGCGCTTGATAGCAACGGTAAGCGCTCTCTGATGCTTTGCACAGTTTCCGGTGATTCTTCTGGGGAGGATTTTCCCTCTTTCGGAAACATATCTTTTTAATTTATTTACATCCTTGTAATCGATCGTATTATCTTTTCCGCAGAATACGCAGACTTTCTTTCTTCTGCGCATACCGCCTCTTCTCTTCATCGGAGAATCAGATCTCTCTGCTCTATTAAAAGCCATAGTATTGCCTCCTATCTGAAAATCACATTAATTAAACGGCAGTTCCTCGTCAATTCCGTCGGGAATATTCATGAAACCATCGCCGGGTGCGCTGGGTTCAGGCCTGGATACCGGTGCGGAATAACCCCCGTCGTTACTGGCCGCAGCGTTCTTGCTTTCAGCAAACTCCTGGTCTTCCACAACAACATCCGTGGTGTAAACCTTCACACCATCCTTGTTCGTGTAGCTGCCAGTCTGAATACGTCCTGTTACAACGACCTTTGTCCCTTTGCGCAGATATTTCTCTGCAAATTCAGCGCTTCTTCCGAATGCCACGCATCCGATAAAATCAGCTGAGTTCTCGTCATTATTGCGGTTGAACCTTCTGTCCACCGCCAGGGTATATCTGGCAATTGCCGTTGCGCTCTCTCCCTGGGAATATCTCACTTCAGGATCCCTTGTCAAACGTCCCATAAGAATTACTTTATTCATATTACCTCCTGTACTGCGAATGCATCCTCAGTACACATTCAGGAAAGCGCCTGATTATGCTTCTTCGCGCTTCACAACTAAATATCTCATAACGTTGTCCATAATGCGAATACGGCTTTCGATTTCCGCAGGTGCGGAAGTCGGTGCGTCGAACTGAACGATGTAATAGAAGCCTTCTTTCATTTTCTGGATTTCGTAAGCCAGTCTTCTCTTACCCCACTCATCAACGTTTGTAATTGTGCCGCCGAATCTTTCGATCAGAGCCTTGCATTTGTCAACAACTGCCGCTCTTTCGTCGTCTTCGATTTTCGCATTCACAACAAATGTTAATTCATATTTGCTCATGCTAGTTACCTCCTTTTGGTCTCTGGCCCCCTTTTCGGGAGCAAGGAAATTTATATATCACGGAGTAAAATAATACCACAAAAATCCTGTAGTTTCAAGCCTTTTCTCGGATTTCCCTGACGTTTTTTTCCACAAGCTTCCTTGGGACCATAATCTGGTGGCCGCAGCCCATGCATTTCAGCCGGAAATCCGCCCCGATGCGCAGGACCTCCCATTCCCTGCTGCCGCAGGGATGCTGCTTTTTCAACTTTACGATATTTCCAACCTGGATATCCATTTCCGTCACTCCTGTTCATTACAGCCTTGCTAAAATTTCCCCGATACTGCCCTGGACCACAAGATCCGCCTCTTTATCCCTTGGGGTAGGCGTTTTGTTGATCAGCACCAGCTTGTTTCCACGGTAATAGTCGATCAGGCCTGCCGCAGGATATACTGCGAGGGAAGTCCCGCCGATAAGCAGCACGTCCGCCCGGCTGATATATTCCACAGCCCGGGTGAGGATCCCATTGTCCAGCCCCTCTTCATACAGCACCACATCCGGCTTGATACAGCCTCCGCAGCTGCATTTGGGCACACCGTGGGAATGGAGGATATACGAAACATCATAAAACCTGCGGCAGCTTTCACAATAATTACGCAATACGCTTCCATGAAGCTCCAGCACGTTTTTGCTTCCGGCCTGCTGATGCAGGCCGTCAATATTCTGGGTCACCACCGCTTTAAGCTTCCCTTCCTGCTCCCACTGCGCCAGCTTCCTGTGGGCAGCGTTGGGCAATGCATCCGGACAGAGCATCTTGTCCCGGTAGAACCGGAAAAATTCCTCCGGGTTTCTCCGGTAAAACGTATGGCTCAGAATGGTTTCCGGCGGATATTCGTATTTCTGGTTATATAACCCGTCCACACTCCGGAAATCGGGAATCCCGCTTTCCGTGGACACGCCCGCCCCTCCGAAAAATACAATATTATCCGTCTTTTCTATTATTTCTTTCAGTTTTTCCCAATTTTCTTCCATCTTTGCCTTCTCTCCTCTTCTCCGGCTGACGCAGCAGGACGGCAGCGCCGTCCTGTGTCACGGTGCTGCCGTCCGGTGATTTTGGGTAACAGTCCAAACAGCTCTGCGTATTTACTGGCAGGACCGTGAACAAACGCAACGGCCGCTGGCATCCTGCCTGCCTTGAAACGGTTTAATTGGCCGGATGCGGTAACGGTTCAGACCGGTCGGAGCAGCCGCGTTTTTCCGCAAATTCCACGTACTTCATATCCTCCTGGGTAATGTGTACCTTCCACCACTCCTGCAGGTACTCAAAAACCTCTCCCAGCATTTCATCCTGCGTATCCAGGGACAGCCTGGGCACCCGGTCGATAAATTCCTGTAATTTTCTGCTGAACGCCTCATGACGTTTTATATGTTCTTCCAGCTGGTCAAATCCTATTTCACGCATATACTCTTCTTCATATGCAAAATGCGCCGCCGTATGAAAGCTCAGGCCCTCCAGGATTTTGTTGATGTCGGCACACTTAAACAGCATATTCTCATCGGTAAAAAGCTGATAGGCTCTCTGCGTGTGATCCAGCATCCTCGCATGCTGCTGATCGATAGTTTCGTTTCCGGTACGGTATTCTTCACTGACTTCGTATTGCTTCATTCCTATGGTAACCCCACTTCCTTTTCTCAATATTTGTTGTGTTTCCTGCCGTATTGCAGCACTTCTTTCCCCCCAAAAAGTCCTGCCGCATTTACTATCCGACAATAGTATAACACAACTTTTTTTGTTTGAATACCGTAATATTGCAAACGAAAAAAGTTAATTTTTTGTCAAAGTCAGACGGCTGCGGGAATAAAAAAAGGATGCAATTTTGCACCCGCGGCATATAATAAATACATACGCGCCCAAATCCTCCACCAGAAAGGTTTCAGACATGAAAAAAATAGCGGTCGCCGGCCTTCCCGGCAATACGGACAATTACCATAACGCCCTCACACAGCTGGGGGCCTCCTGCACCACCCTTACCGACGTAACCCAGTCCGGTTCCTTTGACGCCCTGCTTCTTCCAGGCGGCGGGGATATTGATCCTGTCCTGTTCGGGGAGACGGATCACGGCTCCCGTGTAATCGACCCTGTGCTGGACAGACAGCAGCTTGCCATGCTGGACGCCTTTGTACGATCCGGCCGCCCGGTTCTGGGTATCTGCAAGGGAATGCAGGTTATCAATATCTTTTTCGGCGGCGGCATCATCCAGGATCTCCCCACCAACACCCTGCACCAATATACCGGCAAGGATCAGGTCCATCCCAGCCACGCCCTGCCCGGCACCTTTCTGAGCAGGCTCTACGGAAGAAATTTTTCCGTAAACAGCGCCCATCACCAGGGAATCGGCTCTCCCGGAAAAGGGCTTTCCGTCATCCAGTATGCTCCCGACAACGTAACGGAAGCTATTGTCCACGGATTCCTGCCTATCCTGGGCGTCCAATGGCATCCCGAACGCATGTGTTTTTCCCACCGGCGGGACGACACCCCGGACGGCAGCCTTCTGCTTGCCTATTTTCTGTCGCTGATTCCGGAAAAGGAATAAACACAGGTAACTATTCAGGCAGGCCGTCGCACCTGCTGCGCCGGACGTAAGAAAGTAAGTAATTCAGGAGTGCCGGTTTCTTACCCGTTTCTCACTGTTTTACAATGACCTCATCCCACTCACGGATGCCAATATAAGACTTTGCAAATTCCGTGTAGGCTTCTTTTTCATCCGTATCTATATATTTGAACGTATTGTATATGTATTTGCGCCGCCCATTCTGGTAGGAAATCCCCAGGGCAAGCCCCTGCGCCACCTCACTGGCGTCATCCGTCTCCCTGGAAAGAAGCATGGAATCTATGTGCTGGTTGTTTTCCGCAATATAATAAGCATAGGCAAAAGCCGCCGCCTGCACGTCCTCCCCATAGGTGGAGGTAAAGCCCATCTCGCTCAGGATTACCGAACGGACCTCACCATCCGGCATCAGGTATTCCTCCTTCTGCAGATAATCCGTAACCACATCGATGTTATATATGGTAACCATGGAGGTATCCTCCGATTCCTGCACCATCTCCCCCGCTTCCCCGCTAAGTTCCCAGAACTTCGGCCAGGTCATGGGGTAGGAATACGGATGATGGGCCAGGCCCCACTGAATATTCCCTTCTTCCTTAATAATTGCATTGAAAGCATCCATCAAATCCCTGGAATCATAACTGGCATCGGAGCTTAGGTTCCTGTTCCATTGCTGATCCAGGGAAATATAAATTCTGGCATTGGCGTTAAAGCTTTTGATTCCGTTATAAAACAGCCTGACCGCCCGGGCATATTCCCTGGCATAGGTATGAATATCCACATACTTCATATAATTCCAGGTAGACCGTACATTCACTTCATTCCCGATTATCCAGTTCATCACAATGCCGTGTTCTTCATCCCGGTATCTTTCCGCAAGAAAGGCGGCCACCGCCTCCAGATAATCCGTTCCGCTCTCCTCCGCCGCATTGAATGCATAATAATACGCGTTCCCTCCCCGGGAAAGCGGATGGATGAGCTGGGGATAGGCATCCGACTTATTGTTCAGCAGAATGGCCGTAATCACAATCCCCTTATCCGTCAGGGTTTTAAAAACATAATCATATTCGGAAACCACATGGCCGTTTAAGGTGTAATCCTTTCCGTTATAATTATAGATGATGGTGGGATAATTGCTGTGCGTGCTCGGCCCCAGAAGCCTTGCTATGGGGATGTTGTAGGCGGCCTGCTTCACTCCCAGATCATCCAGCTCGGATGTCCCCAGCTTCTGGGGATCCACCAGCAGCCCTTTTATGGACTCCGACTCCGGATAAGGTTCCGAATAGCCCGCCAGCGCCTCCGGATTCGTTATGTAATGGGGTGTGCTCAGCGCCACATATTTCCCGTCCTTCTTCACCGCTACGACAAATTTGGAATACACACGGCTCTCCGCCGTATTCTCCAGGATATCCGCCTTCAGCATGAATCTGTTTTTTTTCTCCGTACGCGCAATATACGACGCATCCTCCGGTATCGTATCCTCATAGGTATCCATTTCCAGCAGATACAGATACCTGTCATCGCTGTCCGGAACCCCTTTGGTTTCCCCTTTCAATGAAAACTGTGTCCCGTCAGGAAGCACCTCACAGGAAAGGACCGTCACTCCGCTCTCATCTTCCCCGTTTCCCGCCGTATCCGCCTCTGTCCGCTCTTCCTCCCGGGGAATGTTCTCCCCCTCCGGAAGGACTTGTCCCGTTCCTTCAAAAATCCCGGCCACCTGTCTGCTGATATTTTCACTCTGATATACGACAAATATGGCAGTTCCCAATACCCCCAAAATAAGCAATAGTACCGCAAGATAGATTCCCACCACCTTGTTTCCTATTGCTTTCTTTTGTTTATGAGACCGTTCCCCCTTTTTCCGGGGATCGGTGTTTTTATTCTGTTCCTGCTTCATATTTATTCTGTTTTCCTGTTCCTGAAAATGGTTGCCGTGTTTTATTCCATCCGTTACTTGCTGAAATGCCTTAGCTTTTATTGTAACATAAGCCTTGTCCATGTAAAAGTATGAATGTTGTCCATTTTTTATTCCCTTTCTTATAAAATATGTCTAATTCTTCCCATTTTTTATCATATACCCCAAACTTCCCAGGTGCCAAAGGGCTCTCCACCTGCGGAGCCTGCGTGTATAATCCTATTTTTTCTCCAGATAAGCCCGGTAACTGGTAGGCGACATTCCGTATTCTTTTCGGAAATTCCGTAAAAAAGAAGAATAATCCGCAAACCCGCATTTCTCCCAGACTTCTCCTATGGTCATGCCCTCCTTCAGCCCTTCACAGGAACGCATCAGCCTCTTATTATTCAGGTAACTGTGGACCGTCATCCCCGTAAGCTCCTTAAAACGCCGCAGAAAATAATATTTACTCATATGCACACACGCCGCCAGATCCTCCACCCGTATCGTTTCCGTCATATGCGCTTCCATATATTCGTTCACCCGCTGCACCAGCTCGTGATGGATGCTCTCCTCCTTGGTAAAATAAAAGGAATCCCGGGAACAAAGCTCATTCAGATATACAAAAAACAGGATCAGCTGCGCCTTGTCAAACAGGCGCTTCCCCTCCGCCCCTTCCAAGTCCGGAATCTCCGTCATAGCCGCCTTCACCAGAGTACTCTTAAGAATCTCCTCATAACGCACCGGAAAATGATACGCGCAGTCCCTTCGTGCCGTAAAACATCCGCACAGATTCTGCTCCCCATCCGAAAGCCGATCCAGCATCCCCCTGCTGATCCACAGCACGATCCGCCGTGACTTCTCATGCTTCCCTTCCACATAATGATAATTATGCATCACATTCCTGCCGATAAGAAGGAAATCCCCCCGTTTCAGATTATAGGTCCTGTTATCCACCAGACTGGAAAATTCCCCCTCCATCACATAAATAACCTCATAAAAATCATGATAATGAAGCCTCGTGGCCCCTGTAGGAGCCCCGTGTTTTTCATAGATCTCGAAATCCTCCGCTATCATTACCTGCCGCTCATCCTCGCCGCTCATATACTTCGTCCGGATCGTACCCATCCCTCATCCCCTCCCCATTCTTTAAAAGTCTATAGCAATTTATGCATGATTTCAAGCAATAAATAAAGTTTTCAAGCATTTTTATATCCCTTATAATGACTGTAACATAACTGTTTGCCACCGTTGCCTGCAACATATGTTACAGGCAATAATCCACGGAAAAGCAACCGCCATACCCCCCACCACAAAGAAAGAGAGGATCCAGCCATGCAAATGACCTTACGATGGTACGGAAGCAAATTCGATACCGTTACCCTGAAACAAATCCGCCAGATTCCCGGCGTAACCGGAGTCATCTCCACGCTCTATGATTCCGTGCCCGGCGAGGCCTGGACACTTGAGGACATTCTCGCCCTCAAAAAAGAAATTGAAGACGCAGGCCTTCAGCTTGCCGGCATTGAAAGCGTAAATATCCACGATGCCATTAAAACCGGAGCCCCGGACAGGGACACCTATATCGACAACTACATTACCACGCTGGAAAACCTGGGAAAAGCGGACATCCACATGGTATGCTATAATTTTATGCCTGTTTTTGACTGGACCAGGACGGAACTTGCCCGCGTACGCCCCGATGGTTCCACCGTACTTGCATATACGCAGGAAGCAGTGGACAAACTGAATCCAGAGGATATGTTCGCTTCCATTTCCGCGGATACCAACGGCAGCATCATGCCCGGATGGGAGCCGGAACGCATGGAAAAGATCAAAGACCTTTTCGCCATGTATGAAAAGATAGATGAGGAAACGCTTTTTGCCAACCTGCGCTATTTCCTGGAACGCATTATGCCCACCTGTGACAAATACGACATCAATATGGCTATCCATCCGGATGACCCCGCATGGAGCGTTTTCGGCCTGCCCCGGATCATCATCAATAAAGAAAACATCCTGCGCATGATGAAGATGGTGGATAACCCGCATAACGGCGTCACCTTCTGTTCCGGTTCCTATGGCACGAATCTGGAAAATGATCTGCCCGGCATGATCCGTTCCCTTAAGGGCAGGATCCATTTTGCACATGTCCGCAACCTCAAGTTCAACAGCCCCACGGATTTCGAAGAATCCGCCCATCTTTCCTCCGACGGGACCTTCGATATGTATGAAATCATGAGGGCACTCTATGACATTGGTTTTGAAGGCCCCATCCGTCCGGATCACGGCCGTATGATTTGGGATGAGGTGGCAATGCCCGGCTACGGCCTCTATGACAGGGCCCTGGGCGCCGCATACCTGAACGGCCTCTGGGAGGCCATCGTAAAATCCCACGGCGGCAGATAATGGCAGCGCCCCGCAGACAGCCGGCGGAGGGCTGTCTGGCACCTGTGAAGTTTAAATCACGAAATTACCCGGTTTCCGATCAGAAAGGACAACGATTATGGAATTAAGCAAAAATGGTATCAGCAATCAGGAATGCTGGCAGGCTGCAGGTTATGACCTGCCCCGGTTTGATATCCCGGCCGTGACCCAAAAGACCCGCACCGCACCGGAATGGATCCATTTCGGCGCAGGAAATATTTTCCGCGCTTTTCAGGCCAACGTGGCCCAATGCCTTCTTAACAAGGGCATCCTTTCTACCGGCCTCATCGCCGCGGAAGGCTATGATTATGAAATTATCGAAAAAATGTACCGCCCCCATGACAATCTGGGCATCCTCGTAACCCTTAAGGCCGATGGAAGCATGGAAAAAACGGTTGTGGGCAGTATCGTGGAATCCATGATCCTGGACAGCGGGGATGAGGAAGAGTACGGACGTCTGAAAGAGATTTTCTGCGCTCCTTCCCTGAAAATGGCGAGCTTTACCATCACCGAAAAAGGCTACAGCCTGGTGGATGGCAAGAAAAAGCTTCTCCCGGATATCGCTTCCGATTTCCAATCCGGACCCGCAGCTCCCAAAAGCTACCTCGGCAAAGTAGTCTCCCTTCTTTATGAACGCTTCCTCCATGGAGCGCTCCCCCTTGCCATGGTAAGCATGGATAACTGCTCCCATAACGGGGATAAGCTGTACGCCGCAGCCTCATCTTTTGCGAAAGCCTGGGAAGAAAACGGACTCATTTCTCCCGGCTTCTGCGCCTATGTCAATGACACAAGCAAGGTCACCTTTCCCTGGACCATGATCGATAAAATAACCCCCCGTCCTGACGCAGCGGTAAAGGCCATGCTGGAAAAAGACAGGATCGACGATTTGGAACCGGTAATTACCTCCAAAAACACCTATGTTGCCCCTTTTGTAAACGCGGAGGAGTGCCAGTACCTCATCATTGAAGACGCCTTTCCCAACGGAAAGCTTCCGCTGGATGAGTGCGGTATCATCTATACCACCCGGGAAACCGTGGATAAGGTGGAAAAAATGAAGGTATGCACCTGTCTGAACCCCCTTCATACCGCCCTTGCCATATACGGGTGTCTCCTGGGCTATACCCTCATTGCCGATGAGATGAAAAACCCAATGCTTAAAAAAATGGTGGAGACCATCGGCTACCAGGAAGGACTTCCCGTTGTGGCAGACCCGGGCATCCTGGATCCGAAACAATTTATTGACGAGGTTGTCACCAAGCGTATCCCCAACCCCTTTATGCCGGATACCCCCCAGCGGATCGCAACAGATACTTCCCAGAAGCTCCCTGTCCGTTTCGGAGAGACTATCAAAGCCTATCAGGAATCCCCTTCCCTCTCCCCGGACAGCCTGCGCATCATTCCTCTTGTTTTTGCAGGCTGGCTTCGCTATCTCATGGCGACAGACGATAAGGGCACACCTTTTACGCTTTCCTCCGATCCCCTCCTGGATACGGTCCGCCCCTTTGTAGCCTCCTTCCGTCCGGGCGAACTGCCCGAAGATCTCTCCGGCCTGAATCCCCTCCTTTCCGACAGCAGGATATGGGGCGTGGACTTAATCGAAGCCGGCCTTGCCGATCGGGTAACCGATTATTTCCGCCAGCTTTGCGCAGGCAACGGAGCGGTGGAACACACCCTGAAAAAATATCTGGGATAACCAGGATAGGAGAATAACCCATGAAAACCTTCATGAACCAGGATTTCCTTCTGACCAATGAGACAGCCCGCACGCTTTATCACTCTTACGCAGAACAAATGCCTGTCTTTGATTACCACAACCACCTCAGCGCCCGGGAAATCTATGACGACATCCGCTTTTCCAACATCACCCGGGCGTGGCTTTACGGCGACCACTATAAATGGCGGGCGATGCGCACAGCCGGATTCCCTGAAGAACTCATCACCGGTCCCTGCGGTGAGCTGTCCCCTTCCGAAAGCGAAGAACAGGATTACCGGCGCTTCTGTGCCTGGGCGGAAACCATAGAAGGGGCTATCGGCAACCCGCTTTACCATTGGACGCACTTGGAGCTGCAGCGCTATTTTGACATCACACTGCCCCTTTCCCCTGGTACCTGCAAAGAAATCTGGGACAGCTGCAACAGCAGGCTCTCCTCCCCGGATTTTTCCGTACGGAACCTCCTGAAAAAGCAGAATGTCAAGAGCCTTTGTACCACCAACGATCCCTGCGAGGACTTGCATTACCACCGCCTTCTGAAAAAAGAAGGTTTTTCCGTAGAGGTCCTTCCAACCTTCCGCCCCGACAAAGCCTACCTTATAGGAAAAGAGGACTACCCCCGGTACCTGGATGCCCTCGCAAAAACATGGGGACACCCCATCGGATGCCTGTCCGACCTGAAGGAAGCCCTGACCTCCCGCCTGGATTTCTTTATCCGGGAAGCCGGCTGCCTGCTTTCCGATCACAGCCTGGAGGGCTGCATCTACGCTCCCGCCGCCGACGAACAGGCTCAGGCTATTTTTGAAAAACGTATGTCCGGCAGCTGCCTTTCCCTGGAGGAACGCCGCTGCTTCCAGGGGAACGTACTCACTTTCCTGGGGAAACAGTACGCCGCCCGCGGCATCGCCATGCAGCTTCATATCGGCGCCCTGCGCAACAATGCCGGCCGTATGCTGCAATGCCTTGGCCCTGACACCGGATTTGACAGCATCGACGACTTCACCTATGCCGGCGAACTTTCCGCCCTCCTGAACTCCATGGACTGTACCGGGGAATTACCCAAAACAATCCTCTACTGCCTGAACCAGCGCGACTACGAAATGCTCGCCGCCATGTGCGGCAATTTCCAGTCCGCACCCTGCCGCGGGAAAGTCCAGTTCGGGACAGCCTGGTGGTTCTGCGACAACAAACGCGGCATGGAAGCCCAGCTGGAGGTTCTTTCCTCCCTGAGCCTCCTGCCGGTAAGCATAGGCATGCTCACAGACTCCAGAAGCTTCCTCTCCTTCCCAAGGCACGAATACTACCGGAGAATCCTCTGCAATAAAATCGGTCAATGGGTAGAAGACGGCGAATACCCCTGCCATATCGATTACCTTGGAAAAACCATCCAAAATATCTGCTACAACAACGCGCTCCAATACCTGAAGGGGACAAACACCTGAGAGCGATTGTCCCTATCCCCTTCCGGATTATGGCAGCAAAATTCATTTTAAAAGGCAGCGCGCCAAACACCCCCTTTGTCTGGCGCACTGCCGCTTTTTGCCTTCCGCCCTTCCCGGGCCTTCACCTTTGTTACAGCTTCCTCAGTTCCTCCACAAGAAGCCCCATATCCAGCGGCTTCACCAAATACCCCGTCATCCCCGCCTCCTTTGCCAGAATACGATCCTCGTCAAAGGCATTGGCTGTCATAGCCAATACAGGTATTGTCCGCGCATCCTTTTTTTCCGAAGCCCGGATGGCCCTGGAAGCTTCCAGGCCATTCATAACAGGCATGCGGATATCCATCAGCACCGCGGAATAATAGCCTTCCGGCATCTCCCGGTACCTATCCACGGCCTCCCTGCCATTTTCTGCCGAATCCACCGTCAGCCCGTACATTTCCAGGAGGGATTTGGCAATTTCCAGGTTCAGCTGGTTGTCCTCCACCAGAAGGATGTGCTTTCCGTGAAAATTCGACGGCACCTCCTGCTTTTGTTTCTCACTGCTGTTCCCGGGAAATCCCTCCAGATGGGAAAAAGTATTATAAATCGTTGTCTTAAACAAAGGCTTGGAAATGAAGTAATTGGCTCCCGCACGGCACGCTTCTTCTTCAATACAGCTCCAGTCATAGGCGGAAATAATAATTATGGTCGTATCCGGGCCGGTAAGCTTACGGATCTGCCGGGTGGTTTCCACCCCGTCCATATCCGGCATAATCCAGTCAATCATGGCGATATCATAAGGCTGCCCGTCCTCCATCGCCTTCTTTACTTCCCGTACCGCGGTCCTGCCGGAATCCACCCACAGGGACCAGCCGCCGATTTCACCCAGGATTTCGGAAACCTGTTCCCCTACCATCTCGTCATCATCCACAATCAGCACCCGAAGGCCCTTCAGCAGCTCCCTGGACTTTCTCCTCTGCTCCGCATCCTCGTCATCATCGATCACCCCCAGCGGCAGAAGGACAGTGAAAATACTCCCTTCCTCCTTCCGGCTCCGGACTTCGATCCTTCCTCCCATAAGCTGCACCAGATTATATACGATGGAAAGACCCAGGCCGCTTCCCACATTATTCCGGGCCATTTCCGAGGATTCCTGCTCAAATGGCTGGAACAGACGGCTTTTAAATGCCTCCGACATACCGATTCCCGTATCCGATACCTGCATACGCAGGTATGCGAAGCCGTTCGTCCTTTTTTCTTCCTGTATCTGTACCTCCACACGTCCCCCGGCCGGCGTAAACTTTACCGCATTAGAAAGAAGGTTCATAACGATCTGCTTCAGCCGCAGCTCATCCCCGATATAATAATGCTCTATCGGATCCTTATAATGCAGCTCAAAATCCAGGCCCTGGTTGACTGCCTGGGGATAAATAATCGAGACAATCTCCTCTATAAACTCCACAAAATCAAACTTCTTCCGGGAAATCGTCATTTTCCCTGTTTCGATTTTGGACATGTCCAGAATATCATTGATAAGAGAAAGCAAATAACGGGAAGACGCATCGATTTTGTGGAAACAGTCCTGGATCCGGGAAGGATCGTCTTTTTTCAGCTGGCCGATTGTGGACATACCGATAATGGCGTTCATGGGTGTGCGGATATCATGGCTCATGCGGGACAGGAAATCCGATTTCGCTTCATTGGCCGCCCTTGCCGCCGCCAGCGCATCCCTCAGAAGCTGCTCCTGACGCGCCTTCTCCGCTCTCTGGGCATCCAGAAGCTTGACAAGCTCAATGGCGAGAACCTCTTCTCCCACCGGATTATCCACATAAATAATCTGAATGGAAAGCCAATGGTATTCCCCGTCCGTACCCTTTGCCCGTACTTCCATATACAATTCCCGTTCCCCGTCCCGGAAACGTGCGATAATGGATTTCCGGTCATAGAAGGCGGCAAAATCTTCCCGGTAGGAAGGATAAACCTCAGAAAGGAATTGCGCCGCCAGTTCATCAAACACCCCTTTTCTGTTCCGGAGAAAGCATTCCTGCTCTTCAATAAAGCAATCATAGGTATTCCGGGTCAGATTAATACTCATTATCATGGGATAAGCCGTACAGGTGGCCGCGCGCAGGGACTGGTTCTCAATCAGCCGCTGCCGTTCCTGAAGAAGCTGAAGCTTTTTGATTTCCGTAATATCGGTGAACAATGCCTGGATGATCTCGATTCCGTCTGCATTCACCAGCCTCTCCATAATCACATTAATCCAGACGGCCGTACCGTCTGTCCGCCTGCTCTCCCTGGTATAATTCACCGTGCCCGACATGGGATGGAGCTGCTCTATCATGCCCTTTACCCGGTTCCGGTCCTCCGCCAGGACAAGCTCCAGGGGCGAGCTTATATGACTGCGGAAATCCGCCTCAGAGGAATACCCGTAAAACTCCCACACCATCCGGTTCAGGCTCACAATGGTATGAGGCAGATCCGTTGTAAACTGGAGGATGCCGCAGGGCATGGAATTATAGAGCTGAGTCAGGAACCTGGCCTGCCTGCCCACTTCCTGGTTCACTGCGTCCATTTCCATCTGCCTCTGCTTACGTTCGGTAATATCTGAAATAAAACAGTAAATCGCTTCCTGCCCGTCCAGATCCAGCACCTTTTTCCCAATATCCGATACCCAGAAAACGCTGCCGTCCTTACGTATCACCCGGTACTCCAGACTGTAGGAATCCCCCTGATCCAGTTTTTGGCTTATGTTTTCCCATACCGTATCATAATCCTCTTCAAGGATATAACCATGCCCTGATTTGCCGGTAAGCCGTTCAAATTCATCCGGTCCTCCATATCCCAGGAGATAACAAAGGGATTCACTTATCCATTTTGCGGTGAAATTATACTCCGCACCGCATATCAGCATTCCCCCCGGAAGCTGGGAAAGCATCAGTTCAATCTGGCGATCCCTCTGCTCCAGTATCCGGCTCAGCCTCTCAAATGCTTCTCTGCCCGCCTGGGCAGGGAATAATTCATCCTCCTGAATATCCGAGTAATCCACCGAATTATGTATATGCTTCGTCCGCAGCCCTTCTTCTGTCCGTTCAAAAATAAAGGTAATCCGCTGATGCGTCCTGAAATACAATCCGGTTTCCTTCTTCGGCTGGATCCAGCTGTCCCCCTCACACAAAAAGAATTTTTCCCCCAGCCTTCGGGTTTCATATCTTTCCTCAGTCATGTCACAGGGAGCAAGATCCCCTTTCCCTTCCCGGAAACAGGCCGCCACAGCCTCCTTTCCCTCTGCCTTCTGCTTTTCCCCGGCCCCCAGCCAGACAATATCCTCAGCAAAGGTGGAAATCAGGAATTCCACATCCGATTCACAAAAATAACTCCGCAGAATTCCGTCCGCAAAAGCTTCTATTTCCTTAAGCTCTTCATCCATTCCCATGCCGCCTTTCATACCTCCGTTTGTCTATTGTTTCCAGTATAACAAAATCCCGCCCTGTCGTCATCCGGTTTTTAGCCCTTCCCGCAAAATATAACAGTTCGGGGAGGCCGCAGGGCACAAAGGGCTGTCTGAACTGTTATATTTTGCGGCCTGTTTTCCCAGTTCCTTTATGGGATAAATAGACATTTTCGGCACAAGCGGTTATAATAAAATAATTCTATATACAATTGGCTCTTCCAATAAGATAAAACCGGGGGGAATACTATGAGGAATATTCTGAAGGTCATATTCGGACGTGTTTTGTTTACCGTCCTCTGTCTGCTCATCCAGCTTGCCTGGCTCATTGCGCTCGTCTGGAAGCTGAACCAGTACTATGTATGGTTTGCATCCGTCATTGAAATTATCGGACTTATCGTTGTTCTGCGGATCAATGCCAAAAGTGAATTTTCCGCAGCCAGGCTTGTATGGACCATCGTAATCCTCGCCCTCCCCCTGTTCGGCATTATCCTGTATCTGATGTTTGGCCGGACAGGCATTACCAAAAGAACGAAAGTCTATTATGAAAAGGTGGCAGGAAAATACAGTCCCGAACTGAAACAGGATGAGCATATATTCCGGAGTCTCCGGGAAGAAAATATATACATCCATAACCAGGAAGCCTATATCCGCCGTTCCAGCGGCTATCCCGTATACCGCAACACACAAACCGTATACTATCCCCAGGCGGAACCGGCCCTGGAGGCGCTCCTGAAAGATCTGGAAAATGCCAGGGAGTTTATTTTCATGGAATATTTCGCGGTGGAGGATTCGGAAGCCTTCCGCCGGATCGAAAAAGTCCTTCTGCAAAAAGTTTCCGAAGGCGTGGAGGTACGTTTTATATATGATGACTTTGGAAGCATCGGTTATGTAAAACCGGAATTCATGCGCCGCCTGAACCAGCAGGGAATCCAGTGCCGCATTTTCAACCCCCTCGTCCCTTTCCTTTACATTTTCATGAACCACAGGGATCACCGCAAGATAACCGTTATCGATAATCGTATCAGCTTCTCCGGAGGCTTTAATCTGGCGGACGAATATTTTAATATCACCCATCCCTACGGACACTGGAAGGATACCGGCATCCGCCTGGAAGGCGATGCGGTGAAAAGCCATACCATCATGTTTCTGGAAATGTGGAATTTCATCCGGGACACCGATATCTCCTGTGAAAAGTACCTGACCGGGAATACCGCCTTCCCAAGCCCCCAAAAGGGCTATATCCAGCCTTATTCCGACACACCCCTGGACAATGTGACACTCGGCGAAAACGTGTATATGAATATACTTAAGAACGCCTCCCGATATGTGTATATTACCACCCCCTATCTTATTATCGACAATGAAATGCAGAAGGAATTGTGCATGGCGGCGGAAAGAGGTATTGATGTGCGCATTATTACTCCCGGCATCCCGGACAAAAAGCTCGTTTTCCTGCTCACCCAATCCTATTATGCCGCCCTGATCCGTTCCGGGGTCCGTATTTATGAATATACTCCGGGGTTTATCCACGCAAAAGGCTATCTCTGTGACGATCAGGTCGCCGTCGTGGGCACCATCAACATGGACTACCGCTCCCTCTACCTGCATTTTGAATGCGGGGTATACCTCTATGGCTGCGATGCCATTCAGGACATAAAAAAGGATTTTACCGAAACCTTCCCCGTATGCCGGGAAATCGGACTGGACTACTGCAGGAAACGCTCCGTTTTCATCCGCTGCTTCCAATGTATCCTGCGATTATTCGCCCCTCTTCTGTAAACAATGGATCCCCTGAACCGGAAACCATCCTAATGCGCGTGCGCCCGCCGGGCGTACAGAAAACAGGCGGACTGTTCTTGTCCGCCTGTCTGCCCTTTCCCATATTTTCTTACGATCCGCACGGTAAATACGCTTGCCTGCTGAATAGTTACCATCCTGTCTCAGTTATCAGGTTTTTCTTCTACCGCGGCTTTTGCCACCTCCGCTGCCGTGGCGGCGTCCGGCGTATAATAATCCGCGCCGATATGGCTGGCAAAACTTTTGTTCACCGGCGCGCCCCCCACCATAACAATATACTTATCCCGCAGCCCCCGCTCTTTCAGCTTATCGATGCATTCCTCCATAGCGTTCATCGTCGTGGTAAGCAGCGCCGACATACAGATCACATCCGCATCCGTTTCCTCCGCTTTCGAAATAAAGGCATCCGCATCTGCATCCACGCCCACATCGATCACCTCAAACCCGGCTCCCCTTAGCATCATAGCCACCAGATTCTTGCCGATATCATGCAGATCGCCTTTTACCGTCCCCACAACCGCCTTTCCCACCGGCTCATTCCCCATTTCCACCAGCTTCGGCTCTATTATGGTAAGTCCCGCATTCATAGCTCTCGCCGCAACCAGAACCTCCGGAACAAATATCTCGTCATTCTTAAATTTCGTGCCAACCAGCATCATGCCGTCAACCAGGCCGTCATTCAGGATTTCTTTTGCATCCATCCCCTCTTCCAGCGCCTGTATCACCAAATCCTTTACAATCCTGGCTTTCCCCTTCTGCAAGAATTCCGAAATTTCCGCTGCTGTTACCATACTTCCCACTCCTCTTGGCTTTTATGGATATTATCTTTCCCGGGCCTGAACGCCGTTCCGCCGTCCCACCATACTTTTAGCAGATACACTCCGTTCCTTTTATTTACTATATCCCATGCGCCAAATAAAAACTGGTAAAATTTAAAGATTATTAGGAATTCTTATGCCCCTTCCCGTAATGCTTTTATCTGCATTTTTATCTTTTTAGCAGCCCATTCATAATGGCTGGATGTGGCGGAAATACAGTAGGAACCCATATTTGTGGTTCCTGTCCAGGAGAAATGCTTCTTTTCAAACAATTCTTCGTTTGAATATTCCGCAATCATATCCATCACTTTCCCATGGCTGTCCCGTAGCAGTTTTTCTGCTTCTTCATACGTAGTGGCCTGATGTTTTTTCCAGAACCCCACATTCATCTGCCCATAGGTTTTCCAATTATATGGTTCAGGCAAAAATGGTTTCATCTGGCCGTTCCGGTTCGCTTCCACCCAATCCAGCAGCAGCTGGTGCCACTCATAGAGATGAATATAGACGTCGCGCAGATTATTGTCACGCGTCCAGTGCGCTTCCCTCATTTTACTGCTCTTTTCAAAACAGAAGGCCGCCCTTTTTTCCTCCTCTGTCATGGAATCCGCCAATTCCCACATGTTATCAAATTGTTCCTTTGCCGAACTGATTAAATCCTGCTTTGTTGCCGCTCTGCCCATCCTGCTTGTCCTCCATTCATTTCCTTTACTGTACCGTTATCATACCATACATAAGATGACAACAGTATGTCATCTTTTGTCATCTGAATAATTATATATGATACGTTCAGCAAGGGACACCAGATAAGCGGCCTGCGCACCAAGAGCAAAGGTACGTATTTATTTTTTTATACTTTCCTGCCATGCCATCTCCACAGGCCCTGCAACTGCTCCTGCGAAAGTCAGCCTCCTCTTTGCTTCCTGATACACCTCATCCGGCAGTTTTCCTTTTTCCGCCATCCGGACATTCCTCCTTAAATGATCTATGTTCTTTGTACCGGCAAGCACACATGCCAGCCCCGGGTGGCTGAGGGAATAACGGATCAGGAAGTCATTCTCACTTTCCCCTTCTTCACACAGCTCAGAAAGCCGTGCCGCGGCAAGCTTAGCCGGATAAGAATCATCGTACCGCTTCAGGATGCCTCTGGCAACGATTCCGGTGCCGTAACGGTCACAGGCCTCCTGAATCACATTTTCGCTCAGCCTGGTAAGCCCTCCGTAAACAAGCTGTATAACTTCTATCCGCGGATCGGAAGCAAAGGGCAGTATGGAATGATATCCATAGCCTGCAGGAAAACCATACATACCGGGACCCTTATTGCATACGGTAAGCCCCAGATGCAGCGCTTTGCCCGAACGGCGGATTTCTTCCAGGACCTCCATGGTTTCTTCCCATTTTCCCTCCGGGAAATCAGCGGGGATGACACCGTGAAGCTGAAGGATATCCACGTGATCCGTTTTCAGAAGGCGCAGGCTTTCATCAATATTACCCATGATGGTTTCCCTGTCAAAAGAATAAAGGGGACCTCTTCCCGTCATGTTGTCACCGCATTTGGTAGCCAGCACGTATTCCTCTCTGCGTCCTGCAATCGCCTTGCCGATATAATATTCACTCTTGGCATATTCCGGTGAGGTATCCACGTAGGTAATACCCTGATCCAGAACTTCGTTAAGGAGACGGACCGCACTTTTTTCATCCAGGTACAGCAGCTCCATTCCCCCGAACCCCAGTGCTGTGATTTCACAGCCGGTTTTTCCGAATTTTCTTATTTCCATCATTCCTCCCATCTGCGCGCTTCCTGCACGCCTGTGGCTGAAGCCGAAGCTTATCAGCCCGTCACTTATTGTTGTCAATCACCTGCTGGCACTGCTGGGCTGCCGTCTCCAGCGCTTTATCAAAAGGAATCTCACCCATAACCGCCTTTTCCGCCTGTGCCTTATAGAGGTTTACGATTTCCCCGGTATAACTGGGGACATATTCCCAGAAATTATTTTTCAGATCCGGATTGTTCAGAACGGTCAGAAGCTGTTCCTTATCAAATAATTCCGGATTCTCAGCGGTCATCAGATCCACTACATCCCCGATGCCGGTCTGGTTATTCTTATCCGCAGTAAAGGTAACACCCTTCATGGGGATCCCTTCAGTAGTCAGATAGCGCAGATACTTGTAGGATTCTTCAGCATTCACGGTAGTGGCACCAATGCAGTAGAAACGGTTGTCCGCATAGGCATATCCGGTACGTCCGTCAGCGGGCATGGGGAAGGATGCATAAGTAGTTGTAAAAGTATGAGGATAATTCTCCAGGTCTGCCGTCTGCGGGATGATATTGGTAGCCATCAGAATCATACTGCACTTTCCGCTGAAAAATGCAGTCCTGAAATCCAGGTTGGTGGCAAGCACCTCAGACAGCGGCATGGCACACTGATCTACCTGCTCCATGCGGTAACGCAATTCCAGGGATTCGCGGAAGGAAGGGTCATCCAGATTCAGGGTGCCGTCTTTATTCAGATACGGATTGCCGTCCAGCCTGTTGTAGGCGGTAAGTACATTATAATGATCATAGGTATAGAACATGGCACCGTAATGCTTATCCGGACCTTCCCCCCAGGTCAGCTTCCGGGCATATTCTTCGAAGTCCTCCCAGGTCCAGTTCAGGGAAGGAACCTCCAGTCCCGCCTTTTCCAGATCATCCTTGTTTATCCAGATTACATACTCCTTGACATCTCCCGGAAGGCCGTACACCTTTCCGTCCTCCACAGAAGAATCTATGGTATACAGATCCGTTACGGAAGAAACCCCTTCCGCCTTTATGAAATCATCCATAGGATAGAATTCCCCCTGGGCAGCTCTGGATGCATAATCAAACTTTACATTAAAGAAACAGATGTCAAGCTGTTCCCCGGAAAGGATTGTCGTGTCAACCTTGGTGTAGTAGTCCGCTCCGGGAACATCCACAATTTCAATCTGTACATGAGGATTTCTTCTGGTATACTCTGCGTTAATCTCGTTCAGCTTTTCTGTCAGAGTCGGTTCATTGTTAAAAAATCTCAGGGTAATTGTCTCCGGTTCCCCATTTTCTGCCGTCTGCATTCCTGTCTCCGGGGTCTCAACTGCCGGCGCCTCCTGCGCAGTCTCCCCGCCTCTTCCGCAAGCGCACAGTCCTGCCGTGAGCAAAGCTGCCATTGTGATTGATAAAAGCTGTTTCCATTTTCTCATAAAATGAGCCTCCTTGTATATATATTATTTTATTAAAACCCTCATTCTTTTACCGCCCCTATGGTAATTCCCTCTATGACATTTTTCTGGCAAATAAGGAACAGAAGCATCAGCGGCATAATGGAAAGGACAGCTGCTGCCATAGTGGGTCCATACTGGTTTCCGTATTCCGAACTGAAACTCCTCATACCCAGCTGAAGTGTAAATTTGCTGGTGGTATTGAGAAAAATCAGGGGATTCATATAATCATTCCACGTCCAGATAAACTTGAGCATAGCCAGCGTCACCAGGGACGGCTTGGATATGGGCAGTATGATACGGGTGAAGATCTGCATATGTCCTGCTCCGTCAATGATCGCCGCCTCGGAAAGTTCACCGGATATGGCTCCCATAAACTGCTTCAGCAGGAATACACCGTATACACTGAATGAAGTCAGGATAACCAGCCCCAAATGTGTGTCCATCAGACCTGCCTCCTTAAAAATCATAAAACAGGGAATCAGGGTAACCTGGGAGGGAATCATCATGGTGCTCAGATATACCATAAAGATAACACCGCTGAATTTAAATGTGATCTTCGCAAAAGCATACGCCGCCATGGCCGATACCGCCACCTGCAGCAGCGTGGACAGGACGGATATTTTAATCGTATTCAGATAATAAAGGGGAAAATCAAAAGAGCCGTTCCACGCCTCCCAATAGTTCATAAGATCTGGTGTCCGCGGTATAAATCTGATTGGGAACTCAAACACCTCCCCTTCAATTTTGAAGGAGGTGGAAATCATCCACAACAGCGGCAGAATCATCGTCAGCGCCAGAATGCCGATTATAACGGTAAAGCATATGCGTATAATAATTGTTTTCTTTTTTTCCATCCGTAAACCCTCCTGCTGCCTTCCGTTAATCTGCATCATTCTTATTTCCAAATTTCCATTGGATCAAAGTAATTACCAGGATGATGGAGAACAAAACCCAGGCCATAGCGCTGGCATAACCCATATCATAATAGGTAAATGCTTTTTGATAAATGTAATAGGCCAGAACCATAGTGGAATCTCCCGGCCCTCCCTGGGTGATAACACTGACCTGATCAAATACCTTGAAAGAACTGATCATTGCCATAATTGTCAGGAAGAACGTGGTGGGCGCCACTCCCGGTATGGTAATATATCTGATTTTCTGCCAGGCATTGCAGCCGTCTATAGCGGCAGCATCATACAATTCCCTGCTGATGCCGGTGAATCCGGCCATATAGAGGACGACATTGTAACCAATCTGTATCCATACCGTTTCTATTGCAATACCTATCAAGGCCCACTTACTGCTTCCGAACCATCCCGGCAGACTGGTAACCCCCAATGCAGACAGGAACTGATTAACGGGTCCGGATGCCGGATGTAAAATAACCTTCCAGACCACGGAGACAGCCACCAGGCTTGAAATATAAGGAAGAAAAATACTGATTTTCAGGAACGTCTTTCCATAAGTAAAGTCATGGATAATCACCGCCGCCGCGAAACCTAAAAGCAGGGATACCGGCACTGTATAAAGGGTATACAGGAAGGTGTTTTTCAGGGACGCAATGAATTTTATATCCTGGAACAACGCTGTGAAATTAGCCGCCCCCTTCCACTCCATCCCTGCAAAGCCCGAAATAAAAGACCATTTGGTAAAGCTTAAAAAGAGGGAAAAAAGCATGGGAAGGAATATGAACCCTAAAAATCCTGTAAGGCTGGGAAGCAGAAACAGATAACCCGCCAGATTTTCAGCTCCTTTCCTGGTTTTGCACAGCCTGAACGCATTTATTTTTTTATGCATTTGTATTCCCCTTTCCCACCACCGGTAACTCACATACTGTGAAGGTGCTGCCATACTGTGCCTTAGCACGGACGCAGCTTCCTTCCCCCTTTCTTATTATGCCAACTCTCTTCGTTTCAAAGGGCAGGAGATCAAAGAAATTATCCTCAAAAACCCAGCCGAAAGCTTCACCATCCTCTCCGGCTGACAGTTCCACGCATCTTGCGAAACGATCCGTACTGACAGTTACGCTGTCACCCTCAACGGTAAGAGTAAGTATGGCATCCGGAAACGCAAGCATATTTTCCTGCTTCAGAAAAGCCGTGGTGGTAAAAAGCGCCTCCCCACGCTCATCCTTTAAACAGGCATGAAGTACCGTATGCCAGTGAACCGGCCCCCAAAAATCCAGATTGGTCAGAACCCCGGAAGTATCCTTCAAAAGGGAAACCGGAATCTCCGCCTGCCTGTCTGTCCGGTTTTCATCCATACGGAAGGAAGTAAGGGTCACGGTCCCCCTGAAATCGGAAAGGGTGTCATTGACTCCCCACAGATAAACCCGATCATCCACCTCCAGGTCAATCCAGACAGGACGGACAGCCCTTTTAACCGCATAATAGGTCATAGCACATTCCCCGTAATAATCCACCAGTGCACAATAAAAATTAGGCCAGGGATCGTTTATCTTCCAGAGCATAAAACCCTGACAGATAGTATTCTCTTCACTCTTATAGTGGGGTTTCCCCCTCCTGCTTCTCGCATACATCTGGTAAATATCCTGGCTGGCCGCCGCTGTAAATTTATAAATCAGGCCATCCGGGGTATCGGCGGAATAATATTCATGTATCGGCCCAAGTTTCTCTTCCCCAAAGTTTCCGAGACGGCTTGCCCACGAGGCCGGCATGGGTTTTATGCACCCCACAGGCCTGACATCTGTATAATTCTCATCCCACATCCCGGATCCCAGCCATCGCTTCATTGATTTATACTGCGGAGGATATACCCGGATATTCTCCGAATAGAAAACCCCATAGGGTTCTCCCGGAAGAAAACGCCGGAAAGCACGGCTCCCATGAGAATCGCCAAAATCCGGATCGTTCGTATATTTTCCTTCATAGGGACAGGAAACATGGTAAACCCTCTCCGGATCCAGTTCATTACAGAGCCTGCGGAAAGTATCCGTGAGAATATCGTAGCCGATAGTACTGCTGCGTTCAAAATATTCATTCATATAAATGTTCTCGTTGCCTCCGCACCACAGATAAATGCAGGGATGGTGCTTTAGTCTGCGCAGCATGGCTTCAGCCTGGCCGGCGAGCAATTCCCGGTAATGTTCATCGCAGGGCAGCTCGGACCCTCCCGTGGGGAAATCCTGCCATACCAGAATTCCCAGTTCATCGAACCTGTCATAAAAACGATCCGGATAAGGTTTGCCAGGCCCCCATATTCTGACGGCATTCATTCCGGCCAGCCAGATCTTGTCAATAAGGTCAAAGGCTGTCTGGTCATGAAACACATTCGACGGACCATAAACAGGCGCAATATCCCCGCCAAACAGGCGGATATGTTCCCCATTGCAGGTAAATGCCATATTTCCCGTCCGCCTGATATCACGGATACCAAAAGGCCTGCATACCGGTTCACAGACGACACCGTCCATAGAAAGCTCCGCCCGAAACCGGTAAAGAGGCTGATCTCCATAATTTCTGGGCCACCACAGCTTGGGATTCTCCACAAGGATACTGCCTTCTATACGGAACTCCCCCGCTTCTACCTGTTTGCCGGATGCCCGGAACAGCGGGTTGCTTCCATCGGCTTCGCTGACCATAATGTCCGCCCTAATCATGCCGCCCCTGTAGGCAGTCCCCCGCACAGAATAACTTACCGCAGCCTTATCATATACCTGGAAAGGCTGGCTTTGTTTCACATCAATAGTTACCTCCTGAAGTTTCAGGACAGAGCACCCTTCCACATATACATCATCAAAAATGCCTATATTCCAGTATCCCCGGCATTTACCGGGATCCGCACCATAATCCTCCGCTTTTAACAGCATAGCCCTTGCGGGAACACAACCCCTGTACCTTTCCGGCATCGTGTCCGTAAAAACTTTCAACATTTTCTCATGACTGTGGAAATAAAGTAACAGGGAATTCTTTCCGTCTAAAGTTACCAGATCGGTTATCTCCTTCTCAAAAGGAAGATACATGCTCTCAGAAAGTCCAAGGTATTCTCCATTCAGAAAAATGTCACATACCGTATCAAGTCCTTTACAGCAAAGGAAATAGTGCTCTTCTTCCTTTGGTATGGTAAATTCCGTTTTATAAAACCAGTCATACCCGGATACCCAGGCCAACTCGGATGAATCCCCGCTTTCCAATACTTCGGCGGATGCAAGTCCGTTCTGTATCAGAATCTCATGTACCTGGGCAATCTGCCCGGCAGGTAAAAGATCGTCTGTAATACTATTTACTTTTTCTGATAATTCCTGTTTGGATTCGCTAAAATCAAAATTTGCTTTTCCTATCTTCCACTCCGTGAGCTTACGCTTTTCCATAGCAGCTGTTTCTGCCTCCTTTCCGCACCGTTTACATCAGCGCCTGAACATGGCTAAATCGTAGCATGTGTATTCGTGCTTTTAAACTTCAAATATGTGTTTTTGACTCAGAAAAACTCACATAATATACTATGAAAATCAGCAAAACACTCTTAAAAAGAAGAAGTATAGACAATTCCTATAGTGATATAGAGAGGGAACATGTATAATATTGACAAACGAACGGGAGGGGTTACAAAAGATGAGCAGAAAAAAATTTATCAGCAAAAAATATTATCAGGTCCTTTTTACAGCAATATTTTCTATACTGATTCTGTTATCCGGCCTCTTATCCTATCTGGCCTTATCTTTTTACGCATCAGGAATCAACAATAAGAAACTATCAGCCGCCAATGAATATTTAGAGGATACGGCAGTGAGCTATAAAGAGTTAACGCGGGAAATAGATGTTCTGTATGCCTTTCTCCTGAGTAACAATTCTACTGTTACGGAATATCTGACCGCCCGGGGCAAAAATAACCGCCCCGAAACCGAAACCCTTCAGACAATCAGAAATATAGGAAGCCTGAATACCTATATATCCTCAATTGTATTATACAATCATGTAAATGACACCTATCTGTCCAGCGAGGCTTCTTTTGATATGAAGCTCTTTTTAAAAGCCTTTCTGAAAAATTCCGCCGAAAACCTGCCGGCACAGGCAAAACAGAAGGCCGTCTTTGCCTACTATGATCCGGACCGTTCCGGGGACAACGGTGGCCCGGACTATCTAAGTATGGTTTATTACATCTTAAACAAGTATACACAGACCTACTACTGCGTGGTTTTTAATTTGGATACTGAGAAGATCGGGACAGGGATTTTAGGGGATACCCGGGAAAATGCATATCTGGTAAATGAATTTGGCTCCATTGTGGCGGCACATAGCGGAACAGCCCCGGTTACAAGCATTCCTTTTTCCTGGATAAAAAAAGCCTCTGCAGGAACTTCAGACGGTACATTCACAGAACGGCTGAACGGAGAAAATTATCTGATATCCTATCGGAGACTGGACACAACAGACTGGTATTGTTTTACGGTAAACAAAAGCAGTACTTTTCTGCTGCATTCTCCGTATCTGCTCCTCCTGCTGTGTCTCATCAGTATTTTATTATCTCTCGGACTCACCTCTTTCCTCTCAAAAAAACTTTATTCTCCTATCCACTATACGATTACGGAATTGGATCAGATAGCAGGAGCTTCGGAACTAGGTACCGGCGACGGAATGAAAAACAGAAATGATGAATTCGCTTACGTAAATTCTATTGTTACTGCATTATCCGATAAAGTGCAGGATTTAAAGCTTGAAAATTCCAGCAACATGGAAATCCTCAAAAAATCATTTTTAAAGACATTGATACAGGAGAACGGACCGGTAACAGACTTGGAAAAAGCATGGCGGATTTATAATATTCAGCTGTTTGGCCCGGAGATCTATCTGCTGCTGGTGGATACAGATTATATAACCGGCAGGGAGCAGATAAACGGACTGTCTTTTTCGGAAATACTGCAGGCAGGACTGGAAAACACCCTGGCTGATTTATGCAGCTTTGAACTGATACCCAGAACCGAAACGCAGTATATTATTTTATATACCCCAAAAACAGGAGGGATGGAATACCATCTGCCGAAAGAAAGACTGCAAAAGCTGCAGGAATTTGTATCACTTGCAGCAAATGCCAGCATAACGCTGGTGCCGGAAGGAAACTGCTACCCGGCTGCAAGGATTTATGAAGGATACAAAAATGCGGTAAGACTGCTTAAGGAACGGTTCATTCTGGGGTATGGAAAAATCATATCAAGGGATGAAATCGATACCCTCTTATCCGTTATGACCACGTATCCGGATGAACTTATAAAGGGGATGATAGAAAGCATCAAACAAAGGGATAAAGAGAACTTCCTGGAACGTTATGATAAACTGACAGATTTCTTACGTACATATGTATACCAGGATGTAATCCGTATACTCATCCACCTGGTAGATCAGATGGCAAACGTAATGCGTTCCATTACTGTAGACAGCCAGTACCTGAATATGGATTTTTCATCTGTAGATGAGTTATTCCACTCCGTACATACCCTAAAAGAAACAAAGGGATGGTTTATACAGATTTTTGATCAATACCTGAAAACCTTGCAGCATTCCGCGCTTAATAAAAACGATATTTATTGGGATGCGGTAAAGCAGGCACAGGAATCCATTCGCAAAAATTTGGGGGATCCAAATCTGAGTATAGATAGGATATCCGAAGTTGTTGGATACTCTTCCAATTATTTTTCAAAAATATTTAAAAGCCTGACAGGTGTTTACCTGAAGGATTACATAAAGAATGTGAGAATCAGCTATGCGATATCCCTTTTGGCCGAGACAGATATGACGGTAAATGAAATTTCTAACCGAACGGGATTTGTAAATCAGAACTACTTCTTCGCAGCATTTAAGAAAGAGACAGGGATGACACCGGCTGTTTACCGGAAACAGCACGGGAAGAAAAAAGAGGATGCAGGCAATACTAAGTAAAACCAAACTCATTGACTCTCTATGCGGCTAATTTTAATGGCGTATTTTCACTATTTTAGCACACTCTATTTTATATAATATTAATCGTTAAATTAAAAACAGCCTCCACCTTATTTCCACCTTATCTTGCGGTTTTATTCGGTTTAAAACGGTTTAAAACGATACTTTAGATGATACTACATATATTATTGCTTCAGTCCTTACAATTAACTCAAAGGTAATAACAATGGTCTATGATACAAAAAAATTTATTTTAAATTTTATTTATTCCAGTAAAATCAAGGCTTTCAGTACTTCACCAAGCCTGATAGATTAAAAAAATAGAGTGGACAAACGAAAAAAGAACCAGATTTCTCTGATTCTTTGTAGAGGCGCAGACCGGATTTGAACCGGTGGATACTGGTGTTGCAGACCATTGCCTTACCACTTGGCTACTGCGCCTTGTTTATTATATTATATGCAGAACACAATTAAAATATGACTCCGACGGGAATCGAACCCGTGTTACCGCCGTGAAAGGGCGATGTCTT